>JAUSMG010000033.1 GCA_030645295.1 Saprospiraceae bacterium | reverse complement strand
TTGCTGCCGATCTACGACAAGCCGATGATCTATTACCCGCTCAGCACCCTTATGCTGGCCGGAATTCGCGACGTACTCATCATTTCTACCCCTTACGATCTGCCCAAGTTCCGTCAACTTTTCGGTGATGGCAGCGAGCTGGGCATGAATTTTTCTTACGTCGAGCAACACGAACCCAATGGTCTTGCCCAGGCATTTGTGCTGGGTGCTCCCTTTATTGGTAGCGACCCGGCTTCCCTGATTCTGGGCGATAATATTTTTTATGGAGCAGGATTGGGAGAGATGCTTCGTTCCTGTGCCAACCCTGCCGGCGGCATTATTTTCGCTTATCAGGTTGCAGACCCGGAGCGCTATGGCGTAGTGGAGTTTGACAAAAACCTCAAGGCGATCAGCATTGAAGAAAAGCCCAAACAGCCAAAGAGTCACTTTGCTGTTCCGGGACTCTATTTCTATGACAATCAAATCGTTGAAATAGCCAAAAACTTAAAACCCAGCCCAAGAGGGGAATATGAGATCACGGACGTGAACCGGTATTATATGGAACAAGGTCGCCTGGAAGTACGCGTAATGGGCCGCGGTTATGCCTGGTTGGATACCGGTACGCATGAGTCGCTCATGCAAGCCGGGCAGTTCGTGCAAGCCATCGAAGACCGCCAGGGAATGAAGATCGGCTGCATCGAAGAAATCGCCTGGGAAATGGGTTTTATTGACGACGAAGGACTGGAAAGCCTTGGGCACAAGTATTTAAAAAGTGGGTACGGGGAGTATTTGTTAAAGTTATTAAAGTAACAAGTAACAAGTAACAAGTATCAAGTAACAAGTATCAAGTATCAAGTTTGGGGTTTTGAAAACTTGATACTTGTTACTTGTTACTTGTTACTTGTTACTTGTTACTGATTCTTCAATCAACAAGGCAAAAAACTCGCCCAAACCCCAGCCATACGCCACCGCTTGTTGTGGCACAATGCTCGCGGGCGAAATGCCCGGGATCGTATTGACTTCCAGGAAATGGAAGGTGTCACCGACCAAAATATAGTCAAAACGCACCACACCCCGGCATTGCAAGGCATTGTAGAGGAAACGTGAATTTACCTGGCATTGCAAGGTGAGGGTATCAGAAATTTCGGCGGGCGTAACCTCTTTTGAACGGCCTTCATATTTGGCAGCGTAGGTAAAAAACTCGTCGTCGGGAATGATTTCCGTGACGGGCAAAACAACAACCTCGCCGCCAACCCGCAGGGTTCCATTGGAGAATTCCCGACCGGGTAAAAAACTTTCTACGACCACTTCTTTGTCGAAACGAAATGCTTCTTCAATGGCAGGGATAAGTGCCTCCATCGCTTTTACCTTAGTCACTCCGAAACTGGAACCATGGGTGTTGGGCTTCACAAAAAGTGGCAACCCAAGCGGCACAAACTGCTCATTGTCAATATTTTCACCACGATGAAGCAACACAGATCTGGCCATAGGAATGCGGTTGCCATACTGGGCTATTTGCATTTTGGTGTTGTGCTTGTTCATCGTAAGCGCGCTTACAAAACCATTGCAACAGGTATAAGGAATGCCGAGCATTTCAAGATACCCCTGCAATTTACCATCTTCGAGCGGTGAGCCGTGAAGAGCAGCAAATGCGCAGTCAAAGCGGATCTTTTCGTCGTTTATGGTCAACGAAAAATCATTTTTATCAATTGGAGTTCCGGAGCCAAGATCGCGCCAATCGGCCTTTTGAATATCAATGAGAAAACAACGGTACCGGTCCTTAGGCAGGTGATCGAGTACGACCTGGCCGCTTTTTAAGGAGATAACGCGCTCTTCAGAGTCGCCGCCGGTGAGGATGGCTATGTTTTTCATGTGTATTTGTTGAACTGGTGATTTGTGTATTTTTTACCCGCCGAAGCCTTCCTGCCCGCCCCCGCCTGCCAAGACCTGGCGGGCAGGAAGGCTTGGCAGGCGGGGGCGAAGGAGTGGATGATTGGGTGATTCGACCTGACACGTCAAAGGTACGTTGGCTTTAAAAAAGAGTTAAGGCTTAAACGTTATTCGTTGAGCTACGTCTATAAACCGCCGAACAAATTCATTATTTTCGCGGACCGGAAACCCAGGCGATTGAACCCCAAATCCCCAAATCCCCGATTCAACATATCCACAACAGCATGAACAAATTACAGCATCTGCTCTGGCGCTTTGGTTTTGGACCACGCACCAAAAGCTGGCAAAACTGGACAGCATTACCGCCTGAATCCTGGTGGCCAAAACTGCGCGACGAGTCCTTGCCCGCACCCCAGCATTTTGATGTGGTCGATGGCGCAGTAAAGGGTCTATTGATGGGTGCGGGCGAATTGGGTAAAATGGAACGCCGGGAACTCGACAAAGAGCAGAAACGCCAGATTCGCAAACAAAGTCGCGAAGATCTGCAGAACCTTAACCTGCTTTGGCTGGAAGAAATGACGCACTCAAAGGCTCAATTGCGTGAAAAAATAGCCTTATTCTGGCATGGGCATTTTGCCAGCCGCAACATCAATATCCTGTATCAACAGCAACTTTTAACAATAGTGCGGGAACATGCGCTGGGCAATTTTGCCGATCTGCTGCGTGGCGTCTCGAAATCAGCCGCCATGATTTCATTTCTCAACAACCAGCAAAACAAAAAGCAACATCCCAACGAGAATTTCGCCCGGGAGGTCATGGAGCTATTCACGCTGGGACGCGGGAATTACACAGAAAATGACGTGAAAGAAGCCGCTCGGGCATTTACAGGATGGAGTCACCGGCTAGACGGGGAGTTTGTCTTTCGTCAGCGCGACCATGATACTGGCAGCAAAACAGTGCTGGGTAAAACCGGCAATTTCAACGGCGATGAAATGTTGGAAATTTTGCTGGAAAAGCGCGAAACGGCAAGGTTTATTGCGCGAAAATTGTACCGTTTTTTGGTGAATGAAATGAATGTGCCGGAAGATCGCATCGTGTGGCTAGGCGACCGATTTTTTGCTTCCGGGTATAAAATTATGCGTTTATTGGAAGATATTGCCCGTTCCGACTGGTTTTATGCACCAGAAAATGTTGGCTCAAAAATCAAATCGCCCATAGAGCTCTGGATAGGCATTCGGCGCAGCATACCCATGGAACTCGCGGATCCTGAAAGTCAACTTGTATTGCAAAAAGCCCTCGGACAGATTCTTTTTTACCCGCCCAATGTAGCGGGCTGGCCCGGCGGTCGCAACTGGATTGACAGCAGTTCGCTGATGCTGCGCCTTCGAATTCCGCAACTGATTTATAACAATCAGGCCCTCGATGTGAGCGGTAAAACCGACGACGACCAACAAATGGGCGAAGCGGCAAAGGGTCAGATGCGCCGACTTTCAGCAGTGATCGATTGGCAACCCGCGCTGGATCTGTTCGCCAAAATCCCTGATCAAGAATTGATTGAAAAGATTGCGGAGTTTCTCTGGGCCGTGCCCACGAAAAACCTTTCAATAGCGGTACTTGAAAAAAATACCAACCGAAGCAGTCGATCTGCACATATACAAACCACAATTGTGCAGTTGATGGCTACGCCGGAATATCAGGTTTGTTGAGGATTTGGTTATTTGGGGATTTGGTTATTCGTTTGGCCAGAGCTTGGTATCTGTGCCTGCCGTCAAATCGGATACCAAGCTCTGGCCAACAAATAACCAAATCCCCAAATAACCAAATAACCAAATCCCCAAATAACAAACACTTATCGCTCATGCTCATCAAAAGAAGAGATTTCCTCAAAACCGGCTCCCTGGCAACGGCTTCCCTGCTTTTGCCAAAATTCCTGTATTCCCTTCAGGCTCCCGGCACATTGCCCGTTAATGGCCGAAATCTGGTCATCATACAATTCAGTGGAGGCAATGACGGCCTGAATACCATCATTCCAATGCGCAACGACGTGTACTACCGCGAGCGACCACGCCTCGGAATCAAACGCGAAACCGCGCTTGCGCTTACCGACGATGCAGGACTCCACCCAAGCCTCGTCGGACTCAAGAGCCTCTGGGACGGCGGCCACATGGCCGTGCTCCATAGTGTGGGGTACCCGAATCCTGACCGTTCGCACTTCCGCAGCATGGACATCTGGCACTCCGCAAGTCCGGCAGACGAGTATTGGCAAACGGGCTGGCTGGGGCGTTATCTCGATGCACAATGCGCTGGTCGACCTACAGCAGGACTTGAATTCGACGACACCCTGAGCCTTGTAATGAAAGGGGTTAACGCCAAAGGATTGGCTTTGCAGGACGCCAAGCGACTGTATGAAAGCACCCGAAGCCCATTCTTTGCCGAGTACTCCGCTGCCAAAGGACCGGTGTTCAATGATGATGCGCCGGTAGATTACCTGTACAAAACCATGGCCGAAACGCTCTCTTCGGCCAATTACCTTTTTGAACAAAGTCGACAGAAACCTACTGCCGCAATCTACCCTGCAACAGGGCTGGGAAAGGATCTAAAAACCATCGCGTCGCTGATCTTAGCAGATACGGACACTTCGGTGTACTACGTTTCGCTGGGCAGTTTTGACACGCACATCAATCAGGAACCGCAGCAAAAAAGGCTGTTTCAGGAACTCAATGACGCGCTTTCGGTCTTTGCCACCGACTTGAAAGCCAACGGAAAATGGAACGATGTATTGGTGGCCACATTTTCAGAATTTGGTCGCCGCGTGGCGCAGAATGCTTCCGGTGGTACCGATCATGGTACAGCGAACAACATGATGTTTTTTGGCGGAAGCCTCCAGCAAAAAGGGCTGCTCAACCCATTGCCTGATCTAATGGATCTGGATCAGGGCGACCTGAAATTTCAGGTGGATTTCAGACAGGTGTACGCTACACTGCTGGAAAATTGGCTGGGCGCAGCTGCCGAAAAGGTCTTGGGGGCGAATTTTAAGCCGATGGGGTTTGTATAATTGTGTGAACATAGATTTAAATTTAATACCCCACATAGGGTAACTATTTGAAATACACCCAATTAAAGTGTATTGTTAAAGACGTTTAAATGTCTTTGGCATAAATTTGGCCATTCACTGTTAAATTATTTTACCTTTGTGTCATAATCTTTAATCCCTGGGTAATTTTGATCGCCCAGTAATCCACCTTCGGTAGTACGTTGAAACGGAACGGGGCAACTTTTTTGATTCCGGATTTCTTCCTCTCCCACATTATTTTCCATTCCCAACCGATACGGGGTTAACTGGCCCAAATGGTTTTCTGATGCGGACAAACACTCCATCTCAGGCCACCGCTTTGTGCCATTATCATTGATAATCAAACGTCTTCGGCTTATGCGCGACCTTGTAGAACTCGTGGGTCTGGTTAATAAGACCAAACTGAAGGGTAGTGGAATCTTAAAGTTTATCATCGAGCCAGACTCCAAGATGGAGCGCCTGTTCAATGCTTTATTGGACAAAAAGGTGCTTTCTGACGAGGACGCCAAAACCCTTTTTAAAGAGGGCGATGAAGTCAATATAACGAGCTTGAAAAATAAACTCAAGGAACGTCTGCTCGATGCGATTTTCCTGCTTGATTTTAAGGAAGCCAACTTCACAAACCGCCAAAAGGCATTTTTTGAATGTTATAAAAAATGGTCGGCGGCCATGACCTTGCTCATCCGCAATGCCAAAATCACGGGCATTGACCTGCTGGAACGGTTGCTTCGACACGCTAAACATTTCGAATTCACGGAACTGACCCTTGATATTTTACGGGTGCTGCGACTGCAATACAGCACGGTAGATGGTGACATCAACAAGTATGAGGACGTAAAAAAACAATATCTCGAATACGAGAAAATCTGGCAGATGGAAAGCAAGGCGGAGTTTTTCTACTCCGAACTTATGGCTCAGTACACCAACAGCAAATCTACCAAAGCAGAAGTAACGCAGCAGGCTGAGGAGTTTTACGCAGAGTTAAAGCCGTTCATGTCGGTTTGCACCTCGTTCAAACTCCATCTTTTTGGGCGCATGGTGCATCTGCTGATTTACAACAGCGAGAACGACTATGTAAAAACGGTCAAAATCTGCGAGGATGCCATCTCGTTTTTTGACAAAAAAGACTACGACAGTGGGTTGCCGCTACAGGTGTTCTATTACAATCTGATTGTGTGTTATCTGCAATTGGGCGAGTTCGATAAAGGCCAGAAAGCCATTGAACGTTGCGAATATTTCTTCGAAGAAGGCTCCTTTAACTGGTTCAAACTACAGGAACTTTTCTTCCTGCTCGCCATGCGCACAGGCCACTGGGAAGAAGCATACCACCTCTATGAAAAGGTGGTGAATTACCCGCGGTTCGAAGAAAAGCAAATCCAGGTGGTAGAGATGTGGCGCATTTTTCAGGCATACGTTTTCTACCTGATCAAGATTGGGAAAATACCGGAATCCGTGCTGAGTGAGCGCTATAAGAAGTTCAAAATGAGCAAGTTCATCAACGAAATCACGCTTTTTTCCAAAGATAAGGGGGGCATGAATATCAGTGTGCTCATTGTCCAGATCCTGTACGCAATCGCTGAAAAGGACTACGAAAAATCATCCGACCGCATCGAGGGCATTGTGAAATATTGCAGCCGCTACCTGAAAGACCATGCGACCTTCCGCAGCAATTGTTTTATCAAAATGTTGCTCCAGATACCCCAGGCTAATTTCCACCGCGAAGCTTCCACGCGCAAATCCGAACGACTCTTCAAACAACTTCAGACTGTGCCGCTCGAAACGGCAAACCAGGCCCACGAGATCGAGATCATTCCTTACGAGATATTGTGGGAAATGGCGCTTGAATCGCTGGGCTTGAAGATTTGGAAAGGGAAGTAGGACTTGGGATGCTGGACGTTAGACCTTGGACTTTAGACTGCTGGACGTTAGACCTTGGACTTGCACTCGAAAAACTGGATGATCTGGTATAAAACGGATCAAATCCAAGGTCTATTAGTCTAAGGTCCCAAAAAAAATCCCTTTCTTCGCGTCGCCAATCTACTCCAACACCGTGCGACTTTCCTTCAGCTCCCTTATTATCTTTCTGGCTTTCAATTGCTTGCAAGCCCAGGTGCTTGACGAATTTGAGCAGAGCACAGTCGAAGTGGAGCAGATTCTGGATCGTGCCAAGCATTCGGACAGCGATACGGAGCGCGAACAACTAGGCCAAAAAAGTCTCTCCTTAGCGCGCAGTCTGCGCTACGATGGTGGAATTATTCGCGCGTCCATCTTTTTAGGCGAAACCTATACCCGAATCGGACGCACCGAAGAAGCCCTTCAACATTATCTTGAGGCGGAGGCAAAACTTGAAACTTCCGGCAATCAGCCCAGCCAACTCGCCGTGAAGACCGCAATTGGCGACCTGTTTTTTAACGAAAAACTCTACGCTCCGGCCCACCGCTATTACCGTGAAGTGCTTGCATTGCGCCCTCAGGACTATGAAACCCGCGAGAAAGCCGCCGATGCCTGTCTTTACGATATGCGCTTTGATAGTGCAGAAATATTGTATAAAGAACTGGTTGTCAAATATAAAGCGGAGGGAAACAACCCGCGTCTGGTACAGATCTACCAAAAACGAGCCCAGGCCTATGATCAAAATGGTGATCCGGGAAAAAGCCTGTATTTCTATCTTCTGCTTCAGGATATCATTGAAAAGGCCGGAACTACCCAAGAGCAATCGCTGCTTTACAATAACCTTGGCAGACAGTATGCTGCGCTGAGTGATTACAAGAAAGCACTGGAATTTTTTCAAAAGGCTGAACTGCAATGCGCCTATATACCCTGCGATTATCCGGAGGTATTGTGGGCCAATATGGGCATCGCGCTACACAACACAGGGGAAACCAAACGGGGCATCGAATACCTGCTTAAAGCCCTGAGTCTGCTTTATTCCAGGAAAGATTATACCGCGCTGGCCAACCTCGAACACCTTCTGGCGAAGGTATATTTTAGCAGCAACGACCTCTATAACGCCCTCTCGCACAACCAAATGGCCATCCAGTATGCTGGCGACACCAAACAGTTGGCCGTGCTCGCGGAGGCGTACCGCACCGCTGCAGACCTCTACCACGAACTTTACGATTTTGAAAAAGCATTTGAATATTACCGCGATTACCTCAATGTGCTCGACTCAATGCGGGTGGAAGACCAGGCTCGCGAACAAAGGCTAAACCAACAGCGCACCCTGCTCGCGGCCTCTGAGGGCCAGATCAAATTCCTGATCGCGCGGCAGAATTTTAAAGATCTTGAACTCAATCAAATCAAATTCGACCGCGAGCGACTGGAGCTCCAAAACAAAAATCTAGAACTCGAATCGCGCCGAAAAGAAGATGAGGTGCGCCTGCTCGAAGCCCAGCAGGAAGCCAACCAGGCCAAACTCCGGGAACAAACCCTCCAGGCCCTCGAAGCACGCCAACGTTTACGCCTTGCCGATCAGCAGTTGAACGCGGAAAAACAGGGTCGCCTGATCGTAGAACTCCGTGAAAAAGAACAAATTGAACGCGCCGAAAACATGGCCGACAGCACCCGGCGTTCGCAGGAATTGGAGCGCATTCAGCGCGAACAAACCTATCGCAGTGAGCAAGAGGCTGATTTCCGTCAATTTGCGTACATCTTAGGTTCGCTGTTTTTTGTCATTTTGGGTATTGTGGGCGTATCCTGGTGGTTTGCCCGCCGTGCGAAACAGAGACTGCAAAGTCAGAACCGCAAGATTCAGGCGCAAAACATTCAGATTCAGGAAGAACAGCGCAAAAGCGATGGGCTTTTGCTCAATATTTTGCCTCAGGAAATTGCCGACGAACTCAAGGCGAGTGGCCAGGCTACACCTCGACTCTACGAATCTGCCACTGTGCTTTTTAGCGATTTTGTCAATTTCACCCGATTGTCGGCTACGCTTACGCCCAAGCAACTGATCGACGAACTAAACGAGTGCTTCCTGGCCTTCGACGAGATCTGCGAACGGAATGGCCTCGAAAAGATCAAGACCATCGGAGATGCCTACATGTGCGCGGGCGGCCTGCCAGTACCCAACGAGACGCATGCCGCGGATGCCGTGCGAGCAGCACTGGAAATGTCGGGCTGGCTTGATGCGCGCAGGCATGAACGTCCGGATGCGCACCTCACCGAAATGCGCATTGGTATCCATACGGGGCCGGTAATGGCAGGTGTAATTGGAAAAAACAAATTTGCCTACGACATCTGGGGCGATGCTGTGAACCTCGCCGCCCGACTGGAAGAACATGGGGAACCAGGACAAGTCAACATCTCCGGCGCCACGAAGGAGGCTGTCAAGCACCTATTCCTTGCTAAGCACCGGGGACAAAAAGAGGTACACAACAAGGGTATGGTGGATATGTATTTTATTGTTTCGCCGACATAAGGGCAGAATTTACATTTGGACAAGAGGAGAGGCGGCTATATTTGGCAGTCTCAAAATTTTTCTCTGCAACCGTTCGCAATCCCAAGCTATAGTGTCATTCTGAGCGAAGCGAAGAACCGGAGAAAACGGCTCGTTGTGTTTGATAATCAGGTTCTTCGCTACGCTCAGAATGACACCATAGCTTGAGATCAGCGGTTTGTAAAACAATAAACTACTCATGAAATCCATATCCCTGATCCTTTGCCTGGCATCTTTCCTTACCGCCCATCTTCCTGCTCAAACGGTCCGCTTTGTTTACCAAAATGCCGCAGGTGCTTCTGATGGTAGTTCAGATAGAAACCAATGTCAGCGGAGGAACGCCACCTTTTCAGTACCATTGGGATCCTCCACTTCCACCCATCCCTTCTCACTTCAACCTGTTAGCGGGCACTTACACTTTGACGCTCACAGATGCCAACGGCTGCACTGAGACCGCACAAGCCACGATCGGTTCGCCCGATCCGATCCAATATTTTTTCAGCACGCAAAACGCTTCTTGCCTGGGCTGTTCTGATGGCAGCATCTTTTTTGACAGCGTTATTGGAGGCGTCAATCCGCCGCTCCCCGCACCGATGATCAACCTTGCGGCCGGACAATACTGCCTCACCCTGACCGATGCTGCGGGATGTACCGCCATTCCTTGTTTTATAATCGGGGTAACCTCGGATGTGTCAGAGGAAAGGCTAAACCTTGCACTGAAACTTAGCCCAAATCCTACCGCTTTTGGCGAAAGGGCCTCGTTAGAATGGACTGATAGCGAAGGCGTTATGCTGCGGATATTGGATTTACAAGGGAAAATATTGGAGGAAAAGCTGATTGCTCCGAATGCTACCCCCCAACTCGATGCAAAATGGCCATCGGGCGTTTATCAGGTGGAAATCCGGACGGATTCTGGCAAAAGTGCAGTACGACGATGGGTGATTTTTTAACCACTTATGAGACACCCTCAGTAAAAAGCCCCGCCAATCTTCCGACGGCGGGGCTACTTTCTCCGATAAACCAAATCAAACTTTCATATTCTTCTTGGACTTTGGACTCCTGGATATTGGACATTGGACTTGCACTCTAAAAAGTTGGGGCATCCAAGTTCCAACTGATCAAATCCAATGTCCAATAGTCCAAAGTCCAACGTCTAATGTCCTAGTTCCCCGATTTTATCCTCGAGTTCACATCTTCCGTGCCTGTTTTACGTTGGCGCGAGCCCTTTACGTTTTTATTGCCGAAGCGGTAGTTGAAATTAAGTTTTACGGTTTGACTTTCCCAGTTGCCCCGTCCTTTCATGAAGAGGCCTGGAGTGAAGTCATTGACACTGCGCCAGCCTGCGGTGCCGAGTACGTCGCCGACGTTTAAACTGATCGTCCCTTTATCGCCAAACACCTGTTTGCGCACGCCGAGGTCCATTGCGCCCATCGCTTCGGAGCGGAACAGGGCCTGCCAGATGGACGGTGAATTGTACCAGCCCGATACCTGAAACGACCAGCCCTTGGGCAAACGGAAGGTGTGCTCACTGAATAAATTGAGTGTTTTGAACGATTCGCTGTAGGCAAAGCCCTCCCGGAAATTGGCATCGAACGAACTGATCACACCCGTGACGCTGAAGAAACCCTGCCACCATTTGGCGATGGGAATGGGGCAACTGATGTTCAGCGAATAGTTGTCCTGCTGAGCGATATTGCCCTGACGCAGGAACGAAACGCCGTTGGCCGCAGTATCAATGTATTCAGAGAACACATCATTGGTATGGCTATACCCCAAAGTGCTGTTCAGGAAGCCCATGAACGTGTGCGTCAATTCGAGCGAATGCGTGAATTGCGGTCGCAGGAACGGATTGCCTTTCTTGAAAGTAAGTTCATCAAGACGGTCTTCAAAGGGGTTCAAATCCCGATAACTGGGGCGGTCAATTCGGCGGCTGTAGGTCAGGTTGAACTGGTTTTTCTTATCCAGTGTATACGTGACCGCAGCACTGGGGAACCAACTCAGATACTGGTCGCTGGGCATTTCGTTCTTTTCAGGATTGAGGCTGGTGAGTTCGCCTTTCCAATCTGTGTGTTCGGCGCGAAGGCCGGCCTGGACACCCCATTTTTTAAGTTGAAAATTGTAATTTAAATACCCCGCATTCACCATTTCGTGGTAGACAAACTGATTGCTACGGCCGGTGTCGATCTGCGGAATACCACCCAGAACCTTGAAAAAATCGAAGGTGTTATCGGTCTCTACATTGTTCATTTTGAAACCGATACCCAGTTTTCCTTTCCAAAGTTTCTGCTCCCAATCGGCTTTCAATATGGTGATATCGATGTCGGTTGGGGTGTTGTTGCGGTAAATGTTTTCGGACAAGAGCTCCTGTTCTGATGCGCTGTAGTACCGGTTCGGCTGGTAGGAATCGGCACGATAGCGATAAGTGCCGCGATTAGCATCTACGGTCAGTTCGTGGCCGCTGGTATCAGCAAAACGGTAGTTCAGGTTGAAGTTGAGATTATCCCGGTTCTGAGGTTGGCGGTTGGATGCTACCAGCACAGTTTCCACTACATCGGGCGTTTCGAGCGAGGAGATCTCTGTATGCGCCTGATTTTCCCAGGGACCATGTGCATGGCGACCATCGACCATAAAACCAAGTGTATGCTTCGAATGAAGAAAAAAATCGGTCCCGAATTTGAAGTTGTGGTTGTTGTTATTGTCCTTCATATTGCTCACTTGGTTGTAGCGGCGACTGGGGTCGTAGTTGGGCAGATTAGGGTCCGTTTGAGAGCCTTGTTGGTCGCGAAGGAGGCTCATTTCATTGTGCCAGTCGCCGAAGTGGTTGGAGTAGGTGCCAAACACGTTGAATTTTTGGTTTCGGTGGTTGAAAGAGAGGTTACCGCCGCCTTTGAGGCTTTCTCCGTACACCGCTTCCCCACCGATGGAGCCATTGGTCCCCAGGTTTTTATTCTTCTTCGTTTTGAAATTGATGATGCCTGCGTTGCCACTCGCATCGTACCTGGCCGAAGGATTCGTGACCATTTCGATGGCTGCAATGTCTTCAGCGCGCATCCCTTTGAGCAGTCCTGCAAGGTCTTTCGAGTCCATCGGCACATCGCGACCGTCTATTTGGAAACGCACGGCATTTTTCCCTTTGAGCGTAATGTTGTCGTTGTTGTCCACCGTAACGCCGGGCGCCTTCCGCAAGAGTTCGAGCGCATTTTGGCCCTGGGAATTGATGTTTCCTTCGACATTCAGGATTGTTTTATCGGCCTTGACTTCCACAATTGGCTTGCGGGCAACAACGGTAACCTGGGCAAGTTCTTTGGAGGCTTCTTCGAGTTTTACGGTTCCCAAAACCTGGTCGCCGCCATTGTAATCGAATGCGGGGGAAACACCTTTCCCAGCGCCTACCAGATTGACATTCAGGAAGTAACGCCCCGTCAGCACATTTTCAAGTTCAAATTTCCCTGCGTCATCAGTGATTGCTCCTTTGGCCAAAACGGTGTCGGCGGCATGGTACAAAAGCACAGTAGCGAAAGCGGCAAAAGTACCGTCGGCTTGAATGGCCGAACCCGAAATTTTTTGTGCAGATGCCACCGACACCGTTAAAAACAGGGCAAGCACGCCTACGCTAATGCTTCGGCGGGTAAAAAGTGGTAGGAAGAAAATTGATTTCATAGCTTGTTGATTAGTGGACTTTGGATTTTGTCCAACGTCCTGGACTCGCTGCAAAGGTGTTTGCTTTCAGTAACTTGCAAAACATAGACCCTACCAATGCCGAGTTCTTTTGTCTGAACTGTAGATTATGGGGGATGAATCGTTTTTTGATG
>JAUSMG010000027.1 GCA_030645295.1 Saprospiraceae bacterium | reverse complement strand
ACATAGCAACCGCTTTCGTAGCCGGGGCCGGAAAGCACACCGCCTTCTACCAAGAATTTGCCCTTGTGTTTCCTGATCTCCTCAATAGAGTGCAGGTAATTTTCGACCGCGTGTTGGTCGATCAGCGGACCCACGTGGATGCTGGGATCGAGCGGATCGCCGATGCGAAGTTGTGGGTAGGCTTTGGAAAGGGTGGTTTTCACCTGCTCGTACACGCTATCATGGATGATGAGTCGGCGGGTGCTGGTGCAGCGCTGTCCTGCAGTACCTACTGCACCAAATACCGCGCCGGTCAGTACCATTTTCATATCCGCAGAAGGCGCGATGATGATGGCGTTGTTGCCGCCCAGTTCGAGGATGCTGCGACCAAAACGACCGGCCACGGCCTGACCCACGATGCGGCCCATGCGGGTGCTACCGGTAGCGCTCAACAACGGTACACGGTGGTCTTTGGTCATAAACTCGCCTACTTTATAGTCGCCGTTGATGATGCAACTAATACCCTCAGGCAAGTCATTCGCTTTCAGGACTTTCTGAAAAAGATTCTGGCAGGCAATGGAACAAAGTGGCGTTTTTTCGGAAGCTTTCCAAATACATACGTCGCCACAAACCCAGGCCAGGGCGGCATTCCAGGACCATACCGCTACCGGAAAATTGAAGGCCGAAACAATGCCGACAATGCCCAACGGGTGCCATTGCTCGTACATCCGGTGACCGGGGCGCTCTGAGTGCATGGTCAGCCCGTAAAGCTGGCGGGAAAGACCCACCGCGAAATCGCAGATATCAATCATTTCCTGCACTTCGCCGTAGCCTTCCTGCAGGCTTTTGCCCATCTCATAGGAGACCAGGCGGCCGAGTGGTTCTTTGTATTGGCGCAGCACATCGCCGAATTGGCGCACGATTTCGCCGCGCTTGGGAGCGGGCATGTCTCGCCAGATCTTGAAAGCCTGCTCCGCAGATTGCACGACCTGTTCGTATTGCTCACGGGTGGTAATGCCCACATAACCAATCGATTGTCCGTCCACCGGAGAAATTGATTCAATGTAGCGGCGGCTGCCAGAGATGATGTTCTGGCCAGTAGAAGTGCCGGTATTTCGGTTGCGGAGACCGAGTTTTTTTAGAAATTCTTTTGGCTGCATTTTTTTAGACGGTAGACGGTAGACGGTTGACGGTAGACGGTAGACGGTGCACGGTAGACGGTAGACGGTAGACGGTTGACGGTTGACGGTGCACGGTAGACGGTGGACGGTGGACGGGGTTCATCAATTAGCTGAATAAATTGTCAGTTAATGAGCCCCGTCCACCGTCTACCGTCTACCGTCCACCGTCCACCGTCCACCGTCTAATTCGCGTAATCGCTCAAAAACTTGAGCCGCATCAGTTGGATCTCCTCCCAGGTGATCTCGTCGTCTTTCAACGCGGCAAATGCCTCATCAATGGAGTCAGATTCGGCTTCCTTGAAATATTCGATCACGGTATCGCGCACATATTCGTCCACCACCCGGTTGAGGTAATAATCAAGTCGGAGTTTGGTACCCGATTGAACGATCCCGTCCAGTTCTTCCAAAAGTTCGGGCATGCTCATGTCATTGACCTGAGCGATCTCATCAAGGCCAATTTTGCGGTCGATGGCCATGATATAGCTGACCTTCGATTTCGATTTGTTGGCCACCGTTTTGATGGTAATGTCCATCGGGCGCTCAATCTCGTTTTCCTCGCAATATTTTTTGATGGCCGAGACAAACGGCTCTGCGTATTTCTGTGCCTTGCCTTGCGACACGCCCACGATCTTGGACATATCGTCCATAGAGATCGGGTAATTCGTAGCCATTTCCTCCAGGGAAGGGTCCTGGAAAATGACGTAAGGCGGCAGGTTGTGTTTTTTGGCAATCTGACGGCGCAGGTCTTTGAGGATCTGCATCAAGGGTTCATCGAGCACTGCCGTGCCGCCTTTTTCATCGTCAATATCGTATTCGCCGTCCTCGTAATCGTGGTTGATCGTGATATGAAGTGGCTGAGGGTCTTTTAAATATTCGCGTCCGGCAGGTGATACTTTGAGGATACCAAACTGTTCTACTTCCTTGTAGATCAGGTTGTTGATCATCGCATGTCGGAAGATGGAACTCCAGAAATTTTCGTCCTTGTCGTCGCCCACGCCATAGTTTTCCATCTCTGTGAAACGGAAATCCTTCATTTCCTTCGTCTCGCGGCCCATCACAAAATCCATGATGGTTTTCATCAGATAATTCTCGTTGAGGTCGAGAATAGACTGGACCACCGCAACAACCTCCGACTTCACCTCCAGCTTCTCTTTGGGGTTCTTGCAATTGTCGCACATCTTATGGCAGTTCTCTTCTTCGAACTCTTCGCCAAAATAGTGCAACAGGAAGCGGCGACGGCAGGCGGCAGTTTCGGCATACGCCACCACTTCCTGCATGAGTTGGGCGCCCATTTCACGTTCGGCCACCGGCTTGTCGCGTAGGAATTTTTCGAGGCGCAGGATGTCTTTGTAGTTGTAAAACGCGATGCATTTTCCACCAAGGCCATCGCGACCGGCACGTCCGGTTTCCTGGTAGTAGTTTTCGATGGACTTCGGCATGTCGTAGTGCATCACAAAACGCACATCGGGTTTGTCGATGCCCATGCCAAATGCAATGGTCGCGCAGATCACGTCGATGTCTTCCATCAGGAACTGATCCTGCGTTTTGGCGCGGAGTTTGGGATCAAGGCCAGCATGGTAGGGCGCAGCCTTGATATCGTTGACCATCAGCATCTCGGCGATGTCCTCGGCAGTTTTGCGGTTTTGGACATAAATAATGCCCGATTCGCCGTAAAACTCCTCTTTAATGACCTGGATGATTTGCTTGATCGTGCTTTCTTTTTTGACCTTCGAGCGAATTTCATAAAAGAGATTGTCACGGTTGAAGGACGACACAAAAGTGCTGTCTTCCGTCATCTCCAGGTTTTTCAGGATATCAAGTTGTACCTTGGGGGTTGCTGTGGCAGTGAGCGCCATAATGGGCACATCGCGCGCTACAGCATCCAGCATCACCCGGATGCGGCGATATTCCGGACGGAAATCGTGGCCCCATTCGGAGATACAGTGCGCCTCATCTACGGCCACGAAGGAAATCTCAGAATTTTGGAAAAACTCAATGTTCTCTTCCTTCGTCAGGGTTTCTGGCGCGACGTACAGGATCTTGGTACGGCCGTCCGTAATGTCCTGTTTCACCTTTTTCATTTGAACCTTGGTGAGCGAAGAGTTGAGAAAGTGAGCCACCTCATCTTCATCGGAATAACCACGGATGCTGTCCACCTGATTTTTCATCAGGGCGATGAGCGGGCTGATCACGATGGCCGTTCCCGGCAACATGAGGGCTGGTAGTTGGTAGCAAAGGCTTTTGCCACCGCCCGTAGGCATGATGACAAAGGTATCTTTCCCGTCGAGTAGACTTTGAATAATGGCGGCCTGATCGGCCTTGAAGGCATCAAAACCAAAATATTTTTGAAGACTCTCGATTAGTGCGTCGTGGCCAGTTGCAATTGCAGGCATCTTCTTAGTGCGTTGAATAATATCGTATTTTAATCGGGCGAACCCGACTTTTGGCCCAGAAAAAATCAATCGGTACGGGGACGTGAATGCTTGAGCCAATGCCCCCCCTCCGAAAAAGCCGCCAAAGATATAAAAACCAACATCATAAAACCCACAAATTTTTGTCTGTTTTTTTTAAATAAAAAGATAAGCCTCAGTTTATAATTTGGCCAAGCCAGAAAAAACAATGCTTTCTCAAAATAAAAATTGGAATATGGATACAATGCTTGCCCGTTACGCCCGACTGCTAACCCACTACTGCCTACAGGTCCGCCCAGGTGATAAGGTCTTCATTGCCAGCACCTTGCTTGCAGAGCCACTGGTACGCGAAGTGTACCGCGAGGCTTATTTAGCCGGGGCTGCGCTCGTGGAGTGCGACCTTGCCTTTCGGGAAAGAGAGCGTCTCTTTTTTCAAAATGCTTCTGAGGAGGCCCTTGGTACACCGCCCACCCTCCAAGGGCTTGCCATGGAAAAATTCGACTGCTACCTCAATATTCGGGCGCCTTACAACCTCCGCGAGAGCAGTGGCGCGACGCCGGAACGCGCCCTGGCCCGCAACGAAACCCTTGCGCCCATCAACAAAGCCTACTTCGAGCGCACGGCAGATCGTCGCCTGCGCCGCAATCTTTGTCAGTATCCGACCGACGCTTCAGCGCAGGAAGCAGGGATGAGCCTGAGTGAGTACGAGCAGTTTGTATTTGGCGCCTGCAAACTATTCACCGACAACCCCGAGGCTGCCTGGCTGGCGGTCCGGGCCAGTCAGCAGCACATTGTGGATCACCTGAACCGCTGCGAAACGGTCCGCTACCTTTCTGAAGGCACCGACATTCAATTCAGCACCAGGGGCCGCATTTGGATGAACTCAGACGGCCAGACCAATATGCCTTCCGGAGAGGTCTACACCAGCCCGGTGGAGGATAGCGTGAATGGTATCGTTCATTTTTCATACCCCTGTATTTATCAGGGCAATGAGGTGGAAGGCGTGACCCTGTGGGTAAAAGATGGCCTCATTGAGCGCTGGGAGGCCCGGCGCGGGCAGGAATACCTCGATTATATCTTCAGTTTGCCCGGAACCAGGCGATTTGGCGAGGCAGCCATTGGCACCAACTACGACATTCAGCGCATCACCAAAAACATCCTGTTCGACGAGAAGATCGGCGGCAGCATCCACATGGCCATTGGGCAGAGTTACCTGCAAACAGGTGGTAAAAACGAATCCGCGGTACACTGGGATATGATCACGGACATGACAAAAGGCGGGGAAATCTGGGCCGATGGGGAGAAGATTTATGAGGATGGGAAATTTAATAAACAATCAATGGCAGGGGCTGCATCCACTTCTTAGATTCGTAATCTTTTACGAAAACCCAAAAAACACCCCCGTCTCTCATTTCAGGCAAAACAGCCTCTTTCCCATATTCGAGTTTTTGGAATACCACCCTTCCTAATGCATCCACTATTATAATCTCTGAGAAGTACGCGTCCGAGAATAATTTTGACGTCATGCCTTTCCCCAACACATTAGGGGTCAAATAAATCAGGTGCTTCGCTGCGCCTATCGTTTGAGTGCCTACCACAGGGGCTTTTAACTCGAAACGAAAAATAGCTTGACAGCCTAAATCATCTGTAATCGTCAAACCATAGTAACCTGCGGTTAGCCCATCTATAAAGGAAGTAGAATCCCCTATATCCCAATTGAAATTGTATGGTGCTTGTCCATTAAAAATATCGGTTACTTCAATGCTTCCATCTTGATCGATTGCACTTGAAGGGCTTATTAGTAGTGTGTCAATAGCCATAGATTCAAACTCTGGCAATAACAAGGTGTCAAAATATACTATACCATGGGAGTCTGTAACCGAGAGTTCATATTTGCCAGCAGGGAGATTAATAATTGAGTTGCCGGCTTCGATCCCATTCCACCATTCAAAAGTGTAGGGGCCGCATGCATTCCCTTCAAAAGCCAATGATCCTGTAGCTGGTTTAAGGCAACTATATTGAACCACTGAGCCTTGCAAAAAGAGTTTGTTTTCAAATGCCCCAATGTCTGGAAAGCCATTTTCGGCACGACTGCCATTATTAAGGTCAACACTAAGCCCTAATTGGGATGCAAGTTGAACGTCGCCTTTATTGATACCAGGAGAACAGCCGGTAAGGCGATAGTTTCCAGCGGTTTTATCTTCAAATATGGGCGAAAGTCCCCAAAAATTGGACGTGTCACAGAGTACATCATCACCATATTTGAAGGTCTGAGCACAGGAGTCAATCTTGAATACATTGTTTTTCAATTGAATATGGCACAATGAGTCATAAAACAAGTAGGATGAATCAAGCAGCGTTTGGTCAAAAACACAGGAGTTAAATGTTGCAAAATCTATGTTTCCCAAATGGAACAGGTATGGGAGTGTGTCGCCGCTATGTCCGTTTGGAAAACGATTGTCAGAAAATGTGCAGTAATTCCAGGTAACTGTAGAGGTATGGTCAATTATATTATGGTGCCGTGCATCAAAAAACAGGCCGGTATTTTCCCGAAAATGGTTCTGGTTAAATACAAAACCCTTATTGTCAGTGGGATAAGTATTTCCTTGAAAGGACTGGAAAGCGACCAGGGCTTGATAAATATTTCGTTCAAAAATACTGTTCTCTACCGTAGTTAATTTGGAGTATTCCAAAGTATTTTGATCTAAAAAAAGACCTCGCTCAAGCACATTGTCACGAAAAACACATCGTGAAAAATTGGTAGAGAAAGTACTACTAAACAGATGAGTTTCTTCGTTTTTTTCGAATATACAATTTTTTATTTGTTGCTTTGAAGAAAACAGGAAGTCACCTCCTGGAACAAGCAAACTTCCTGAGCCATTGATAGAAGACCTATTGCTCAAAAAAGTGTCTTGATCTAAAAAATTAACCCTGACACCACCAATTGAAAACAGGTCTCCTCCTGAATGTATGTTGTTGCGAATCATACAGTTTCTCATTACAGCAGTGTCCCCACCTATTCCAGCCATTACTGTGTTTAATGGGTTGAGAACTTCGCAATCCTTGATTTGGCAGTGCTCTAAAATCACTTTTTTTATCGTATTATAAGGACTTACAAATAGTACAATTGCTCCAACCCCAGGAGAATTTCGGTGTCTTAGAAAAGAGCAATGTGAAATAAAAATTGAATCGGGAGAATTGCCCGCGAACCAAAATGCAGAGCCACCAATCCCATCCACAAACTGACAATTTTCTACCCGCAGACTGGATTGGCCATTAGGCTGCCAGACAAAAATATGCGCGCCATTGATCGCACGGTTGCGGCGAAATATACAGTCTCTTATTTTAAGCCGATTGACATTGCCGGTTTTTATATATAATCCACCCCCCGATTTTCGATGGCTGAACCATAAATCATTTGGATTATCGCTTGTGGCAGATCCTTCTTCAATGATTAGTCCTTCAAGTAGTGTACTCTCGTCCAAGTCGCCGCTTGAGGTCAAAACAGAGTAGGAATTGTCGTTACTGTCACCCGAAACTCCTACATCACCACTCAAAATGGTGGGATAAATATCAGGGTTTTGAGTTTCAGGGCTTGGGC
>JAUSMG010000016.1 GCA_030645295.1 Saprospiraceae bacterium | reverse complement strand
AAATACCGGTGGAAATTTTCTGGAGTGCGCTGCACTAAAGCGGCTGATTTTGCTAAAAGATTTTCCATATTGCACAAATGAATGTGCAAATATAGATGATTTTTGCACATTCATTTGTGCAAATATAAGCATCTTTTGCACATTTGTTTGTGCAAAGTTGCACACCAGTGTTTCCACGTCGAATGCCTCAACATCATCGGGTCTCGGGCGCGACTTCAACCACATCTCGAATATATCACGAATTTTCTCTAACTTTCAAGAAATGCCTTGAGTGAGGTATTAAGGACAGCGACCTTAGGCAACCTCAATATTATTTTTGACGCCTCTCCAAAAATCTTCATTCAGGTGTTCATAAAATAAATAAATCATGAAAAAAGCCTCGATTCTTTTACTACTTATTGTTGCTTCAGGATGTTCCAAAGATAATTCTGTGCAAAAATTTATTGAGGATTTACTTTCCTCGCAACGCAACCAATTGCCCTCCGAAATCCAAATTCTGGAATTGCTTCAATTGCCAACTGATGGCTATGCCTCCATAACATCATACGCAACACTTTCCACACAGCCTTTTAGAGGCCCAGAAATAATGATTCGGGGTTTTGGGTATAGTAAGGAGGGCCTCTCAAGTGACTTTGGCCCTTTGGCGTTTAGCTCCATTATCACGAATACCATTAGTGAAACGAATTTCGACTATCTAACTATTGGGGCACCAGGCTCAAAGGATTTGTATGGCACCATTACCCCCATTTCATTGGCTGGAAAAAACGGGCTGCCAGGTTTTAATACCAACTTTTATGTCCCCAAAATGATGACCATAACAAGCCCCTCTTTTTCAAACAACTCTGTAATTTCTCAAGGAACGACAATCAGTTGGGAAGCAGACAGCAACAATACCTTTGGAGTAGGCATTGCGATTCATTATAACCCAAATGCATTTGAAAACTATGGCCTAAATCAAAGCGGGAGTACTGTAACTAACCTTGTTCGTGTTGAAGATACGGGTAACTATACAATTACGGCTAACAATCTTGCTGGCATTCCAGTCAATGCTGAATTAACTTTGAGAATAGGGAGGGGGAACTATCAAAGGGTTTCGATGCCAAATGACTACCATTTCGGGCTAATAGCCTACTCAATAATTGCGCACCCTTTCATTAGGCAGTAAGCTGCTTTTGCTCTAACGACAAAGTATAAGTCATTGATTACCAATGATAAATTTCTAGTTAGATGCAATGAAAATAGAAATTGTTGAGATTTTTTCCGAGCGGGGATTTGCGACAAGCAAGTCCCCGCTCGCGTTTTAAACCATCCTCCTATATTTTTTCGTTCCCAGTATTCAACGCTGCCTTTACTACCTTATCAAAATCGCTTTCAAAAAGTTTGTCCTGCACCAAGCGATATTTTTCAAATTCGCTTTCGGCAAAAGCTTTGGCGATAGCTTGGGTTACTTTGCCTGCACCACTTAAAATTTCTTTTTCATTGAACTGTAAAAACGCATTCAATTTGCCTGCCCAGTCGTTCATCGTCATCGGGATATTATTTTCTGCCTGTGTTTCAGCATAGTCCAGGTACATGGTTACAAAACGGTCGAGGTTTTTGAGTTCCTTTTCGGCGAGGTAGTTTTTTGCAATGGAAACATCGGTCTTGATAATTTTTCCCGATGGTGCATTTTTCCAGGTATTCAAGCCCATGTTTTGCTTATTGCTATCGGCACGGCTCATGATTAGTTCTGCTGCGGTGTGACCGTGAATGGCGAAATGGAGTTTGTTTTGGACGGAAGCGAAAAAGGTTTTGGTTATCTCATGGTCTGCATTGTAATCCATTGCCGTGGCATAGATGTCCGTGATTTTTTGGTAAAATCGGCGTTCGCTTGCCCGGATCTCGCGGATTTCGGCAAGAAGCGAGTCATAATACTCCTTACCTAAAAATGCTCCATTCTTAAGTCGTTCTTTATCGAGCACATACCCGCGGATAGCAAAATCTCGCAATACAGCGGTAGCCCACTGTCTGAACTGGGTCGCTCTTTGCGAATTGACTCGATAACCAATGGAGATAATTGCATCGAGGTTGTAAAATTCCACATTACGGCTCACTTCTCTTTTGCCTTCGATTTGAACTATTCGAAAATTTCGAATAGTTGCAAGTTCCTCCAACTCTCCACTTTTGAAAATTTCTTTAAGGTGATAATTGATAGTGTTGACTTCTACCTCAAAAAGTGCAGCAATCATCTTTTGAGTCAGCCAAACGGTTTCCTCCTGCACCATCACTTCAATGGTGTTTTCATTTGCCTGAGCGTTGAAAATCAAAAACTCGGCGGTGCTGTTGCGGATTTGAAGTTTTTTTTCGGCCATTGAAAAGTTGTCTGAATTGATTTGTCTGTTTGAACTTTCAGTTTTTAGTTGCAATCCCAAGTCGTAAAGATACTTGTAAACCAAGTTCTACCCGACCTTTGCCCCCATGGCAAATCCACGCTACAAGAAAATACCCCTGCTCACCGCGCTCGCCGGCGCACTGATCTTCCTCGCCGCGCACGATATTCACCGCTTCGCCAATCTTTCCCAATCCGCTGACGCGCAAGAGGAAAAATGGGTAGACTCGGTGTTCAATGCCCTCTCTGATGAGGAGCGTTTAGGTCAGCTATTTATGCTCCGTGCGCATTCTGACAAGGATACCGCATACGAAAGGCAGGTGGAGGATCTGATCCGAAAATACAAGCCCGGCGGACTGTGCTTTTTTAATCCTACATACACCGGAACACCTGAAAAACACGCCGAACTCACCAATCGATACCAATTGGCAAGCCCCCGTGTGCCGCTTATGATCGCCATGGATTTCGAAAATGGCGTAGGCATGCGCTATCGGGGCAATGCCCTTTCTTTCCCACGTGCCATGATGCTGGGCGCCATACAAGACAACCGTTTGCTGTACGATATGGGGAGGGAAGTGGCCCGTGAATGCCGCCGCATGGGCGTACATGTCAACTTTGCCCCGGTGGCCGATGTGAACAACAACCCCGGTAACCCGGTCATCGGAGAGCGCAGTTATGGCGAAGACCGCTACAATGTGGCCGCCAAGGCATTTCAATACATGTCCGGGCTGCAGGACGGTGGCGTGTTGGCCAGTGTCAAACACTTCCCGGGACACGGCGATACAGACATGGACTCGCACTTTGATCTGCCGCCTATTCCTTTCTCCCGCGCCCGACTCGACAGTCTGGAACTTTACCCCTTCAGGATGTTGGCTAAAAACGGCGCGGGCTCCATCATGGTAGCGCATTTACAGGTGAATGCACTGGATGCCCGGGAGAACCGACCCACTACGCTCAGCCGGGCAACAGTGAAGGATCTGTTGCGCAATGAAATGGGCTTTGAGGGATTGATCTTTACCGACGCCATGGAAATGGAGGGGGTGAAAAAGTTTTTTCCCAACGGGATTGCCGATGTGGAAGCCTTTAAAGCGGGCAATGACGTGAGCCTGCTGCCGGTGGACGTTGGCGCGTCTATCGCAGCCATTCAGCTTGCATTGTCCAACGGCTCGCTGGACCGTTCACAACTCTGGACCAGCGTAAAACGTGTGCTTCGCGCCAAATTTCGCCTTGGGCTGACGAAGCCCCAACAGGTAGATCTGACCAATCTCCGCCAGGATCTGAATCCACCCGAAGCCTACACGCTCAAGCACCGAATCGTCAGCAATGCACTCATACTTGTGCGCGACGAGAAGAAAATGATCGGTTTCCCGAATCTGGACAGTTTGAAGTTCGCCACCCTGGCCATTGGCGATAGCAACCGCACAGTGTTCCAAACCTACTGCGGTCAATATGCGCCAATGTCGCATTTCAACACAACGAAAGATCTGAGCGACTCCCTGAGTATCAAACTATTGGACACACTTCGGAAGTTTGACGTGGTACTGGTCGGTTTGTATGGGATACGCACTACACCACGACCCAACCGGGCAGTAAATCCGGAGCCTGGGCCAGACACCATTTACGGCTTGACGCACAGCGAGCTGGATTTTTTACGGAAATTGAACCAGAGATCGACCATTGCGCTCACCGTCTTTGGCAATCCATATACCTACGCCTGGATGGACGCACCCCCGCTTTTGTTACAAGCATTCACCGAAGATCCGATGGCGCAGCAACTCGCCGCGCAAAGTCTTTTTGGAGCAACCGATCTAAACGGTATCATGCCGGTGACCGCTGCACCCTGGGCGCGTTTTGGTCAGGGTACGAAAAAAATATTTCATCAAAAACGATTGGGTTATGCCTTGCCTGAATCGGTAGGCATGAACAGTGATACGCTCGCGCTGATGGATGACATTGTATCAGAAATGATCAGTACCGGCGCTGTGCCGGGCTGTCAGATCCTGGTTGCCAAAGACAACAAGATCGTGTGGCAAAAATCCTATGGCCACTACACATACGAGCAAACGCAGCCCGTGACAAACGAGACGATTTACGACCTCGCTTCGGTTACAAAAGTAGCGGCGACGACCATTTCGATGATGAAACTGACTGAAAATCAGGAAGTTTCACTCGATTCCCCCATGAGCAATTATGTCCCGGAACTGAAATTCACCAATAAAAAAGACCTGACCGTACGCGAAATTATGGCGCACCATGCGGGTTTGCAGGCATGGATACCCTTCTACCAACAAACGCTGACGGTGGAAAAAATGCCCTCGTCCAGGATTTATTTGAGTCATTCCCAACCAGGATTTGAAGTGCCTGTGGCGAAGGACCTGTTCATGGAAAATGCCTGGTCGGACACGGTTTGGGCGCAGGTTTTCAATGCTCCATTGTCCGGCAATAAAAATTACAAATACTCCGATTTCGGTCTATATCTATGCGCCCGGGCGGTAGATAATCTTAACTGCACGCCTGTAGATGTATTTGCTGACCAGGAATTTTACCGCCCCTTGGGCCTGGCCACTACCACTTTTAATCCCTGGAAAAAGGATCTAAGCATGCGTTGTGCTCCCACAGAAGAAGATGGTTATTTCCGGCACCAGCGTCTGCAAGGATACGTGCATGACATGGGCGCGGCCATGCTCGGCGGCGTCGGTGGTCATGCGGGACTTTTCTCCAATGCAAACGACCTGGCCAAGATATTTCAAATGTTGCTCAATGGCGGTTCGTATGGTTTGCGGCAGTATCTTCAGCCGGAAACGGTGCGCCAGTTCACCACACGCTACTCGGCCAGCACCCGGCGTGGTATTGGTTTTGACATGAAAGAACTGGATGAAAAAGCGACCGCCAACATGAGCCTCTTGGCGGGTAATAGCACCTTTGGCCATCTGGGATTTACGGGCATTTGTGCCTGGGCGGACCCGGATAAAAAGTTGATCTTCATCTTTTTATCCAACCGGACCTATCCCACCATGGAGAATAGCAAGTTGATGAGTGGCGATTTTCGCCCGCGCTTACAAAGCGTAGTGTATCGGGCGATTCGTTAATAAGTTTATTTAGAAATGACAGAATTTATTCAAAATATCCTTCGAAGAATTATTCAAGCCCAGCTGGGTAGCAGCCCCGAATCGGTGAGTCGCTATCAGGTGGCCAAGGCTATTTATTTGATCACTTTGTCGTTTCGACAAGGCTTGATCGATACTTTAATGGTATTTACGGGAGTACTGATGGCGGGACTAGGCTTGAAAAGCTTTTTGCTCCCCAACCAATTTATCGATGGTGGGGTAACCGGTATTTCGCTATTGGTTTCCGTCACTATGGGACTTCCGCTTTCGGTCCTGATCGTGCTGATCAACCTCCCGTTCGTGCTTTTGGCTTACCGGCAAATCAGTCCATCATTTGCACTGAAAAGCATTATGGCCGTGGCCACGTTGGCATTGGTTATCGTGTTTGTTCCTTATCCGATCATCACATCCGACAAATTGCTCATTGCCTCGTTTGGCGGTTTTTTCCTGGGTACCGGCATTGGCCTGGCCATTCGGGGTGGAGCAGTGCTCGATGGCACGGAAGTACTGGCGATTTATTTGAGCCGAAAATCTAGTTTTTCAGTAGGGGATATTATTCTGATCTTCAACCTGATGATCTTTTCCGTGGCCGCTTATTTATTGGGTTTTGAAACGGCCATGTACGCAATATTGACCTACCTGGCAGCTTCAAAAACCGTAGATTTTATCATTGAAGGGGTAGAAGAGTATGTGGGCGTGACGATTATTTCATCCCACCACGAGGAAATTCGCCAGTTTATCGTACACAAACTTCAAGTTGGCGTAACCACCTATACCGGCAGTAGCGGGCATGGTAAACGTGGGAAAAATTATCCGACAGAAATTCTTTTCACGGTCATTACACGCTTAGAGATAGGCAAGCTACAACACGAGGTAGAAAAAATCGACTCCAATGCCTTCATTGTTATCGGCAATGTGCGGGGCATCAAAGGTGGTTCCACGCGGCAACGGGCCGTGGACAAGCATTAGAAACCTGAGGGCTCTCCCCTATCGCTTGACCGTCACATCCCCTTTGAATAAGACTTCCTGGCCATCAATGAACTCCACAATGGCGTAATAAACAAACACCGCAGGGTTCATATCCTGGTCACGGAACCGCCCGTCCCAACCGAGGGTTGGATCGTTTGGTTGGAAGTTTTCTTTCTGGAATACGTGGTTGCCCCAGCGATCATAAATCTGAAGCAGTTTGACCTGTCTCACGCCACGCATATCGGCATAAACCGTGAAGTTATCGTTCTCTCCATCGCCGTCGGGCGAGAAAATATTGGGAATGTACACGTTCACCTGCGTATTAACACGGATCAACAGGGGTGCATCGTCGCGGCAACCTTCCTTGGTGATCACCAATATCCGGTACATCTGACTGTGCAATGGCGTGTCGATCCTCGTGCTCAGGCAAGTATCACAACTCAACCAGGTCGGCGGAGTCCAGGTTATCTGGGCAATCTCGCTCTCGGGTACATTCACCGTTGCGTCTACCTGATAACTCTCTCCCAACTGTAAGGATACCTCTGGTACCACAGTTATTTCAAACACTGGTGGCTGAATGACCGTTGCATCCAAACTCGTGCTGCAACCATTCGCATCTACAATGAAAATGGTATAATTACCCGGCGAAAGATTGCTGAACAAGTTGCCCGATTGAAGATGTGGACCGCCCGTAAGGGTATATTGGATGGGTGGTTTTGCGCCCAATACGGTGTCAATCAGGATGGAACCTTTTTCTCCAACACAAGCCGGGCTGTTCACGACAGGAATTGCCACGGGCTCGTTGGGATCAACGACCACCATATCGGTGTCTGAGCAGCCATTGCCGGTCGAAGTGACGAGCAGGGTATACGTTCCGGGTTCACTGATGGTCGGCGTGAGCGTGTTGGCGCCAGTTACGATCTGACCGCCAGAGGTCGTCCAGGTGTAGGTCAAAACCCCGGTACCACCAGAGGCACTACCACTGATCAAAGCCGTTTCACCGAAGCAATCGATGTTGAACGGCGGACCCGCATTGGCTGTTGGGTAGGTCTGGTCGGTTACTACAATGGTACTCAGTGCGTTGTCGCAACCATTAACCGGATCATAACCAATGAGGTAATAAGTGTTAGGTTGTGTGACCGTTACGCTGGATCCAGTTCCGACAATGGTTGTGTCTAGTCCAACCACAGTTGCCCATTGGAACAAAATTCCGCCAATGGGTGAACCGCCAGAAAGTGTTACCGCACCAATGGCGCAGGTGAGCGTAGCGGGCGGATTGATAAAGAGCGGAGGATACAATTGGTTTTGTCCAATGTCTATACTCGCAGTATCGGTACAGAAGGTAACCGTGTCTACAATCGCGAACCAATAGATCCCCGGATTGTCAATCTGCAGGATTGTACCGCCCGGGTAAATAACGCCATTCTGGTCGAACCAAATGGTGTTTGCATCACTTGAGCCTTCTATCTCTCCCGCGAGAATTATTTCGTTGATGATACAGTCCAAAATATCATCCGGGCTGGCAAGAATTTCAGCTACCGGGTCGTTCCGAATGTCAAGCACTACTGTAATGCTAGTATCCAGACAGCCATCAGCGCTGGTGACGATCAGGGCGTAATTACCCGCATCATCGGCTTCAATGTTCGCCTGGTTGGTTGGGCCTACAATATTGCCATTGCCGGTTGACCATTGAAAGCTTGAATTCGGGAGGTTTGAACTTCCCAAAATGCTGACCTGGAATGTTATACAAGTGATCGGTTCAGGCAATGCAATGCTCGCGACCGGTTTTTCGTAAAAGACAATGGGCGTTCCGGTTGCAATGACCGTGCAATAGTGTGCGAGCACCACATTTCCGGAGCCGTCGTTATTGCCCACTACGGCCGAAACATAATAGGTCGTACCATAGGTCATCGTCGCAGGATTGAAGCAGAAAGTAGCCTGGCTACTTCTGGCCTTTTCATTGACTATCATAGCGCCAGGCCCCTCGTGCAGAATAAATTGCAGCACATCATTGGGGTCTAGTAACTGCCCCAGCCCATCATAATTAGCCGTGATACAACCCGTGGAGCAATGAGACAGTTGAGCCGTTCCCATGGCGCCAACTGACGAGGTGCAGGGCGTTAGAAGAATGCTGAAATTGCAAATTGCAGTACAACCGTTCGCGTCTGTTACCGTCACATTGTAGTCTCCAACGCCCAAATTATTGAGCGGGAAAATGCCCGCAGCGACACCGTTTTGCAATCCGCCTGGACTCCAAAGCACCGTGTAAGGCGCAACGCCACCGCCAATTTGTACCTGTGCATTGCCATCTGCAAGACCAGGCTGGCTGACGGTATTCAGGGCAGCACAGACTACTTGAACTGAATTTGGTGGCTGGCTGACGTTGAAACTTGCCGAGGTGCTACAGCCCACCGCATCTGTTATGGTAACGCTATAAACCCCAGCCGCCAAACCGCTCGGGTCCTCAATGTTGCCAAGACTTGCCGGATTCCAGTTAAAGACAAAGGGCTGTGTCCCGCCGTTTGTGATAAGATCAATGGAGCCGGTGTTGTTGCCAAAGCAAAGCACGTCAACATCAGTACCATTCACCGTAACCGCCAAAGAGTTGTTGCTGACATCAAAGGTTGCCGAAGCTGTACATGCACCGCCGCCATTGACGGTAACCGTATACATGCCAGCGGTGAGGTTGGCGAGATTTTGGGTGCTTGCTCCGTTCGACCAGTTAATAATGTAGGTCAAAGAGGATGGCGAAATACTCAGATTGATGCTGCCGTTGGGGCCGACACAAGCCGTGTTTGGTTGTGGGATACCTGAGAGTGTGGGCGTTATCACATCCTCTGGAACGTCGAAATTATCCGCGATCTGACATCCGTTTGCCCCGGTTACGGTTACGGCGTAATTGCCCGAAGGAAGATTGTTCAGGTCCTCGGTAACCGGACCAGTTGACCAAGCAAAGCTATAAGGCGCCTCCCCACCATTGATGGTGAGGTTGATGCTACCGCTACTTTGGCCGCAAAGTGCCTGCGTAATGCCTTCCGAAATGCTGGGCGCGCCGGCAGCATCGTCAACCTGATAGGAGGCCGTATTGGTACAAGTGCCGCCTGCACTCACAGTGACAGCAT
>JAUSMG010000011.1 GCA_030645295.1 Saprospiraceae bacterium | reverse complement strand
TTGCTTCGAATATCTTCTGGAGGCCGAATTTTTTCTAAATATTCGAATAAAATGGCGTGGCTTGGGTCAGTTTTATTTCCTTCCGGGTCTTTGTAAATCATGGATGAAACCGGATTGAAGATAAATGCGGGTAAAATTTTTATGCTTGAGATTCAAACGATTACTTTTTTCAGCAATGCTCAATATTTTATCCACCCCATAAAAGTTTACAATCTCCTGCCATTCATGAGGATTCCCACGTTCAATTACCCGTTCAATGACGACCGTAGCCAATCGGGAAAAGTCAACACTTTCCCATTCATATTCCCAAAGCAAGTGCTTTCGAATTTCTGGTGATGGTGGATACGCAGGCATAACTTATACGAAGGTAAGCCATTTGGAGGACTTGAATGCGCATTTGATGTGGCATTTTGCCAATTTCTGGTATCTTGTTAAACGAGGTGACACCTTCCCCTGCGTCCGAGATGTCACCTCATTTATCCCCTAATCAAAGTCAAACATTTCGCCCCACATGGATTTTTTTTGAGGCTTGCGGTAGCCGCCTTGATCACCAAAAGGACGGTCTCCGCCCTCGTACTTGTGCTCGCGGCGATGGCGGTCATCGTCATCATCGTCGTCGTGTTTGCTGCCTTTGGACTGGGCAAACTGTTGGTTGGTACGCTCAATGATTTTGTCGAGCTCGCCGCGGTCGAGCCAGACGCCGCGGCATTGGGGACAGTAATCAATTTCAATTCCCTGGCGATCAGAAATGGCCAGCAGGACGTTGCATTTTGGACAATTTATGTTGTGTAGTGGTATTTGATTCGTTATTCTATTGCTGCTGCGCCCGGGCCCGGGCGGGCTGGTACGGCAGGCAAAGGTATGAACAGGTTAGGAGGGAAAGGGTTTGAATGGAAGGTAAGATCCAGCGGTTAATCATGTGGGAAGGAATGGGCAATAGGGCTTGTGTACCCGGTGCTGCGGAAAGTTGATTTGGGATGGCCGGTAAAACCGGCTCCAATAGTGGGCACAAGGCGCAGCCTTTGCGCCAGCGTGTTGCAGCCTTTGCGCCGGCGGCAGGGCGGCCACCATGCGGGGCGGCCATAAGTGCCGCCCTTAGGGAGCCGAAGCAAAGCATTCTAAGAATATCGCCCAGGTTAAACGAGAAATCAGACCGGTTATACCATGGGACAATTTGGGCGGAGCACGTAGGGGCGACCCTCGTGGTCGCCCCGGACATTTCAATAAACGAGGTGACACCTCCTCCTGCATCCGAGATATCACCTCGTTTACCCAAAATACAATCCTTACTTACATATTAACAATCAACCATTTACACCTATTTATTTTCACAATAGGACTTTTTGCCGTTCCAAATTTTCTTACTGAAAAACAGTATGCTCATGAAAAAAACAGTAAAAGTCCAAGCTTATGTATGGTTGAAGGGTTTCCTTCTGACCATTCTCCTCCACTCCGGTGTATCCGGGTTTACCGCGATTCCGGAGCTACAGCCGGTAAGTTGCATCATTGATGACCTGCAACGGGATGGCCCTTCACAAAGCAGTGTATCCTATTCATGGTCCGCCGTTTCAGGCGCGACGGAGTACAAGGTATATTATGTCCGCCAGAGCGATGGATATACCAGTTCCGTACAGGTCAGCTCGTCCACAGGGTATACTTCTCCCGTACTCTCTACAGGCACATACACGTTCTTTTTCGCAGCGGTATGCGGAAATGAAACGCTATCGTACATCGCGGACGAAGTTATCATAAACTAAATTTTACCTCAGACTACTGGACATTTTGACCTTGGACTTGCACTCTAAAAATTTGAAAATCATGCACTTGCTCAATCGTGTCTAACGTCCAGTGTCAAATTGTCCAGTAGTCTGATTCTACCCACCGCCCCGGTATACTGTGCTTTTATAGGCATCGATTTTTTCCCGCAACCAGGTCCGGACAAAGATCTGGGGGTACGCTTCAAGGGATTTGATCAAGGTCTTTTTGGTCACCTTTTTTTCAATCAACATATTTAAAACGGACATAAATGCGATGGCCGACTCCTTATAGGCTGTAACTGGGTTTCTGCGCCGGAGCAGATGGGTATTATACGCATTTAATGCATCACTGAGGTCCAATCCTAACTCATACATAGCCCTCAGTTGAAATATCCTGATTCTGAAGATTTGGATTTCATCTTTAAACAAGGGCTTTCCGCTAAGCTCAAGTACCTTATGAAAATCCTTCCTTGCAAATGCCAAAGCTGTTTGTGCAACCACCTTATTTTCTTCACGGGTCTTGACGGGTAAAAACCGGGAATATTCCTCAATAAAGATATTCACCCAATCCAGATCGTTGGCCACACAAGCAACGCTCACTATATTTTGAAAATGGGAGGAAGGCATTTCTTTTTGAGGGCTATAGACTTCTTTTTCCAGCAATACTTTATTCAATCGATGCAGTTTATGGCTCCAGACCTTTTCATCCGCCTCCCGAAACATCCTGGCAGCATGATAATGAAGATAACGGAGGATATCATTTGAACTGGCACGCGAGATCTGAATGGAATGCGCCTGTAGCAATTTTTCAATTTCCTCGTAATGTTCCGTTGCTCCTTTTGTGAGCATCAGGTGAATATGATGGTAAATTAATTGCAATGGCGGAATGGCTTCATCCGCAGTATGCACCGGAGGTTTGGAAGGCCTTACACCTTTAATGGTCAGCAATTCGCATTTCATTTTAAGGCTGATTAAATCGGCGTTTTCATGGATTTTCAAAATGCAGGGCTCGATGGCTTTATAGTCGGGGATTGGGCGGCCCTGTACCAATTGTTGTCTGTAATGTCTGCCAAGTTCAATTTGCTGTAGACAAGCTTTTAGATCATAGAACTGGCTATAATTCGTATGATAAGCCGCAATGGCCTGTTTTGAATGTTCTGAATTCAAGCCTTTTTCCAGGAGAATATCCATCCAGAAAACATCGGCAGTAAACCGGTCTGCCTTCAGTTTTTCCAAAATGAGGAAATCCTTTAACCAGCCGTACAACCTGGAAAAAGCATTCCACAATTTTTTCGGATCGCTCATTCGAGGCCCCATCTCCACCCCATAAATCTTGCGGAATGCATACGGCAGCGCCATCCTGTCCGAATGCTCCTTGCCCGGAAAAAAACGCTTGTAGTAGCGAAAAACCGACATAGCATTGCCCTCCTTCGGGTATTCCAAGCGGAGATACTTTTCAAAGCGCGCCAGCTCCGATTCGTCCAGGCGCGCCATGAATTCTAAAAACTTCGGATTCTTTTTCATGAAAAACGCAAAATATGAAGGGAAACAAACATCAGATTTTCGCCAGCGTTACTGATCCAGAGGAGTGCAAAAATGTATAAAAAGTGAAATTTTAACGGCAAATAACGTAAATTTCTGTATTATTTCCAAAGAAATAACGGAATTGAACGACCTATATTTTGAAAAACGAAAGGAAATGACCAGATTTTGTCTTTGGTCGAAAGTCACGGAAGCCACCATACTTGCACTGGATAACACCCCACCCCAAAAAACCAATTTCACGGGTTGGAAATTTTTTTTCAACCCGTGTGACTTTTCTTCAGGCTCATTTGTTGTGCTGGCAAATAACTTCCCATTTTTGCTAACAAAAAAATATCTCAAAACATGAATCCAATAAATGACGCTCCGCGAAGAAGTAAAGCAGCCTTAGCAGCTCCTGCGACCGCCACCCTTAAAGATGAGCGGCGTGCGGAACGCGTCATGATGATTTATGAAGAGAAATACGATCAACTGTGTCTTCTCGCGATCAAGTACCTGAATTATTCCGAGGTATTTGCGGAAGATATTGTCGCCGATGTTTTTATCGACGCCTTGACCAACTGGTCTGCTGAAAGATATGCGGGGATCAAAAATCTGGAAGCCTTTATCTGTCAGTGTGTAATCAATAGAAGTAAGAATTTTAGATATAGAAACAGACGGCTAACAAATATCCATGACCTTCCACTTGATTCGCTTTCAACTACCAATCCGATGATGAAACATGATCTTGACCTGGATGGAATGACGAAAATGCTTCCACCCAAACAGCGTGAAGCATTTTCCTTGTATTACAAAGGGTATACCCACGAAGAAATTGTGCAAATGCTTCAGTTAAGCAATGTAGGCGCCTCGAAAAACCTGATTTATTACGCCAAAAAGAAACTCCAGAAAATATGGCGCGAATTATCGGATGAAGATCCCTATGATCCTGGAACATCCGATACTCGTAGCAAAGAGCATAAAAAAGCGTCCAGCCAAAATAACAGGCCATTATCAATCCGATCATGGAATCTGCCAAAGATTAAAGACTTGTTGAATTATCTGAGTGGGAATGTACAAAATGGGAAAATACGGAATGCCATTTTGCTATGGGTAATAGAAGATAAATATGCTATTGAAATTATATCAGGATTAAATTACACCCTGAATAGCAAAACTGAAACAAACATAGAAATGCGATTAAAAAAAGGCAAAGAAGCTTTGCGGGAAAAGTTACTTGGTGCTATCCATTCTAAAAATGTCCCTGACAACCGATTTATATTGAATACACCTCAAACATCCCTTCCTTGGTTCACAATAGAAAAAGACAAACAAACCTGTTTTACAATCATCGGTATTCCTTATAATATTAATTGGGAGTGGATCCAAAACCCCGGCAATAATTGGCTCGATAAACGTTCATCTGATCCAATACAAACATCCGCTGCAAAAAAAGCACGCCATTCTAATAAAGATTTCCTCAACTTTATTATTTTAAACGAGAATGAAATAATAAAAGAATAATTAAACTTTTTGAAATTGCTCACAAACCTTAAAAAACCAAACGTTGAAGCACCCTGGACATCTGATATAATCCGAAGAAATAATAGTAATTAGGAATAGCAATTAGTAATAGTAGTTAGTAATAGTAATTAGCAATATTTTTTCCTACTTCAACACGCTCGCTGGTCAAAAATCCTCAAGATTTTTTGGCTGGCGTACGTGTTTAACGGCTAAAGAAAAGGTGTTAATCGCCCGAGGCGAGAGTGTTTAGAAAAGACACTCTGCCATATAGATTGGAACCGCGTAGCGGTGGCACGGTGACACCGCTACACGGCTCTGAACAAATCGGAATGTCTGACTTGAAATGAAGCGATCTCCCAGCTGCTCTATTTCACAATCAGCGTGCGTCGCTGGACCGTATAAGCGGAAAAATAACCCAGACATGCACCTTCAAAATTATTGTGAGGATTAGCCGGAATTATGCATCCTCTCGCGTTTTTTGGCGTTACGGACCGGTACGGCTCGCAGATTCATTCGATGAGGGGTCCTGTAACGCCTGATCCTGCGGTACTGCAGTTGACTGGAGCAGCGCCAATTCACGCGGATGTGACTGCCTAAACCAAAAGATTATTGTGAGATAACCCAATGGTGCAAAGCTCCTCCTATTCCAGCGGCTATCAAAACCTCAATAACTTTTAAAGAGTGCCTGCCCCACGTAGTAACCTTAGCCTGAGATATTCCCCGCCTACTGCTTTCGACAAGATTTTCCAAATCTGAGTAGAGGTTGTAGGCTTTTTGGAAATCTTCTAACGCCTTCTCTTTATCAAAAGATTCGTTTTGTTTTGCCGATTTAACCATATCCCTGGCCTCCTTTCGTAAAGCATGGTACTTTACAATAAAATTCCCGCCATCTACAAGGTTTAAATTAACCCATTTATTTTCCTTTTCAAATTTC
>JAUSMG010000007.1 GCA_030645295.1 Saprospiraceae bacterium | reverse complement strand
CGATACTGCTTTTTCGCGCGAGATCATCATCAGTCGGCAAACCGCTGACCGCCTGCAAGTCGGTGTGGGCGATAAATTTATCGTCCATTTTGTAAAGGAGCGCGACCAAACGCGCCGAATGTTTCAAATCTGCGGAATCTACAAAACCGGACTGGAGGAATACGACCGAAAATTCGCCCTCTGCGACATCCGGCAGGTGCAGAATCTGCTCGGCTGGGAAGAAAATCAGGTGGCCGGCTTTGAACTCTGGCTGGACGACCTGAGCGATCTGGAGCTTTACAATCATTACATTTACCAGGAAGTGCTGCCCGATGACCTGCTCTCGGTGAGTATTCGGGATAAGTTTCCCTCCATATTCGAGTGGCTCGAATTGCAGGATTATAACGAGATCGTAATTCTGGTCCTGATGCTCGCGGTGGCCATCATCAACATGATCACCGCACTACTGGTGTTGGTGCTTGAACGAAGCACGATGATTGGTATCCTCAAAGCGCTCGGTGCAGAAAATCGCCGCATACGGTCGGTATTTTTATACCACGCTGCCGTTATCACGCTCAATGGAATGTTTTGGGGCAATTTGATCGGACTCGGTTTTTGCTGGCTTCAGAACCGTTTTCACCTGATCCGGCTCAACGAAGCTGATTATTACCTCTCCTACGCACCGGTCCGTGTAGAATGGTTTACGGTGCTGGGCATCAATCTGGGCACTTTGACCATTACGTTGGTTTTCTTGCTGTTGCCTTCGTTGGTGGTGTCGGGAATTGCGCCGGTTAGGGCGATAAGGTTTAAGTGATTACAATTTCAGGTCTTATTCTAAAGGATTTAATTCATTGAGAAAGTAACCCTCGTTACGTTTGTTATCTAAATCAATGCGCTCATCAGTTGGAATGAGTTTCTTCAAATTACCAATACAAGTGCTGAGCTGAGATCTGCTTGAGGTGTCATCCTTACCCCAGATTTTTTCAAGGATTTCGAAGTACAAAACTACTTTGTTGCGGTTATCGAGAAGAAGTTTGAGGGTTTTTGCTTCATTGGGGGTCAAGTCCTTTTCAAAGCCACCACGGCCACGAGCCTTAAGCACTGTCCCATTTTTGGGAATAGAGTACTTGCCAAATTTATATATATTGGAGGCTTTTTCCAGTTTTGTCTTGATTTTTTCTTCTTCATCTAATTTAGAGTTAATGTCATCAATTACCTTCTGTAAGCCTTGCAGGGCTACTTTCCAAGCCTTGTTTTTAGATTCCCAGTCTTCGACGGCAGTAATTTCGTTATTATTAAGATGAAAGGGCAACATTTTTCTTGTATATAATTCATCTGCCATTTCATAAAGACACTCCTTTATTAAAATGGGAACTAGGCGGGTTTTGCCCTCCTTCACTTGATTAAGAGTTGTTTTGAGTTCCGTATTTTGAATAAAATCTGAGAAAAGTGAATGTGCACTAACAAGCATTATTACAATATGGCTTTTTTCTAGATTTTCTAAAATTTTTGGTTTCCATACTTCTCCAGGGAGAATTTATCCCGCATGCCAAACATCAAGAAAACCTTCACGTTCTTGAAGGAAAGGAGCCAAATGAGTTAGAAGCTCTTCTTTAAACTGAGAATCGGTGTCAGAAAAGATAATAAATGTTTTTAACGACCGCTTAGGCATGGTTTTTCCAATTTTGTTAGGACTATAAACATTGCAAAACTAGCACTTGTGTTAAAAATTTCTATTTGTTAGGTCGATAAACCCGAACAAACTTACCTCCCAAAAAGCCTTCTTCCGCTTCAATACTTTCATGAATTCTTACCGCCAAACCCGCACTATCCGCATCGTAAGTACAAGCCACAATTCCACCATGGGCAGCATTTGCCTGATGTAGCTGGTAATAATCACGTCGGTCGAAAGTCACCACGGACCGATTATTTTCGGTAGCGAAAGCCAATATTTCGTGGTCTGGGGTGCTTTGATTGCCTTGTCCGGCATCACGCACGGTTAAGGTATCATGTCCCAATTGGCGGAGTAATTCCAGGGCCTGAACATCAAAGTTTTCATCTCCGTAAAGTCGCGCCATTGAATTCAGATGTTTTCATTCTCAAGGATTTCCTGGTCAATTTCTGCTTTATTGGCACGATAATACGCCCATGCATTGAGCAAATCCTCGGCCCGAAGGGCTGGAAACGAATTTAGCAAATGCGCTTCACTTGCGCCCGCATTCCGCGCCTCGACCAACAACCAAACGGGTATCCGAGTGCGCACGATGCAGGCGCTGCCTCCACAAACACCTGGAGTCTTTTCAATACCCGGCGTGTAGGCACTAAGATCTATTGACACCCAGCGGGCTACTTGTGCCTTCTCGCCCGCAGATAGCGAGGGAAGCAGCCGCTCCACTTTTTGCAAGGCAGTCATATTTGGCATTTTATTGCAAATTTAAGGCTAACAAATTAGACAACTTTTAAAAGTAGCCAAAATTTAGAAACAGGAGTCATCCGAAATTGGAATGACTCCTGTTTTTAACAGTTCCACCAGACCATCTAAAACGTCACCGGCATAGTCTTCACTTCCGTTCCACGTTTGACTTTCACCGTGGTCGTATCCCCTTTTTTGAACATCGAAAGCCCTTTCATGTAATCCTGGATATTCTCCACGGCAATATCTCCAAGGCCGATGATGATGTCACCTTTGAGCAAGCCAGCTTTGGCAGCGGGCTTGCCATCCGTGACCCCATCTACATGCACCCCTTCGCCTTCCCAGGTATAGTCGGGCATAATGCCAAGGGTTACTTTGAAACTTACATTGGTTCCTTCTTTGGATTTTGTTTCCTGGAATTTCAATTTCGGTTGCTTGTCAAGGGTTTGGATCACCTCTGAAACCGTCGAAATAATCTGTACAACCCCTGGGAAATTCACTTTCTCCACATCATCGGTAGGCTTGTGATAGTCTGAGTGCTGACCGGTGAAGAAGAAAAGTACTGGAATGTTTTTCAGATAAAACGAGGTGTGATCGCTCGGGCCAACGCCTGCACTATCCAGTTTGATGCCCAGATCTGATTTCAGATTTTTCAAAGTCGGCACAAAATCAGGAGCCGTACCTACGCCACCAACGACTACCTTTTTCTCCGCGTTCAGGCGACCAATCATGTCCATATTGATCATGAAACTAACCTTTGTAAGATCAATCGTTGGGGTCTCCGTGTATTTTTTGGAACCGTACAAGCCTAGTTCTTCTCCGGAAAAGCAAAGAAAAAGGAAGTTGTGCTGCTCTTTCACGCCATTTTTGGCCAAGAAACGAGCTAGTTCGATGACCCCGGCAGTGCCACTTGCATTGTCGTCTGCACCATTGTGGACTTTCCCTTCAGGATTGGCATCCAGGGAGTTGTGGTCAAGACCCATTCCAAGGTGATCGTAGTGTGCCCCGACGACGATGGTGTATTCCGCGCCATTGTCCAGATAGCCCGCTACATTTTGGGCGGACACGGATTTGGCGGATACGTCGACGCCACCGTGTGGGTCGCTGGACTTTTTAAAAGTAAATTTGTGAAAAAAGGTGCCATCATTGCCTTTAGGCGTAAGCCCGATTTTGCGGAATTGCTTGGCAATGTAATTGGCCGCCATCCGCTCTTCTGGCGTACCGGTACCGCGCCCTTTGAGCTTGTCGGAAGCCAGGTATGAAACGTGTTTGTGGAGCTTCTTTGCAGAGATAGAGGATTGCTGACCAAAAACGGAAAATTGCGCGAACAGGAATGCCGCGATGGTTAGAACGAAATACTTCATGGATAGGAAAAATTTTTGACTGCAAATGTAACACACCAGAGCGAGCCTCCAGTGCATGTTTTAGTCAAAAATCAAATGAAGTAAAAATCAGGGGAGGCTGATCAGTGACGTTTCATTGGGTTCCTGGTCAGGATACCAACAAAGCCGGTCAAGCATTTCATGGGTGCCGGAGAATACGTTGAGATCTACTTTTTTACAAATTCCTTCCACGCAGCCTTCATTAGAAAACTGCCAGAATTCCCAACTTTTTCCGGTGGTCAAAAACGGTTTTTCATCGGAGTACCGCGCTATCCAAAGCGGGAACTGATCCAAATGGCCCGACAGATATTGTTCGTAAAAATGTTGATTGGAGTAGATGATCGGTTTCACACCCAATTGACGTTCAACAATTTCCAGCCAGATCAGGGCTTCCTGAAGCATGATCTCGGGTGCAATTCCATCCAGGATTTCAATATCTAACACGGGTGCAAGATCTCCGGGCATCATATCAACCTGACTGAGAAAATGGGCGGCCTGTTCGTCGCCACAGCCGTAAGCGCGAAAAAAATGATAGGCCCCGCGACGAATACCAAGTCTTTGGAGTTCGTCCCAGTTGCGGCAAAAAAGACTGTCGACAAAATCACGCCCCTCCGTGGCTTTCACAAAAGCAAAGTCCAGCGGATCGTTGACCAGTACCGAATCCCATTCAATAATTTTTTGGTGGTGCGACACATCCACTCCACGCAAGGTTGTAGTCGCAGCCAACGAAACATGATCCGCCCGCCCGCCCCAGATGGGGATGAAAGCTAAAAAAAGTACGGTGGAGTAGAGGCGTAGCATGTATGTTTTATCGGGGCGAAAGAACCAACTAGAAACGGATATTAAATCCAATAATTGTCCAGTTAGCCGTTGGCCGACAAATTTTTGATGGTCATAATTCGTGCCAAATTGTGTAAAATGTGAGAAAGTGAGCGACGTGAGCGCTTTGCTTTTCGATAAACAAAGCCCTCCGTGCATCAAACGTGCGCGGAGGGCTTTTCAAATGGGTTTCACGCAGATGTTTCGCGCGAACCTTCTACCGATTCATAGAAGCCAAAAATTCGTCGTTGCTGCTGCTATGCATCATCTGCTTTTTCACAAACTCCATCGCTTCTTCCGGCTTCATATCGGCCAGGTGGTTGCGGAGGATAAACATCCGTTGAAGGGTGTCCTTGTCCAAAAGCAAATCTTCGCGGCGCGTGCTCGATTTCGTGAGGTCGACGCTTGGATACAGGCGACGGTTGGCTAGATTGCGATCAAGTTGCAATTCCATATTGCCGGTACCTTTGAATTCCTCAAAAATAACCTGGTCCATTTTCGAACCGGTGTCAATAAGGGCTGTGGCAAGAATCGTGAGGGAGCCTCCGTCTTCAATGGCGCGTGCTGCGCCAAAGAATTTCTTGGGCCGCTGCAAGGCCGTCGCTTCCACACCACCCGAAAGTACTTTACCACTGGCAGGCGCTACGGTGTTGTAGGCCCGGGCCATACGGGTTATAGAGTCCAGGAGGATCACCACGTGGTGTCCACATTCGACCATGCGCTTGGCTTTTTCCAGTACGATATTGGCCAAACGAACGTGGTTTTCAGCCAATTCATCAAACGTTGAAGCTACCACCTCTGCTTTCACGCTGCGACGCATATCGGTCACCTCCTCCGGGCGTTCATCGATGAGCAACACGATCACATAGCACTCAGGGTGATTCTTGGTGATGGCGTTCGCGATATCCTTGAGCAAGAAGGTCTTACCTGTTTTAGGCTGTGCAACGATAAGTCCACGCTGACCTTTGCCGATGGGCGTAAAGAGGTCGATGATCCGGTTGCCGAAATCCCGTCCGGTGGGGCTGGTAAGCAGCGTGAATTTGGACGTCGGAAACAAAGGGGTTAGGTAATCGAAAGGCACGCGGTCCCGAACATCTTTCGGGTCGAGACCATTGATCTTCGCTACTTTCAGCAGCGCAAAATATTTTTCGCCCTCTTTTGGCGGACGAATAGCCCCTCGCACGGTATCCCCAGTTTTTAGACCAAATAATTTGATCTGTGAAGGAGAAACATAAATATCATCGGGACTGGTTTGGTAGTTATAGTCGGGAGAACGCAGGAAACCATAACCGTCGGGCATCATTTCCAAAGTGCCGAGACCTTCTACAATGCCATCAAGTTCGACATCAAATCGTTCTCGGTGGACCGGAGGGGGCATTACTTCAACCGGTTCTTCCGGAGCGACTGGCATGGAATGCTCCTGAACAGGCTCTGGTTGCACAACAAGGGGCGCGAAGGGGCGGTGCATCGGCACTGATTCCTCCTCCTCCTCGTTGCCAATGGCGGGAGCAGTAAATTCTTCTTCAAGGTTTTGCAGTTTGGCCGCATCAGAGTCATACAGACCTGGTTGGCCAGGACGTTGTTGTGGGCGGTCGCGGCGGCGATCTTCCCACTCGCGTTGCCGACGATCCCGGCGGTCTTCCCAACGGTCGCGGTTACGGCCTTGTCCTTCCGGACGTTGTTGGGGTTGGCCTTCGTTGCGCGGTTGATCGCGACGGTTGCCATCATTGGGCGCCGGGCGGTTTTGATCACGGTTACCTTCCTGAGCCGGACGAATTTGATCGCGGTTGCCTTCCTGGGCCGGACGGTTTTGGTCGCGATTGCCCTGACGATCGTTTCGAATGTCCCGGCGTGGTTGAGGCTGATCTCGATTTCCTTCCAGGGGCGGGCGATTTTGATCGCGGTCACGATTTTCCTCGGGAGGGCGGTTTGATTCACGCTCAATTTTTGGATCGGGAACAGGGCGTTTAGGCTCTGGATTGAGGCGTTTTTGGTCGCGTTCACGCCGATTTTCGGTCTCCGCAACCGGGCGCTCACGTCGTACAGGCACAGCCTTTGGCTTTTCCGGAACCGCTGGCTTCTCGGCAGGGGAAGTTTCCTCCCGTTCGTCATCGTCCCCAGATTTCACCTTACGGGCTCGGCGGCCAGTTTGAGGGTTGGGTTCTTCCACGATAGGCACTACCCGATTGGTCGCGGTCTTTTCCGCAAGTGCCTGTTCGTCCAGGATTTTGTAGATTAGATCCTGTTTGGAAAATTTGGCGATGCCCTTTACGCCAAGTTTTTGGGCGATTTCTTTGAGCTCTGTCACCAGCTTGTCGTTAAGCTGCAAAATGTCGTACATGAGTGGGGATGGAAGTAAGTTAAAATTGTGTGTAGGCGCGGCTCGATACCGGAGCGTTGGCGTTCGAGGAATTCGCGCGCGGTGGTGGGAAAGTGATTGTATGATCAGAATGCCTGTGCACCGACCGAAAAACCCGGACAGCGCACGACACAGTGTTTAAAATAGAAAAATTTGACAATATCTGTTTGAAAAAACAACTTGCCAAGAGGGCAAGAGATCGGTTGATCGGAAATTTCGCGTGGATGAGAGAGGGTCGGGAGGGTGTTTGTAAAACCTCCAAGCCTCTAAAATCAGGCTATGTAATGAGCTTAAACAGCAAGAAAAAGAGAAAGGAGCGGAGGTCATTAAAGGCAGTTCTTAGACCTCATATCTTATACTGAACAGTGCAAAGATAAGCCTGTTTTTAAATTCGCTCTATCTTGTGGCGATTTTTTCGGCTTTTGCTCAAAATTTACATTAAACAACTTCTGTTTCGATTAATAAACCCACTTTGCAGTAAATTGTTGCAATCCAACATCCTTAGTTTTCAAAAGAACTTTCGCTCTATATGCTCCAACTTAAAGTAATCCGCGACGAAAAAAAACGAATCCTCGCCGGTCTCCGCAAAAGAAACTGGACTTCGGCCCAACTCAAGGTCATTGACCAGATCCTCAAAACCGACGACGCAAGGCGCGCAACCCAAAAAGACCTCGACGATACACTCGGCGAAGGCAACCGGCTTGCCAAACAGATCGGCGCACTCATGGGACAAGGCAAAAAAGAGGAGGCTGAAGCACTCAAAGCTCAGGTCGCCATACTCAAAACCAAGAGTAAAGACCTGGAAGAGCGCATGGACATCCTTAAAAACCAGCTGGACGAGATGCTTTATACGGTGCCCAACTGCCCCCACAAAAGTGTCCCAAAAGGCAAAACACCCGAAGACAACAAAGTGGCCAAGGATTGGACCAAGCCCTACCCTACCCTGCCTGAAGATGCGCTGCCCCACTGGGAGCTTGCCAAAAAATACAACCTCTTCGACCTTGAGTTGGGAGTAAAACTCACTGGCGCCGGATTTCCGGTCTACCGTGGAAAAGGGGCCCGGCTTCAACGTGCCCTCATTCAATTCTTTCTGGATGAAGCCGTTAAGGCTGGGTACGAAGAAATAGAACCGCCACTGCTCGTAAATGAAGACTCTGCTCGCGGTACGGGTCAATTGCCCGACAAAGAGGCGCAGATGTACCATTGCACTATTGACAATCTTTACCTCATTCCCACTGCAGAGGTTCCTGTGACCAATATTTTGCGCGATGAGATTCTCCCGCTCAAGGATCTGCCAGTTCGAATGACTGCTTATACGCCCTGTTTCCGCCGCGAGGCCGGGTCCTACGGCGCACATGTACGCGGACTGAATCGTGTACACCAGTTCGACAAAGTGGA
>JAUSMG010000367.1 GCA_030645295.1 Saprospiraceae bacterium | reverse complement strand
CATTGATGCTTAGGAGGCGCCATCGGCTGAAGGCAAAGACAGCGCCCGCCGCGCTCAAAGCCAGAAGGCTCAAGAACCATAAGGTCTCGTAAAAAAACACTTTTGACCGGATATACAGGGTAAAAGTGGTTTCTGCCAGGTTGCCCTTTGCGTCGGCGCCGCGCAGATGCAGCGTGTAAAGTCCCGCTGGGAGGCTCTTGTGGTTGTAGCGCAGGAAGCTGGTGCTGCCCAGATAACGCCAAGTCGTGTCCTGCCCTTCGACCCATACATAGAACTGGTTTTTTTGCGGCTCCGAATAGTCTGTCAGCATGAAATCCAATTGGAAAGACGACACCTCCGGCTCGAGGACTATTTCGCCCAAATTGTCCAGACCGGCCACCTGTTCTTCTGGCTGTTCCGCCCCGCCAAAGTATTTGGTCAGTTTGGTCAGGTGGATTTTGGTGTGTGGGGTTTTCTGCAACAAATCTTCCAGCCGAAAGGCGTTCAGCCCGTTGATGGTGCCAAAATAAAAACGCCCGCTTTCGTTGCGGTGGAAACTGAAGCGGTTGAACTCATTTTCGTTCAGGCCATCCTGTCTGTAGAAATTGCCCACTGTTCGGTCATGTGGGTTGAAAATGCTCAAGCCGAACTGTGTGCTCAATATATAGCTGCCCCGTCCATCTTCCGCTGCCAGAATTCCACACACCATGTTGTTGCACAAGCCATGCGTTTTGTCCACCACTTCGACCAAAGCAGGTCGGAGGAAATTCTCCCCAGCGTTTTCTTTTTCAAAATGCAGGATGTTCAGGCCACCACCGTTGGTGCCTAGCCAAAGGGAACCATCCTCATCTTCATGCGCCACAAGGAGGTCGGAGTTGCTGAAATTCAGTGCATCGTTTTTTTCGCCTACTCCATAAGCCCGTGAAACCCTTTTTCGCAAGTCTACAGCCACCAAACCTTTTTTTGTGCCGACCCAAAAGACCCCATCGCGGCTGCGACTTTCGAGGATGTACCGCGGCGTTCGCTCTGCGAAAGGGTTGCTGCCGTCCGTATCAGCATAGATTTTGGACTCCTCGGTGCGAGGGTCGAAAATTACAAGACTGCCGCCCTGCTCGGAAGCAGTACGGGACAGTAGGCAGAGCCGGCCGTCGCGGCTGCGGCAAAAAGCAGCAAGGTAGTCGTGTAAGTTCCAAGTGCGGGTGGTCTTGCGTAAGATATCGTAGCGATGTAATTGCCCTGGCTCCTCGCCTGCACAGCTTGTGCCCCAGAGGGCGCCGTCGGGGTCGTAGGCTAAACCCTGGCCAGAGCAGTTCAGGCGAAGTGCTTTGCCTTTCGCATCCCGCAGTACAATCGTGTCGAGATGATCGCTTCGGGTGTCAAGATGAAACCACCATAGACCTTCGAGCGCGAAGAACACATTGTCCCGCCCATCGCTGACGATGCTGCGCATGATCGCGCCATATTCGCCCGGCTTGAGTGTGCGGGAGAGGTAATGGCGGATGCCTTTGTTTTTCAGAAAGATTTTATAGATGCCGCTATGGGTGCCAAGAAAAACCTGCCGCTCAAAATCCAGTCCGTAAATGTGGAGGATTTTGTCCTCCACGCCCAACAGGGAAGCAGCATCGAAGGTTTTGCCCTTCTCGTTCAGGCCGAGCAGATTAGCAGTTATCAGGTCTTCGTCGAGCTTGGGCGATTTAAAGATCAGGTTGCCTTTTTCGTCTTCCCACACTTGGGTGAAATATTCATGCTGCGGAAAACCTTGCCAAGGATGTGTATCCAAGTTCCTGTTATCTCCTTTTTGAAAAAGAAAAACCCCCTGTACGTTTTTCAAGCTGAGCCAAAAACGCCCGGCCCTGTCTTCGTGAAAGATGTTCGGTTCCAGCAATTTCCCTTGGGCTGCAGCGCGTTCGTAATCAAAAAAGCGTTTGTTTTCAATGTGTTGCAAAACGTTCCCCTCGGCATCTATGCGAAAAAGTCCCTGACGCGAGCCATACACCCAGAAGTCACCTGACTTCGATTTCAACAATCGGAATGTTTCGCCTTCGGCAATGCTACAAGGCAGAGAAAATACTTTTTCAAAGAGATTTGAGGCGTTGAGTTTCCAAACCGCCAGCCCTTCCGGCAAGGTGGAAAGCACAAAAAAATTGCCCAGCTCCTTCATGCACAATTCGCGCACTTGCCCCTTGATGCCCGTCGTCGGGTTCAAGAAAACCTGTTTGCAATCAAGCCTGTCCGTGTGGAAAAGATCAATAAATTGGAGATTGCCCTGATATCGGAGGTAGAGATAACCATCGTTGGATTCGCCCATTTGGGCGACACTTTTGCCGTGCAGCGGCTGCACCCTTTTGGGGCTGTCGTTGTACGACTTAAAGCGGTAGCCGTCGTAGCGTTCGATGCCGATACGTGTGCCAATCCATAGAAAGCCCCGCACGTCACGATGGATGTCGTAGATTTCTTGGTCTGACAAGCCTTGTTCAAAGGAAAGGTGTTCCGTTCGCTCAATCTCCAATTGGGCAAAAAGTATCGTCGGCAGACATACCAAGACTGCCAACCATTGTGTTTTTATCAACAAACGGAACAATGAGTAAATGAGTCTGAGGCAAAAGTAATCTGATTTTTCGCAGATTTCACATAATTTTTGCTTGCAAACCCCGTCAAAAGCCAAACATGTCGATTAGCCTCAACATTTGCTTTTTATATGCTGAAACTCCTCCGGGGTGTCCACGCTCCTCAAACATTCTGTATGCAGGGGAATTATTTTTTGAACCTCCTGCCTTTCCAAAAATCGCCGGATCGATTCGTTGCCCAATTGCAACCATTCACGCAATAAAGGCCCGGCTTCGGCCTCATAAATCCCAATAAGCGGTTCGGGAAATTGGGTTTCCGGATTGCTAAAAACGGTCGCCAGACAGTCCGGATTTCTCGCTTGAACCAATTGCTCCAAATCCGATTTTTCCAACAATGGATAATCGCAGCCGACGACAAACCAGGCGCTGTTTTTATCCTGGTCAAAGGCGGATAAAACGCCGTTCAATGGACCAATATCTCCATAAACCGGTGAATCCAGGATGGTTGTACATCCCTCGAACAATCCTCTCTGCTCCGCCCGACAAGAGATAAAAACCTGCGCGCAAAAGCCCGAAAGCAGATCAGCAAGGTGCTGATACTGCGGCTTCGCTTGATACTGAAGCAAGCTTTTAGGCTGCCCCATGCGACGGCTGTGGCCGCCTGCCAACACAAGTCCGCTCATGCCTGACGATGGGCTCGGGGCATTTTTTGAAATGGCTCCGGGTTCGTTGGTCTGGAACTCAGGATGGCGGGCAGGAGTGGATTTCATTGCTCAGCGAAGGTAAGTGCCTGAGAAGTCTTTTCATTCCCCTAATTTTGTCTTATGCATAGAAATTACTTTTTACCGATGCTTGGCCTGGCGTTCTTGTTGTGTGGCTCGGCTTTGCCCAATAAAGAAGTGGAGGGCGTTTTTGACACCTGCCGTCAGCTGGTCGTTGTAGTAAGCTCCAAAGACCGAAGCGTCAAAGCGCGACTTTTCAGGTTTGAAAGATCAGGGGAAAAATGGCGTCAGGTGGATCGGCCCCACCCTGTTAACCTCGGGAAAAAAGGCCTTGCCTGGGGTAGGGGCATGCAAAGCGCAAAACCTGGATTGCAAAAGAAGGAGGGAGACCAAAGGTCTCCAGCCGGTATTTTTCGCTTTGGTACTGCATTTGGATATGCAAAGGAAGGGGTCTTACCCTTAAAACTTCCGTATGTCCCGATTACAGAAGCGGAGATCTGTGTTGAAGACAGTAATTCGCGCTATTACAATCAATTGGTGAATGTAACGCAGGTACCGCAAGACTGGAAAGCGCGTGAAAGCATGTTGCGAACGGATGAGCAATACAAATGGGGCATTGTTGTGAAACAGAACATGCCCGCTGAGCCGGAAGGCGGTTCCTGTATCTTTTTCCACCTCTGGCGAGCGCCGGGCTCCGGAACTTTGGGCTGCACGGCCATGGCGGAGGATAACCTGCTGTCGTTGATACAATGGCTCGATCCACAAAAGAAGCCCTTGCTGATGCAAATGACAATGGCAAACTATCGGGATTATCAACGGAAGTTTTCGCTGCCAGTTATCTACTAGACATGCCGCCATGCGCGGGTCATACGACTCCGCACCCGCCTTGCGCGGGTCTTTCGACCCCGCACTTTTTACCGCCCAGGCATATTCGTAACCGCCCAAACCAACAGCGCATTTTTCTCTGCCGGCAGCGCCAGTTTTTTCATGATGTTGGAGCGGTGATTCTCCACGGTTTTTTCGGAGATGAAGAGCATTAGGGCAATTTCTTTGGTGGTGTGTTGCCGCCCAATAAGTTGCACGATCTTTTTCTCTGCGAAGGTGAGTTTGTCGAGCAGGATTTCACTGCCAGAATCGGTGTTGATTTGCATTTGGCCGCTCAATTCCGGGTTGAACCAGGTTTCGTTGTTCAGTACCGCGTTGATGCAATCTTCTAATACATCCGTAGAAAACTCTTTCAACACATAGCCCTTGACATTCAGTTCTTTAGCACGGTTGAAAATGGAAATTTCATTGTGCATGGTGAGCAGGATGACTTTGGTTTTTGGCTGACTGGACTGTAGTTTCTCCAGCACTTCCATGCCATTCATGCCGGGCATATTGATATCCAAAATAGCGATATCTGGTTTGTGTTGCAGGATCATATTAAAAGCGGTAATCCCATTGCTGCACAGTTCAGCAATATGATGGCCTAAACTTTCGACGTAGGTCTTGGTGCCCATAAGGGTCAGGGGATGATCGTCGCTGATGAGGATATTGGCCATGGTAGATTGTTTGAGCGATAAAGGTACTTGTTGGTCTTGGGGTTTGTTAAGGGAGCGGGCAAAACAGGGGGTAACCCCTATGCTTGTTTTAAACAGGAAAACCGCAAAACAGGAGAACAGGAAAATTTAAAATTAAGAGGAAAATGCTGCCGTCTCGATTTTGAGATTTTTTAAACCTCTGCTCAAATTAAGACAGCCTCAAGCCCTTTTCCATTGTCCTGAATTTCAAGCCGAAGTGAATGGCCCATTGTATCTGTGGCTGAGGCCTGCGAATATTTTTGGATAAATCTAGGTTTTATTTATATATTTATCCAAAAATAAAATTGAAACTTGGATAAATCTCCTATTTTTGCATGAATTTATCCAAGTATCAAACTTTTGACGCTTATGAAAATTATTGGCCGAGCCCAAGAAAAAGAAAAACTAGACAAGATTCTTCAGTCTAATCAGGCAGAATTTTTGGCCCTATACGGTAGAAGAAGGGTTGGGAAAACCTTCCTAATTCGCCAATACCTGAAAGACAAGATTGTTTTTGATCTTTCAGGCACCAAAGAGGGATCGAAAAAGCAACAGTTAAATAATTTTTTTGGAGAGTATCTCACTAGAACGCAAGGGCAGCAAGAAAATACAACGCCCAATTCCTGGCAAGAAGCCTTTGGTTACCTGGCCAAATACTTGTCATCTCTGCATCCAACGTCCTCCAAGTACGTAGTCTTTCTTGATGAAATGCCCTGGATGGACACACCTAAATCAGAGTTTGTTTCAGCACTCGAGTTTTTTTGGAATCAACATGTATCGAGGATGGATCATGTCGTGTTGGTTGCCTGCGGTTCTGCTTCTTCGTGGATCAGAAAAAACCTGATCAATGCACGAGGTGGTTTGTATAACCGGATTACGCATCGGATGAAATTGGAGCCATTCAACCTATATGAAACGGAACAGTTTCTCCAGCACATGGGCGTTAGCCTGCCACAATACCAAATACTGGAATTGTATATGGTCATGGGCGGGATACCATTTTACCTCAAAGAAGCAGAAAAAGGCAAAAGTTCGACCCAACTAATTGATGAAATCTGCTTTTCCCGGCAGGGATTATTGAGCGAGGAATACGAACAATTATACCATTCGCTCTTTAGAAATGCTGAATTTCATGTTGCAATTGTAGCGGCATTGGCTGCCCATCCGCAAGGTATGACAAGAGGAATGATCGCCAGTTATACCAAAATTGCCGAGACAAACTTATCAAGAACCTTGGAGGAATTAGAGGAATGCGATTTCATCAGTATTCATAATCCGTTGCTTAATAAGAAGAAAGAGGCCGTTTATAAACTGACCGATTTGTATTCTTTATTTTATCTCAAATTTATTCAAGATAATAAAGGTGCCGGCAGTAAAATATGGGAGCAATTGTCTAAGCAAAGTACTTATAAAGCCTGGAGTGGTTATGCTTATGAAAATATTGCTATGATGCATATTCCGCAAATAAAAGCGGCCTTGGGCATAAGTGGTGTTTATACGCGGCACAGTTCATGGAAATTCAAAGGGGATGATACGCTTCCTGGCACACAAATCGATATGATCATTGATCGGGCCGATCAAATCATTCACTTGTGTGAAGCTAAATTTACCCAAGAAAACTATGCATTAACAGCTACATATTCGGAACAATTGAGGCTTAAAAAAATGATCTTCAAGCAAGTAACCCAAACTAAAAAAGCAATTTTTACGACCCTTATCACCACCTATCCGGCATTAAAGAATAGATACTTCCTGGAAGAGGTTGACAATGAAATAACGATGGATAAATTGTTTGGTTCTTAGGCGTTGTTCCTTTCCGTTGTTGGCGTCCTCGCCACTAACCACAAAATGGGTCAATACTACACCATCACACGGATGGCTGTCCCTCCTTCCGACGACTTAATCTCCGCCTTCCCACCAATGGCTTTCGCCCGCTGAAGAATACTGTGCAGTCCAAAAGCCTTACCACCCTCCAGCGCTTTTTCTACATCGAACCCTTTTCCATTGTCCTGAATTTCAAGCCGAAGTTCATTGCCTGAAGATTTGATCTGCACTTTCACCGCTTCGGCTTTGGAGTATTTCAATGCATTGGTAAGCCCTTCTTGTACAATACGGAACAGTTGCAATTCTGCCGTTTTAGGAAGCGTATTCTGATAATCGATTTCATGCGAAACATACATGGTTTCATGTAGCATAAACTGCTCGCAGAGGGTTTCGAGACTTAGCCGAAGCCCGATTTTGTCGAGCATTACCGGGTGCAGGTTGCGGCTGATCTGGCGTATACCGTTGATGATGTCGTCAATTTTGTCTTCGACCTCGGGGCCCGTAATCTCCTTGCGAATGCTTTGTTTGAGGATAAGTAGATCGTGGCTCACGCTGTCGTGCAGGTCAATGGCGATACGGTCTCGGTCTTCTTCGATGTTTTCGAGGAGTTGCCGGGTGAACTGGGCTTGGGTGGCGGCCTCTTTTTTAACTTGTTTTTGTTGAACCCACCAATAGAACGCCGCGAACGCGAGCAAAATGGCCGAGATACCTGCAATCAAAAGACCAATCAGCGCGTTTTTTTCGGCCAGCGTTTTGAGTTGCAGGGCTTTCTCCTGAAGCAGGGATCCGAGTTGAACCTCCTGCAATTGTTTGTCTTTTTCGGCTAAGCCAAGTTGTTGCTCTTTTTTTTGTTTTTCGGCTTGTTCTTTTAGAAAAGCGAGGTGCTGGAGGTCTTTTTCTTTGTTGCTGAGGGCAAGGGCTTGTTCTTTGAGTAGGAGCGATTGTTGCTGCTGGATGCTGAGTAGTTGTTGTTTTGCCAACTGTTCAGCCGTTAATTGTTGTTCAAATTTTAAAGATGCTTCCTTTTTGTCAAATTCAAATTGGATTTCCTTGCGGGTAATTTCCTGGCGTATGTCTTCCCCGGAAACGCTATCGCGCAGGGCAACATAAGATTGGAAAGCCTTAAGCGATTTTACGTAGTCGCCGCTGTTTTCATAGATATTGCTCAATACTTTTTGCCCTAATAGTTCATTTTCCAGAGAACCACTTTCGCGGGCTTTTTCAACGCCTTCCAGCGTGTATTTTTCTGCAACCTTTAGGCGGTCTTTAGGATCAATATCCATTTTCTGCAATTCGGTATCCGACGAAATTTGAATAATTTTCCCCGTATTAATTTTTACCCGGGCAACTTCAGCACTAAATCCCAGAGCGTCAAACAGGCCTTGCGCTTCCGTATAAAACCTGTAGGCTTGTCCGTAATCCTGCATGGCATCATACGTACCGCCTATATTACTGATGCAAATGGCGAGAAATTGCTGGGCATGCAAAGACTCCAAAATGCTTTTGCCTTTTTGATTGTATTCGAGGCTCTTGGGGTAATCGCCCATTTCCTTGTATTTGGCAGCCATGTTGACATAGGAGGCGCCCATATTGATCCGGTTCTCGGAATTTTCAAACAAATTCAAGGCTTTTTGATCGTATTCCAGCGACTTCGGATAGTCTTTCAAGTGATAGTAAATACCCGATATGTTATTGTAAACAACCCCTGGATTCCCCCTTTTACCCAATTTTTCATGAAGCGACAATGCTTTTTGAAAATATTCCAGGGCCTTTGGGTAATTGGACAAATTTGTGTACAAGACGCCAAAATTTTCGAAATTACCGGTAAGCCCAATGGTGTCTTTGAGCGATTGGTTCATTTCGGCTGCCTGGTTTAAATACGCCATTGCCTTTTCGTTTTCAGACAAATTTAGGCAAGCTACCCCCAGGCCATTGTAACATCTTGCAATACTTGCCTGGTCGCCCAATTTTTTAAAACCCGTTTCCGCTTTCAGGCAAAAATCCTTCATGGTGCTATAGTCCGAAATATAGTGCGCAAGTTCACCAACTCTAATAGCAGCCCGCGAAGCCTTCATCGTATTGTGCTGGCCTTCATAGATTTCGTACGAATGCGCCATTTGCTCAATGCCGTCTTGCTGCTTTCCCTGATTAAATAGGTTCAACCCTTTCACCATATAAGCATCCCCTTCCAATAAAGGTTGCTTTAGTCGCTGGGTAATAGAAATAGCCTGTTCAGCAGCGGCGATGCCTTTTACCTGGTCCGTCCTTCGGATCTCGTTGGCAAAATTGACCAGCATCCTGGCCTTAACCGTGTCTTCCGCAGAATAGCGATCCAGGATGGTTTGCAAACTATCGAAGTTCACTTTGTTCTGGGATAGCAGGCTTGAAGGGCTGATAGCCAAGCAGTAAAGGCAGAAAATGCGAAAATGTCGTATCATATCATTGATTCCTGATAAATGGCTTCCACTCAAAGGTAGTTGTGCTTTATTCGGACTTGCATAGGGGAGGGCAAAATATAGGGGTTAGCCCCTATGGTTTATCCCTTTTTTGCGTTATTACCTTTGTCCCAGTTCCCCATCGATTATTCATTCCTTTTTCACCAGCGCTTGCAAACCTTCCGGGTACATGCGGGCGAGCCTCTCTTTTGTCTTTCACCACCTAACACTTTTTTCGCGCGCATGAAAAATTTTCTACCACTGCTTCTGCTCGTTGCACTTTGCAACCTTTTCTCCGTTGAAATAAAGGCCCAATCCACGCCCAAAGTGAGCGTACAAGGCACTTTGAAAACTTCTATCGGAACAGCGGTAGAAGATGGTACGTATTCTCTTAAGTTCAAACTTTACTCGGTCTCCACAGGTGGTTCTGCGCTTTGGACTGAAACCGAGGACGTCAATATCGTGGGCGGCGTGTACAGCCACTTGCTGGGTAGCGTCAACCCGCTGAATCCTGCCAACTTTGGTGGTACGCTGTTTTTAGGCGTTACCCCCGGCGCCGGGGCAGAACTTTCCCCGCGCACCGAAATGACATACGCGCCTTATGCGCTCTCGGTGGCGGGTATCGCAAACAATGGAGCTTCCGCCTCCTTTAACCCCAGTGGGACACTTTTGGTCAGTAACGGGATGACGGTGACGGGTACCACTACTTCCACCAGTTTTAGCACCAACGGAGGGAATTTCAATGGCAATCTCAACGGCAATGCCAGCTCTGCCACCAACGCCACCAACGCCACCAACGCTAATTTCGCTGGTGGCTTAACAGGTACTGTGACTTTGAGCAGCAATATCTTTAACAGCAACAGCTTTACTTATTTCCGATATGGTAACAATGACAAGATGCGTATAGACGACGACGGCATTGATGTATATGGGTCGGTTTTTGCCGATGGTACACTATCTTTATCAGGAAGCTACGGTTGGCTCAACAGCGCTGGAAACACCGGGTCCACAAATAGCTCCGGCTCTTATTCAGTCAATGCTGTCAACCGCGTTAAAGCTTCCGAATTTAACGCCTATTCCGATCGCCGGATCAAAAAAGACCTCCAATTGTCGGACTGTCACAGCGACCTGGCCATTTTGAAAAAACTCCGTGTAACCGACTATCGGCACATAGATGAGCTGAAAAACGGCAGTAGCTTCAAAAAAGGCTTTATCGCACAGGAAGTAGAAACGGTATTCCCTCAGGCAGTCACGAAAACCTCCGATTTCATTCCCAATATTTATGAAAAAGCAATTTCGTGCAGTCTTTCCGGTGAAAATATGACGGTTGTGCTGCCTAAAAATCACGATCTGAAAGTAGGCGACGAAGTGCGCCTGATGTTGCCCAATGGCAAACAAGAACTGAAAGTGGCCAATGTCTCCAGTGAAAACACCTTCACCGTAGAAGGCTGGAAAACAGAACAACCCGAGTGGGTATTCGCTTACGGCAAAAAAGTAGAGGATTTCCGTCAGGTGGACTACGACCGCATCCATACCCTGAACGTTTCTGCTACGCAGGAGCTTATCGCACGGGTGGAACAACTGGAAAAGGAAAATGCTGCACTGCAACTGGAAAACAAGGGGTTGCGCACCCAAAGCGCGAGCATGGAGAGCCGTCTGAGTAAAGTGGAGGCCATGTTGAATGGTGATCAATCCATTGGTAAACGATGAACTATGAACGAT
>JAUSMG010000366.1 GCA_030645295.1 Saprospiraceae bacterium | reverse complement strand
ATCGTTCATAGTTCATCGTTTATAGTTTTCCGGAGCTGATTTTTTGTTCCAGCCCTGGCGAGCGTCGGATCGAATTGGCTTTTTTCCAATATTCAATTGCCTGAGCCGCTTGGCCTTGTAACGAGAGAGCATCACCGAGATGCTCCAGTATCCCCTGGTGTTGATCACCACCTTTTGCAATGCTTTGCTCGTAACGGGACACCGCCCCTGCAAAATCCTTTTTCCCCATCAAAGCAAGACCGATCTGATCAATGATGTCGAGGCGAAGCCCGGAATTACTGGCGGTCATCAGCATACCTTGTTCAAGTTGCGCAATAGCGTCATCCGGGCGGCCTTTGATGTTGGCGGCCACACCATAATAGAAGTAGGCTTTGGGTTGGTTTGGAAAAGCATCCATAGCACGTTCGGCAGTGCTGAGCATTTCATCGTAATACTTTTGGGTGGCAAGCAGCGTCAACGTGTTGTCCCAGACCGCAAATACCGTGGGATTCAGATTGAGGCATCGACGATAACGTTGCAGTGCTTCCGCCGGGCGATTGGCCTGGTAGAACAGATCGCCGGAAAGGCTCCAGGTTTTGGCTTCATCGGGATGGTTCTTCTCGAGTAAAACGGCAAGATCGAGCAGATTTTGTGTTAAAACAGCATCAGTCCCTGCGCCCATCTTCTGGAAATAGGGCAGGATCGCCTTCACTTTTTCATCAATCGGAACTTTCGGATCATCGAATAAAGGTCGCAGGGCGCTGAGCTTGTCTGCATCAGTATTTCCCTGCGCTCCGGCGATCGCCATACGTGCCAAAGCATTGTCAGGATCACGACGCAGGACTTCCTCAAAACTTGCGAGAGCATTGACCTTGTCGCCAATTTTATCGTAAAATTCAGCCAGATCCTGGCGATATTTTAGGTCATTTGGATAGGCATCTGAAAGTTTCTTCAAGGCTGCCGCCGCTTTTTTTACATCCCCCAGACCAACGTACACAATGTGTTTTTTGAAGGCTATTTCTTCATTCACCCCGACCAAATCTTCCCATTTGTCCAACGCTTTCAAGGCGCGTTTCGGGTCTTCGTTTTGAAGGCTGAGAAAGGCCAGTTGTTCATAAAATTCAGGGGTATCGGGGAATCGTTTGACCAGGCCTTCATACACCATGACCGCCTCCTGCAAACGACCCACTTTTTCAAGCAGATCGGCTTGATATATGCTATACCAGCGGTTGTCCGGGCTAAGCGTCACCGCTTTACCAATGGCTTCCAGAGCATTTGGAAAATCTTTCAATGAGGTATGCGTGCGGGCGAGGCCATACCAACCTGCATCAATATTGGGATTGTCGTACGTGAATTTCTTATAAAGTTCGAGGGCTTTGTCATTGTGATTCAGGAGCCGCTCTCGCTCCGCCATAAGAAATTGGCTTTGGCGTTTAACCTCAGCTTCAGGAACAGTGGTTTTTACACCGCCATAAGTGTTCTGGGCAGAAAGTGGCGGGAAGAAAAGGCCCATTGAAAAAGTCATTGCAGTTAAACTTTGGAGCAGTAGTTTTTTCATGATGCAAAGGTAAGTGTGAAAGAAAGCAAGTATAGCGTTATTTTCGCCCCACAAACACTGATAGGCAACGCCTGTCCTGAACAATATGAGTAATACCCAGAATTTTTTCCCTCATAACGAAACGGATGTTCCATCCACGCTCCACATCACCGATGAAGCAGAAGCCTGTGCTGCGGTACTTCTGGCTTGTCGTCGTGCAGACGAGATAAATGGCATCGGCGGGAGTGCTGCATTTCTGAGCACGTTAAAAAGTCGGAATATCTTTATTGGGTATGATCCCCAAACCCTTATAGAACGCGCCGGACAATATTACGAAGAAGCTGGAAGTTCTGCTGCCCTCATAGACGCAGCTATGGGCGCAATTCGACAACAAACCCGGCTTCCGCTATTCTACCACTGCCTTGATGTCATTCTAGCGGACGGCGTAGTAACCCCACAAGAGCACAAAGTGTTCCAATACCTGACCGGAAGGTTTAAAGTTGACGAAGAAGTGGCATTCAATGCAATGGAAGTGTTGGTGGTAAAGAATCAGTTATGAGTTATTGGACTCCCCAAGCGAGGCATCATGGGATTGAATGCGTCCCTCCACGCTACCTTTTAATACCTATTTTATTCATTTTAATATATACAAAATATATTTTTATTACCATTCTTTTGATTGTTAAAACAAATTGATTTATCTTTGTTCCGGAAACATGCCTAAGAAGGGAAATTGGTATGTTAAGAAAACTTGGCAAGACTATTGCAACGTTTTCCGGGTAATTATTTTTCACATCTTCAAAGCACACACCTTCTACTTATGAAATTTGAGAAAACATCACTTATCGTCCTGCTCCTGATTAGTACCACTGCTTATGTTTCTGCTCAGGTCAAAACCATACGCCGGTACAACCCATCAGCCACAGCCACAACGCCCAAAACATACTCCACTGAAACAGTCGCAACGCCCAAAACATACTCCACGGAAACAACGGGATACAGCTCCGATGCCGCGACCAGGCGTGCCAAGGCTTTGTCGAAAGTACAGCGTACTCCTGTTAAATCACTAACAGCCAAAGGTGCTGCGCCTGCGCAATACAGCACCGATGCAACAACTCCGGCAACCTACGCTACTGCACCTATACCCGCTACTACCTTCACGGTCAATGGCGTGAATGTACATCGCAAGGTTCGCAAAGGAGAAGGCCAGGTAGGAGACTTGTTGTTCACCCCGATCATTGAGTTGCATTATGTGCAGTTCGCAGTTTATTGCAAGAACACCCCTGTGGATAAAGCTCCGCCCATTGAAGGCTTGATGCTTATATGGCACGAAGGCACCAAATGTCCCGGCGGTGAAGAAGGCGCCTGCTACATCGTTAAAGGATTTGATACAGCAGAAGATGCCAAATCGGCCGTTCTTCGGTTCAAAGGCAATAAAATAGACTGCTGGTACAACCCTGCGTTAACGGGTGCTGCAGTAGAAGTAATTGGAGTAAGATCCTAGTTTACGGTGTATGGTGTACGGTGTATGGTGTACGGTGTACGGTGTACGGTGTACGGTTTTTTTGATCCGAAAAAAGATATAAGATCTGCCTTTTTCGGATCAAAAAAACCGTACACCGTATACCGTGAACCATACACCGTGAACCGTGAACCGTTTACCGTGAACCGTTTACCGTAAACCGTTTACCGTAAATCTATGTGCGGCCGTTACTCCTTTGCTCCCAAGCCCAAGCAGCGTAAAGCCTTGGAGGGTTCCGTAGAAGTCCCTGCAGAACTTGAACTGCTTTTCAATATCGCGCCCACACAGCAGGCATATGTCATTGCCAATGAGCTTTCCAATCATTTGCAGAAAATGGAGTGGGGACTCGTGCCACATTGGAGCGCCGACGGCAAAAATTCGGGCAAACTTATCAACGCCCGCGCAGAAGGTATCGCAGAAAAACCCTCTTTTCGCGAGCCGATTCTTTCCAAACGCTGCTTAGTGCCCGCCGACAGTTTTTATGAATGGCGCAGACTTTCCGCCGGACGGAAAATCCCCTATCGAATAATGCTTGAAAATGGTGACCTGCTCTTCCTGGCAGGCATCTGGGACGAATGGAAACTGGCGGGTATCATCAAGCGCACTTTTTCCATTATCACTACCACACCCAACCGCGAAATGTCCGATCTTCATGATCGGATGCCTGCCATCTTACCCGATGCCGAAGCGCAGCGACTTTGGCTGTCTCCCCTACCCTTGCAGGAGGTACTTTCCCTGCTTCATCCGCCGAAGGATGGGCTGCTTTCAATGTACCGCGTTTCGGAAAAACTCAACAAAGCGGGGTATGAAGGTGCTGATCTGCATACGCCGGTGCCGGAAGCCTTGACCTTGTTTTAGCCGTTGGATTTTGTGCAAAGGTTGAGAAGGGTGTTTTTATTTGCCCCCTGGCCGACAAATCTATGATTTTTTTGAAAGGATTTACTGGATGGGGGCGGCGCCTCTTATCCCATCCTGTCTATCCTGTAAATCCGGTCAAAAAGGAACAATAACGGTCTATCCGTTTACTGTACAGAGCACCGAAATAAGGGAGCACCGATGGTTGGATTCCTAATATAGCCGCATCGCGGCGAAACGTCTGTAGCCAATCTAGCGACAACCGACAAGAGGTGCGTAGCACCGTGCCTGAGCTGCGGTGCTACGCACCTTAATGTTTCGCATTAGATCGGTTTCTACAGACGTTTCGCCGCGATGCGGCTTGAACGACTTTCTAAAATATGCGCGGTACAATATGCGGATATACAGGAAACATTATTCAACCAGTCGACGAAGCCGACAACATCCAGCCCCAAAAAAATCCCCCAAACTTTTTGGTAATCTCCCTGCAACACCTGCACCTTTGCCGAACGAACGTTCGGTATATGCCCGTTAAAAAGATTGACAAACAAGAATTGTTGCACCGCTGCTGGGAGGTTTTCAACCGGCATGGGTACCACGGCACTTCCGTCAGCATGCTGGCAGAGGCAACAGGCTTGGGTAAATCAGGACTTATGCACCATCATTTGTCCAAAGAAAGCCTGATGCTTGCCGTTATGGAGTACGCACAAGAGACCCTGCGCACCATGGTGTTTTCCGTGGTGCGTGAAGATCTTCCCCCGGAGCAAAAACTCGAAAAGCTGCTGCGCCGACAAAATCGATTGGTGAAAATAGAGCGCCAAGGCTGCTTCTTTGCCAATACTGCCCTGGAAACAGGCCGCGAAGGGAATTTTAACGAACCTATTCAGCAGATCTGGGAAGAATGGAAAAAAGCAGTGGCCAGCATCCTGAAGGCCATCATGTCGCCTGAAGAAGCTGCCAATACCGCCTATCGCCTGCTGCTGGAATACGAAGGCGCCATAATCATGTACAAAATCAGCAATGAAACGCAACACCTGGAGCAGTTTGTGGCCCGGGCAGTCGCGCTTTTTGGCAAAAAAATGCAAAAAAAGTCCTAATCATGCAACGAATCCTCACCAAAACAATAGGCTTCGGACTAAATCTTTGGTCGCTGCTGGCGCCCCGACAAGCCGCTAAAATGGCAGGGCAAATCTTCTCCACCCCGCCAAAACCAAGGCTGCGTCCAAAAGAACGACAGTTTTTGGCAACAGCCCGGCAGGTACGCCGGGAAATCGCTGGTCAAAACATACTGGAATACCACTGGGGACCAGAGGATGCGCCGTTGGTATTGTTGAGTTATGGTTGGGCCTATAACGCCGGCCGCTGGCGGCATTTTGTACCCGATCTGATAGAAGCCGGGTACCAAGTGCTGGCCTATGATCCTCCCGGACACGGACTTGCGCCGGCGGGCATTTTGAATATCCCCGCCAATGCCGCCATTGTCCGCGCATTACTGGAAGAATACGGCACGCCGTACGCCATTGTAGGGCATTCATTTGGAGGCAGTAGCAGCGTCTATGCCCTGACAGAATCCCCCCGGTCCCTGCACCCGAAGCGTATGGTGATCATGGCTTCGTTTAGTTTTGCGCCGACTGTTTTCCGGGAGTACCAGAAGGCTTTTGGACTCTGGTCGCCCTTGTACTGGCGCATGGTGCGCGGATTTGAAAAACGCGTCGGGCATTCGATCGATTATTATGATTTTGCACTGATGAGCGCGGCCTTGCCGCACATTGACGGACTGCTCGTGCACGATCCCGGCGATCCGGTGACGCCTTATGCAGAATCACGACGATACCACGATTTTTGGCCGGGTAGTCATCTGTATAGCCCGGGAGAAGGGGGGCATCACCTTGGCACGGAGACGGTTACCCGCGCAGTGCTGCAATTTATCCAGGGTAAAGGAATTTCGGCCGAAGCAGAGCGACAAGAACGGCCTTTGCACGCGGAACATGAGTTGGTGCGGCATTTCGTGGGGTTGTAAATTGTGTAAAGCAACCGCCATGCTTTTTAGAACCGCAAATCTTGCTGATATTCCACAAATTCAAATCGTTCGGCATTCCGTACGCGAAAACACCTTGTCTGATCCAGCCCTCGTTACAGACCAGGACGTTGCAATATTTCTAAGCGAAAGAGGCAAAGGCTGGGTGTGTGAATTCGAAGGCCAAGTCATAGGTTTTGCCATTGTCGACCTGCAAGACCACAACATCTGGGCCCTGTTCTTACGCCCGGAATTTGAAAAACAAGGCATCGGCCGCCGACTACAGGAACTTATGTTGGACTGGTATTTTGAACAGACCCGGGAAACCCTTTGGTTGGGAACCGCCCCCGGTACCCGGGCGCGAGTATCGGATCATCAATATCGCTTAGGTCGAGCACCAATCCCAAGCTTTGTCATCTCTTTTCCGTTGTTGGCGTCCTCGCTAGGG
>JAUSMG010000004.1 GCA_030645295.1 Saprospiraceae bacterium | reverse complement strand
CAGCTCGAAAAGGGCTTGACTTGGCTGCGCCAAAACTTGGCGGCACTTTCGCCTGCCGAGCAGCGCAGCGCCCTTTTAACACTCCTTGAATGTGGTGTGAACATGGATTGCAAACCCTACTTAAATCCTCCCAAAAACGCTTTGGCTCATATGCTCGCGACGCTTCGTCTGCGCCAACTTTGCGGCGAAAAAATCTTGCGCGATAGTCTGATGCGATGGCTTCTACCAACGGCCACCGCTGGTCTTCAAGCCATTGGCAGCGACTACGGTTGGTATGATTGCCGTCCGCAAAACACCCTGCTGGCCTATGACATAGCCTCCGATGCGGGTTGGAACGATATAACAGCAGGGATTCAGCGTTTCTGGCTTGAAAGCCGTTCGTCGGCAAATCATCGCAACACCCTCGAAACGGCGCAGATACTGCTTCGATTGCTCCCAAAAGTGATGGGTTCGGAGGGGCAATTGCCAGAAAGCAGTTTGACCATCAACGATGTGAGTTTTGGAAACCTCTCCCAAAAAATTCAAATGAACGTCACGCAACAGTCCATGAAAATAACCAAAAATGGTCATGGTCCGGTTTATCTCGCGGTTTGGCAAGAATGGCAAAACCCACAACCTTGGGCAGTGGACAGTCTTTTCAAAGTGGAAACGCGGCTGGAACAGGGCGGGCAAACCGTAACTTCGTTGCGCAAGGGCCAAGCTGCGGAGCTGGTGCTTACGCTCGATGCCCTCAAGTCTGCCGGATACTTAGTGGTGGAAGTGCCCATTCCTGCAAGCTGTGGTTACGGAGCAAAAACACAGCACACCGGCGCAGAAAGTCACCGGGAGTATTTCTGGGACCGTACTGCCATTTTTTGCGAGGATTTGCCCACAGGGCGGCATACGTTCCGCATTGCATTGGAACCGAGGTTTACGGGGAGTTTCACTTTGAACTCGGCAAGGGCGGAATTGATGTATTTCCCGGTGCTGTTTGGGAGGAATGAAGGGAAGCGGGTGGAAGTGTTAGAGCATTGAGCTGAAGTCATCCAGACAATTAGATGACAGGATTTAGGTGTGAAAACATACCTTTGCCCTACTATGAATGCTCCAAATACGAGTACAGCAACCATGCCATCGCGCAGATGTTTAAAAGGAGCATTTCAGCTGATGAGGTAGAAATAACCATTTTAAATGGGGAAATCATAAAGGATTATCCTCAAGACTCTCCATTTCCAAGTCAACTGAAGTTGTATTTTGTGAACACTCGTCCAATTCATGTCGTGGTTAGCCAAGACATTAGCACTGGTGCTTGTTATGTGATCACTGCTTACGAACCCGACCCTAACCTTTGGGTATCATATTTCAAAACTAAAATTTGACAAACCATGCACACCTGTCCCATTTGTAAAAACGGAGAATTGCGACCCGGAACGGCAACGGTGACACTGGAGCGAGGTGGCTCTATCGTGTTGTTGAAAAACGTGCCAGCAAAGGTTTGTGACAATTGTGCAAGTTATTTTTTGGACAGCCAAACTACGCGCAGGGTTCTTGAAAAATCAGAAAATTCGCTAAAAAACGGTGCTGAATTAGAAGTCTTACAATTGCAAGAGGCGTAACCGTTTCTCTCCCCCGTGAATATCACCGCACTCTCCATCCGCCGCCCTTCCCTCGTCATCGTGGCCTTTGCCGTGTTGGCTTTTATGGGCATCGCCAGTTATCTCAAACTGCCCATCGAGTTGGTGCCAAAATTCAGCGCACCGGTCGTCACGATCATTACAGTTTATCCCGGCGCCTCGCCTTCAGAGGTCGAAAATGCCGTGAGCAAACCCATTGAGGACGCGATCTCCTCCCTCGAAGGTATTGATCAGGTGCAGGTCGCCTCGCAGGAAAATTCCTCCTTTGTCGCCGTGGAATTCGAGCAATCGGTGGATCTGGACAAGGCCGTGCAGGAGATGCAGCGCAAGATCAACCAGCTTCAGGCCTCTTTGCCCAAGGAGGTGCGCACGCCGGTCATCAACAAATTCGCGCTCGACGAACTTCCAATTTTAAAGATCGGGGTAGCCGGAAATCTCACCGGACCGGCATTCTACGATGTGGTCAAAAACCGCGTTGTACCAGAAATTTCGCAGGTAAAAGGCGTGGCTCAGGTCAGCATTCTCGGGGGTGAAGAGCGGGAGATCAAGATCAACATATCCTCTTCCAGACTCGAACAATACGGACTTTCGCTGCTCCAGGTCTCCCAAGCCGTTCAAACCGCAAACCTTGACTTCCCCACTGGCAAATTGACGGGCGAGCAGGGACAATTGCGCATCCGACTTGCCGGCAAGTTTTTGGGTATTGATGATATCCGCAATCTGGTGGTCGGGAAAAGCCGTTTTGGGTCGTCCATATTTCTGAAAGACATTGCCGAAGTGCAGGACGGCACCCGCGACGCCGAGATCATCTGCCGCACTGACGGACAACCTGCCGTGGGCATTACCATCCGCAAACAAGGCGATGCCAATGCGGTGGAAATGTCGAAACTCGTGCTCGAAAAGATTGCCATGCTGCAAGGCGCCTATGCCGCAGAGGGAATGCGTTTCGAAGTGGTGGCCAACAGCAGCACCTTCACTAAAAAAGCCACCAATGCGGTCATAGAAGATCTGCTGGTAGCGGTGTTGCTGGTGGGCTTGGTCATGTTGCTTTTCCTGCACAGTCTGCGTAACGCCGCCATCGTACTGGTGTCCATCCCCACCTCCATCGTCAGCACGTTTGTGATGATGGATTTGTTTGGCTACTCGCTCAATCTCATGTCGCTGCTGGGTCTTTCGCTCGCCATCGGCATCTTGGTGGACGATGCCATTGTGGTGATCGAGAACATTTACCGGCACTTTGAGATGGGTAAAAACAAGGTGCAGGCCAGTTACGACGGACGAATGGAAATCGGCTTTACCGCCCTGAGTATCACCCTGGTAGACGTCGTGGTATTCCTGCCCATTATTTTCACGGCCGGGCTGGTACCCAACCTCCTGCGGCAGTTTTGTATGACGGTGCTCACCTCCACGCTGATGTCGCTGCTGGTGTCGTTCACCCTCGTACCCTGGTTAACCTCGAGATTTGGAAAACTGCACCGTTTTGAAAGAAAAACCCTCATGGGAAGGGTTATTTTGAAGTTTGAAGGCTTTTTGGAATGGGTTTCCGATGGCTTCGTCCGATTGCTGACCCTGGCCCTGAAGAACCGCCGTACCAAAATTATCACCGTACTCACGGCGGTCGCGATGTTTTTCAGTTCGTTCCTGCTCGTCACCTCCGGACTTATCGGAAATGCGTTCATGGAAGCCGGTGAACGGGGGGAATTTTTGCTCGAAATTGTATTGCCGCAGGATGCCTCCCTGACGCAAACCGACGCCATTACCAAGCGCGTGGAAGATTGGTTGCGCACCCAGCCGGAGGTGGTGCGCACGTTCACCACAGTGGGCGCGAACAACAAATCCTTTGGTCTGAGTGCGCCGAATATTGCCGAAATTCAAGTGTTTTTAACCCCGTATGGTGGTATACGAAAAGAACTTACCCCCGTTTTTGCCCGAAAAACAAAGGTCAAGCTGGAGGAATTTATAGCCGGCGCACGCATCAAAACCAATCCGATCGACATCCTGGGGCTCTCGTTCATGCCCATTGAAATACAGCTCAACGGACCGAACCTCGACAGCCTTCTGGTACTTGCAGAAAAAGTCAAAAAAGAAATGGCCGCAGTGCCGGGTTGTGTTGAAATCGGCTCCACCGTAGAAGGCGGAAACCCGGAAGTGAAAGTAGAGGTAAATCGCCAGCGGATGGCAGATCTTGGCCTTGCCATGGCCCAGGTGGGCCTCACCTTGCAAACTGCTTTCAGCGGCAACACCGACGCGAAATACCGCGATGGCGATTTTGAATATCCGATCCGCATTGCACTCGATGCCTTTGACCGACGCAGCGTGGAAGACATCAAAAACCTCTCGTTCGTGAATCCGCTGGGCAGCACGGTCTACCTGAGGCAGTTTGCGGACGTTCGTCAGGGCACTGCCCCCACCCGCCTCGAACGTCGCGATCGAAGTACATCGCTCCTGCTTACGGCACAGGTGATCGGTCGGCCAAACGGCACGGTGACCCGCGAGATCATCAAACGTCTTGCCCCCCTCCCGCTCCCCCCAGGCACCCAGATCAAATATGGCGGCGATTACAAACGCCAGCAGCAAGGCATCGGAACACTCGGTTTTGCGCTTTGGGCCTCGCTCGTGTTTGTTTATCTCATCATGGTAGCGCTGTACGACAACTGGATCTACCCTTTGGTGGTACTGGTTTCTATCCCGCTTTCTGTGATTGGAGCATTTCTGGCAATGGCCCTGGCGAGCGAAAACCTCACGGTCTTCACAGGCCTTGGAATGCTGATGCTCATCGGGTTGGTAGGCAAAAATGCCATCCTCGTGGTGGACTTTGCCAATCAGCTGCGAGAACAAGGGGTAGGTCTGCGCGAAGCACTGCTGCAAGCCACCAAACTGCGTTTCCGGCCGGTTTTGATGACCAATATTGCCATGGTCATTGGCCTGCTGCCCATTGCATTTGCACAAGGCTCCGGTGCCGACTGGAAAAACGGCCTTGCCTGGGCCATCATTGGCGGCTTGAACTCTTCGATGTTCCTTTCATTGATCGTGGTGCCGGTGGTGTACTGGATGTTTGACCGGGCGATGGAGCGATTGGGATTGGGGCGGAAGGAGAAGGTGGAACTGGTGGAGTAGGGAATAACATCATTATTGACCGTGCCGAGCTTTATGAAAACCGTATCTAATGACCGCAGATAAGAAGCATCTACTTTGTACGACGGTGTTTGCCCAAAATTTTCTCTGCGGTAGGGTTTTTCTCCTCCCAGACTTTGTCCGCAGCATCAGAGGCTTTGTCTGCAAGTTTTTGCCCCAATTCTCTATTGCTTTTCTTAAACATACTCCAACCTTCCCTCCCAGGTCCCAACGCTTTCCACAAAACCTCTTCCGGTGGCTCTGCTTCCAATAAGATCCGTTCCCCGGTAGCCGGATTGTCAAATGCCAGACGCCAGGCATGAAGGTGAATGCTGCGGTCGGGATTGCTGCGGCGTGCGCCGTATTTTACATCGCCCTTGATGGGGCATTTGATGGCGGCCAGTTGCGCGCGGATCTGGTGATGACGGCCTGTAACCAGTTGAATGTGAAGCAGATGGTAGTGTTTGCTGCTTTCGAGCAACTGGTAGCGAAGTTCAGCGCGATCGGCGCCGGGCTGCTCTTCATCATAGACGGTAGAGGTGTTTTTTGCCTGGTTCTTTTTCAGATAATGCACCAGGGTGCCATCGGGCTTGGGCGGCATATTTTGCACCATTGCGAGGTAGTCTTTTTGGACGGTACGGGCCTGAAACTGCGCAGAAAACAGGGCCATGGCCTCAGCTGTTTTGGCAAAAAGCACCAGTCCGCTCACCGGCCGGTCAATGCGATGGACCAGATAGAGTGGATGCCCACAATACGCTTCGGCCAGGGTCAGGAGCGAGTCGTCGCCCGTTTTGTCCGGCTGGGAGGTCAGGCCGGGCGGTTTGTTGATGACGAGAAACGCGGTGTTTTCGTGAAGTATGTTGAGCATAATTTGATCTTTTTAACCACTTAACCTGCCCGGATTCAGGCTGGCACACAAAGTATAACAAAGTTGGATGAATTCGGATGTTTGATTTGACAAATGGAACACGGAGGACACGGATGAGACACGGATTT
>JAUSMG010000491.1 GCA_030645295.1 Saprospiraceae bacterium | reverse complement strand
TTAAATGGTCTTGTCCGATTTTACAATATCCTCGAAGGGGCCTCTCTAAGATCGTAGCATGTCAAGGAACTCGATAAATGAGTATATACCTAAGGTTTTTAAAACCTGGAAGGTCTGGCACTCAATAAAAAATAAAATTTGGTTCAGGAGCAGAGCCAAGTGAGGCGGTGACTTCAAGTCACCGCCTCACTATCACCCTCTCAGGCATCATCCAGATCTTCCTCTTCACCCCGCTGCAAGCCTTCCGGAACATTGCGCTCCCGTTGCATCTCGCACCAGGAGCAGTCTTTTTTGCCGCAGCCGGTGTCAAAGTCCCGCGCCTGAATTTTTCCATAGACCTCCCGGATCAATCCTTCCACAAAATGTAATGCTTCCGAACCAAAACTGATTTCCGTGATCGGGAATGTCCCCCGCTTGTCGGGCGCGAGCCAGGAAATGGCGGTTTTACCCACCGATTCCGGGTAGAGCCGGGCCTTGTCCAGGAGGATTTGATAAAAGGCCAGTTGCCGCCAGTATTCACCGCCAAGTACTTGATTCTCAGCGGGTGCTGCGGTTTTTTTAGGGTCCGGGGTGCCTGTTTTGTAATCTACAATTCGCAGGAGCCCACCGTCGAGCCATTCGATCTTGTCGAGCATGCCGGTCAGCGGAATGCCCTCCAGTTCTACCCGGTCTATCCGGCGCTCCGCAACGGCGCGTTTGCGCCAGTACGGCACCTGCTCAACATGAATTCTGCGCAGGTGATCCTTGCCGAGCGCAAGGCGTTGGGCAAAACCCTGCTCCGAAAAAAGGCCGCGCCGGTGCTCCATTTCCAGATTGAATATTTTTGAAAGCGCCTCCGCAGAAGGCCATTCATATTTTTTGTGGCTTTTCATTTTCATCAAAAACTGCTGCAACGCAGCATGCATCGCCGACCCGAAAGCGGCGGCTTCGCTCGTTGCGCCGGGTACTTTCAGGACGTCCTCGTAATAAAAAGCCAGTGGACAACGCAAATAACGGTTCAACGCCGTGATGCTCAGGGTAAAATCGGTCAGGAACGCATCCAACACCGCTGAAGTTGGTAAAGTCACCACAGGCTGCGGGGCTTCGAGCATCAACATGGTCTGTGCTTCGAGCAGGGCAGGGTAGGGGACTGCCATCTCCAAAATGGGCAAAGTTGTTTCAGCCAGGAACTGGCTCTGTATCAGGGATTTACCCGCGTCGTCAGCACGCGGGAAAGATATCCGGAGTTGATATTTTGCCCGCGTCATGGCGACATAAAACAGCCGTCGCCGGGCTTCCAGCGCATCCTCTTCCCCGGAGCGGGTAAGTGTTTCGGGGAGGTAAAAATGGCCCCGGTTGCCGCCTGCGTTTTTGTCCCAGGTATCCTCCGTGCAATCCAGCATGAAAACGTAGCCGAATTCCAAACCTTTGGCAGCATGGGCTGTAAGCAATTGAATACCAATGGTTTGCTGGGCGGCTTGATTCAAGGATAATGGCAGCTTGTTGTCGTCCATACTGTCCAGAAGTTCCAGGAGTTTGGCCAGAGAGCGGCGTGGGTTGCGCATCGTTTCGCTGCGTACAAACTCCATGAAGCTGTGCAGTACCTGCAAGTACCAGGCTTTATCGGGCTGCTTCAAAGCCCAGTTGAGCAGGCCTGTTTGGGCATACAGCCGTTCGATGAGTTGCGACAAGGGCAGGTTTTGCACATCAGCGATCCAGGCGTTCAACTGCTTTCCCAGGCGCAAAAAAGGTTCAACTGCTGATAAGTTCAGGCGGTTTAAGGCGGCTTCGTCGCAGAGTAGTTCACGCCAGGGTTTTCTGGGATCATTACGAGTCGCATTCCCATGAAAGGCTTCGTTCTGTTCATCCCGGGATTCATTCCGCTCCGAAAGACTTGCCAGCGCAATTTTGGCCAAATCCAATTCAGATAAACCCCAGAAACCGGCATGAAGCAGCCTGAACAACCGAGGTTCCCCGGAAAAAGGTCGTTCTGATTCCTCTTTCAAATAGGAAAGTAAAGCCCGAAAATGCTGAATTACAGGCAGATCCAGCACATTCACCGGGCGTTTTGTTTGATACGGAATGCCTTTTTTTTCAAGCAAAGCCAGCAGGCGTTCGGCTTGCCGGTGCCGGGCGTAGAGCACGGCAATTTCTGAAGGCAGGACCTGTTGGGCGATCAGGTTTTCAATTTGTTGAACTACATGGGTGGTTTCCTGAAGACGATTGGGAAAAGATTGGAGAAGGACGTCTTTATTTTTGACCAGGATTTTGCCGGATTGGTTTTTATTGACAGGATTTACAGGATCAACAGGATGTGTTTCATTTGAAAATCCTGCTGATCCTGCAAATCCTGTCAAATTTTTATCCTCATCAACCATCCTTGCCTTTAACTGCTTGGTCATCCCTGCTCCAAACAAATTCACCACACGCAAAGCATTGTTTTCGATCACCCGGCTGGCCGCATCCAGTATCGGCTGTGTAGAGCGGTAATTTTCCTCCAATACAATGGTTTTCAAGCCCTTGTGATACCGTTCCTGAAACGCCCTGAGGTTCTGCAGGCGCGCGCCCTGAAATTCGTAAATGCTTTGGTCATCATCGCCGACGATGAAAATATTGGGCACTTCCCAAAAATCAAGCAGCAGATTCAATAGGTGGAACTGTGCGCCATTGGTGTCCTGAAACTCGTCCACCAGGATGTATTGGAAGCGTTCCTGGTAAGTCCGTAGCAGCGCCTCGTTCTTCTCAAACGCCTTGGCGACCCATAGCAGCATATCCTCATACTCGTAGCGGACGGCGCGTTCCATGGCGTGCAGGTATTTTGGAAAAAGGTCGGCTGCAGATTTTAGCCGCTCTATTTTTTCCGTCACATCCGCGATCTGGGCTGTTTTTGGATCACCTTTTTTGAATGTTTTGCTGTTGCGCTGATAAATGTAGGCGGGATTAGTGGGCAGACCGTTCAAAAATTCGTCCGACCTTTTTAAAACATAACCGGGCGTCCACGCTTCTTTTTTCATGGTTGAAAAAAGCTCGCGCAAATGTTCTTCAAACAAATAAACATCCTTTTTTCCGGCGCGCAAGGGATGTTCTGGCGAAAGTTTGGCGAGTAATCCGCGTACCATTTCGATGCGTTCCAGCTCCGTAACAGGCTCCGGACTGCCTTTGCCGAATTGCTCGGCATTTTCCTGAATAATACGGTTGCAAAAGGCATGAAAGGTGAAAATAGGCACCCGTTGGGCCTCAGGACCAATGCGTTGCAACAGTCGCTGCCGCATGGCTGAGGCGCCCGCATCCGTAAACGTAAGGCATAGAATATTTTGAGGACGCGCATCCGTACGGAGCAGAATGTTTCCGATTCTGGCGGTGAGCAGATGCGTTTTACCAGTGCCTGGACCGGCCACTACCAGCACAGGACCTTCTACCTGATCCACGGCCTCGCGCTGGGCGGGATTCAGGGTATCTAAAAAAGTCTGAAACGCTTCGTTGCGTTGTTGGAGTTCGGTCATTTTTTTTTCAATTGCCAGCGCAAGCCTATAAAGCATGTTGGGGCAAAAGGTACGACTCCTGTTGAATGTCCAAGGTCAAAAACATGGATATTTAAAACCCTCCTTCCATTCCCTCTGTCTCTGTCCGGGTATTCTTTCTGCGGAACAACGAAACATCAAACTTGCCAAAACGATACGAGAAATTCACGCGCACCAACTGCGGATCGCGTCTACGCCAGGTTTCCTGCGTGAAATAATCAGACTCCGTAAAAGAGCCAGTGCGGCGGGAACGGAAAATATCCTGTACACTCAGGGTAATGCTTCCGGTGCGTTTCCAAATATCTTTACGGATCGAAAAGTCCACATACCAAACCGGGATGGTATATCCCTGTGCAGTGCTGGTAGGGCCACCCCAATGTCCGCCGTGTCCGCCACGACTACCGCCCGTGTCAAAAGCAGTGCGACTTTGGTACGAACCGTTCAATTGAACTGTGAAGCTTTTTGGCAGTTTGACGCTCACATTTTCCTTAATGAAATAAGTAAACTGCTGGTTTTCAAGCCCTTCCTGCACATTGGTTGCATCCACCAGTGAGTTGTAGAAATTAAGGTTGGTGGTCAGTTCCAGGATTTTCCAAAACACATTTTTTGAGGTGAATTCCATGCCATAAGCCTGGCTGTAATTGGCATTCTGGTAGGTGGAAATAATTACAGTGTCACGGTAGATCTCAGGATCGAATTCTTCAGTGAGATACCGTGTGAGCAGGTTGGTCGAACGTTTGTAGTATGCCGAAACGAGCAGGTTGTGTCCTTTGCTTAACACATTTTGATAATTGAGTTCCACGGCGTTATTAAACTCGGGAATCAAATTTGGATTGCCACGGGAGAGGTTGAGGGAATCTGAAAAGTCCGTAAACGGAATGAGCTGGAAAAAACTGGGGCGATTGATCCGGCGGGTATAACTAAGCTGAATCTGATCTTCCTCGTTCAGTTTGTAGGTCAGAAATACGCTGGGGAAAAGTTGCAAAGGGAAATTCACGTTAAACGTTGAATCCGTATCAAGCAAGGTTCCTGTATATTGAGAACTCTCGGCGCGCAGCCCCAGCTGATAGCCCCATTTTTGGAAAGACTGGCTGAAAGTGCCGTAACCTGCGTACACCTGATCGTTGAATTTGTAGCGGTCTGCAAAACCCGGTACCCGGTAGTATTGCCCATCAGCAAGAGAGTCCTGAAAATTGGCGTTTTCGCTCCGGAAATTGCGGATGGCCGTGCGTGCGCCCAATTCCATTTTAAGGCCATTCCCCAATGGATTCACAAAATCTGTTTGAAAGGTAAAAAACTCATTGCTGCCCTTTCCAGTCTGCTTTTGGCTGGAACTGAGGTTGGCCGAGTTCAAATAATCGGTATTGAAAAAACCCTCATTTTCAGAGCGACTGCCGTTCAGGTTGGCGTCAGCGGTCCATTCTTTACCTTCTTTTGGGAATAAATGTTTGAAAGAGATCTGACTTCCAAAATTGCGGTATTGGCGCTTGCTGTCTGTTTCACGTAAGGCATCACTGCTGCCAAAAATATTTCCAAAAGTGAGCGAATCCGTATGAATATCAATGAGATCGGAACTTCGCATTTCCCCGCCATGCATATTGCCGCTAAGGGAAATCGTGTTTCGATTGTTAATAAACCAGTCAATACCTGCCCGACCGGTCATAAACAGCCCTTTGAATTGGGCATCGTTACTTTGGAAAATATTGGTCACAGGTCTCGATTCCTGTCCGAGGAATGGGAAGTTATAACGGTCGGTGGCGCCAGAACTCAAAGACCGGCGTTGATTGAGATTGCCGCCAACAAAGACATTGACATTGCCTTGCCGGGCATTAAAGTCGCCTCCAAGATTGGCCCGGCCGCGCATATCAAGGCCCGCCCGTACGGAGCCATTGTACCCGATACGGCGTTCCTTTTTTAGTACGATGTTCACAATACCGGCGCCGCCGCCGGAAGCGTCGTATCTGGCGGAAGGATTGGTGATAACTTCCACGTTATCAATGGCATCTGCGGGAATTTGGTCGAGGCTGAGGTTGGTAGGTCTGCCATCTACAAAAATCTGTGGGGCTGCGCTGCGCATGGTCAGGTTGCCGTCAATATCGACATTGAGAGAGGGTACATTTTTTAAGGCGTCTTCTGCCGTGCCTCCGGCAGCCACGTTATCTTTATCCACGCGGTAAACTTTTTTATCCAGTGCAAGAGTGACTTTACTGGCTTCACCGAGCACTTCTATTTCTTTCAAAAGTGTGTTGGAAACGCCGAGTTTAATATTGCCCAGATCCTTATCCACAGCCCCTGCCATAGCGCCCTGATTGCCACCATTACCATTTGGTTTTCCACCTCCGGGTTTTCCGCCGCGTAAACCAAACGAGACTTTTTGCTCGTAGGTTGCGTAACTTAAATACGTGATCTTCAGGGTGAACTCTCCCATAATGGGTAGTTTCTCCAAACTAAATTCCCCATTGTCGCGGGTCAATTGTCCGGAGATCATGGTTTCCTTCATTTTCTGGCTTACGGAGTCATATTTCATGCCCAGAAGCTGCACAGATGCGTAGGGCAGGGGTTCTTTGGTAACTTCGTCGATCACTTTGCCATAGAAACGCCCAGTGTTGGATTGTACGGAATTGGCTCCAGGGCGATTGCCTTGCGGATATTGGGCAAAAAGAGACAAGGGAAGAAGAGCGGTAAACAGGGCTATAAACAAAGTCGTCCTATGGCCTGAAGCCGAAGGGCGGCTCATGAAAGTGAGTTTTTGCATTAGTATGAATAGTTTAAATAGCGTGGTTTAGGGATAATGTTTGAAGGAAGGTTTATTTGCGCTTCAATACAAGGCTATCAGCAGGATACTGAGCATGTAAGGAATCCATATTCGTTTGTGCCCAATTAACAAGCGTTTGCCGTTGTTGTTCGCTCAGCCTTGCCTCTCCATGGGTCCAGGTGTAAGAGTTGAGGGGCAGGGCCAATAGGCCATCCAACAGGGGACGGACGTATTTTTTCATGGCACAAAAGAACAACAGAAAGATTTCTCATTGTTAGAGAGTAGATGAAAGGCCAGATTGTGGAGATGATGGCAGGTGGAAGAATTTTGAACGGGGCTACCTTTGCAGGACTAATTCTTGCCTAATTATGATCATGATGGGGAAAGGAAGGCTTGCTCAGCCATTGGCGCGTCATCTGTTTTTGCTCTTTTTTTGGGCGGTATGGCTGGCTTTGCCGTTTATTATGATTGATGATGACGATACGAAGCATCGGGATTTGTTCATCAGATTAATGCCGGCTTCATTGACCAATGTCCTTCTGTTTTTTGTGGTTGGAGAATGGCTGGGTCCTCGTTTATTGAGTCAGCAACGGCTGAAAACCTATTTATTGGCAGTATTGGGTTTATCCGTTGTATTTATTGTTGGACAGGGTTTTCTGAAAAACTGGTTGCTTTTTCCGGAGCACAGGGGGGTAGTATTTCATATGTTTCGGGGAATGGTTCAGGTTTTTTTTGCAGCAGCACTGGGCGCCGGCTATGCGCTTGTACGGCATACCCTTAAGGAAGAGAAATCCCGACAGGAAGAACAGCAGGAGCGACTTCAATCGGAACTTTCATTTCTTCGATCTCAAATCAGCCCGCATTTCCTGTTCAACATCCTGAACAGTATTGTTTACCTGATCCGCTCCAAATCCTCTAAAGCTGAACCTGTTACGTTGCAACTTTCCGCATTGATGCGCTATATGCTTTATGAAAGCGCGGATGCTCAAATTCCCCTGGAGAAAGAAATCGGTCATTTGAAAAACTACGTCGAGCTCCAAAGGATCCGCTTTGAAGAGGATGTTGAAATTCGCCTGGATATTGAAGGCCAGGCTACTGCCCACATTATTGAGCCCATGCTGATGATCCCATTTGTTGAGAATGCTTTCAAGCATGGAGTTGGTCTGGTGCAATCGCCTGAAATTGAAATAAGGGTAAAAATGACAGAAAAACAGTTGTCATTTGTAGCCCGAAACAAGATCACCGCCGATGCAGCGGAGGATAAGGACAGTTACTCAGGGATTGGACTGCAAAATGTGCGGAGACGTTTGGAATTGCTTTACCCCAATGCGCACAAAATGGAAACAGGGGAAAAAGATGGGTGGTTTGAGGCGCGCTTGAGTATTGATTTTCAAACCTGAAGTATGAAACTTAGATGCCTGGCCATTGACGATGAAAGTCTCGCCCGGAAAATGTTGGAAGACAACATCCGGCAGGTTCCCTTTTTGGAACTGGTAGGAACCTGCAAAAATGCTTTCGAGGCCATTGAATCGCTGCAATCGCAACCGGTGGATTTGATGTTCCTCGACATCCAAATGCCCGGAATGTTGGGCACAAAGTTCCTCGAAACCCTGCCGGAAAAACCTATGGTGATTTTTGTAACCGCCTACTCCAACTATGCAGTAGAGAGTTACGATCTGGATGTGGTGGATTATTTGATGAAACCTGTTCCGCTGGAAAGATTTGTCAAATCTGCCCACAAAGCACTGGAAATCAAGCAGAAAAACCTGGCAGCGCATTCGTCGTCAACCGTTGAGGCGCCCGATTTTTTCTTTGTCTATGTTGAATACTCCCTCGTTAAAATCACCATTTCTGAGATCACCCACATTGAAGGGATGAAGGACTATGTGAAAATCTACCTCGATGGGGCGAACCGACCGATACTGACCAAATCTACCTTAAAGGGAATCGAGGAGAAATTGCCGTCCCGCGATTTTATGCGGGTACACAAATCTTTTATTGTCAAATTGAGTAAAATAGAAGCCATTAGGACCCGGGAGATCAAGATCGGACACTGGGATATCCCGGTAGGGGAAGGGAACGTGGAAGAGTTGATGCGGTATGTTCGTCACTCGTAGATCGTTATTTCAAAGCCGTTTCTTCTCGATCAACTTCAATAGATCATCGCGGTAGTTCTTGCCAATGGGCAGGAGTTTGGGCTTGTCCTTTTCCTGTACTTCCACCATGTTGCCCTCTATTGCCAGCACTTTGTCCATCGCGACAATGAACGAGCGGTGGATGCGGCGGAAAAGGTGCTTGGGGAGCCGCTCTTCCAGATTTTTCATGGTCTGCAGGGTAATTACACGCCCTTGAACCAGACGGATGATGACATAATCTTTCAACCCCTCAATGTAGATAATGTCATCAAAATTGACCTTCACCAGCTTCTTGTCTGCCTTGACAAAGAAAAAATCGAGGCCATCATTCACCGCCGGCGAGCCGCCCTGATTGTGGTCCGCATTGGCGAGTTCTGCCTGTTCCACAGCCTTATTGACGGCTTTCATAAAACGTTCTAGAGATATCGGCTTTAGCAGGTAATCCAATGCATTGAGGTCAAATCCCTGAATGGCATAGTTTGGATAAGCCGTGGTAAACACGATCATGGGCGGGTCACTAAGGGTTTTCACAAAGTCGATGCCGGTGAGTTGGGGCATCTGAATGTCGAGGAACATCAGGTCGATCTGATCGGTTTTCAGGGCGTCATTGGCTTCGAGGGCATTGGAGCAACGCTTCACGAGGCGGAGTTCTGGCATTTTGGAGATATACGTTTCAAGCACATCCAGTGCAAGTGGTTCGTCGTCGACTATGAGCACGTTTAGCATAGGGTAGCAAAATTCGTTTTGAAAAGATGAGTTGGTTTTGCGGTTCTCCTGTTTTATATTTTACTGTTTAATTTTCTATATTCCATCCACCATCCGCCCCAAACCGCCGAGGATACTGCCCTCTTCCTTGCCACCGCCACTGTAGGAGGCGAGTTTGGCCGCCAAACGGCTTACCGGAAGCGATTGAAGCCAGACTTTGCCGGGGCCGCGCAATACAGCAAAAAACAAACCTTCGCCGCCAAAAACCATATTGCGAATTCCTTTTACGAACTGGATATCATAGTTTACATCCTGAGTGAACGCCACAATGCAACCGGTGTCCACCCGCAAGGTCTCCCCGGCACGAAGTTCCCGTTCCAGGATAAATCCTCCTGCATGTACGAATGCCATGCCGTCTCCTTCAAGTTTTTGCATGATAAAACCTTCGCCGCCAAACAGGCCGGTACCTAGTTTGCGTTGGAACTCAATCCCGATCTGCACCCCTTTTGCAGCACACAGAAAGGCATCTTTTTGACACACTACCTTTCCTCCTAGTGCCCGCAGATCAAGTGGAATGATCTTGCCTGCGTAGGGTGCAGCAAAAGTGACGCGTTGTTTGTCGCCGCCATGATTGGTAAATGTGGTCATGAACAGGCTTTCACCGGTGAGTACGCGCTTGCCTGCAGTCATTAGTTTGCCAAAAAAGCCTTCAGCACGGTCGCTCGCATCGCCGAATACGGTCGCCATTTCTATCATACTGTCCATGAACATAAAACTGCCCGCTTCTGCAATGACGGTTTCTTGCGGGTCAAGTTCTACTTCAAGACATTGCATCTCTTCACCGTATATTTTGTAGTCTATTTCGTGATTTCTTCTCATTGCTAATATTAGTCTGCTGATTTGTTGATTTGATTCGAGGACAAATGTGGCGGAATTGTATCATTGTGTAGGAATGTTTCCCGACGAGGAGCGGCTTTTTGTCGCTGAAACAAACTATTTGGTAACAAAACCATATGTGGGGATGGTTTGCCAGGCCGCCTGCACAAAAAAACCAGCCTTGCTGCGCGGCCAAGGGCTTTGCGCAGCAAGGCTGAAAGAGATCAATACCATTCCAAAAAGCAGATGCTTTTTCATAATTGAAAAAGTAGCAAGTCTCAAGTAACCAGTTTCAAGTTTTGAAACGCCCGCCATGCTTGGAACTTGAAACTTTCAACTTGAAACTTTCAACTTGAAACTTTCAACTTGAAACTTTCAACTTGAAACTTAAACCAGTTTTGCCTCCAATGCAATGGGTACGGCAGAAAGGGCTTTACTTACCGGGCAACCTGCTTTTGCAGCATTGGCCAGTTCCTGAAATTTTTCTGCGCTGATGCCCGGAACCTCGGCTTCGAGTTGGAGCGTGATCTTTTCAAAACCCCAGCCACTGTCGCCTTTTTCCATGTCAATGGTAGCCGAACAACGGAGTTCTGTTGGTGGAAATCCTGCGCCAGAAAGTTGAAAACTTAGGGCCATGATGTAACAACCCGCGTGTGCTGCTGCGATGAGTTCTTCCGGATTGGTACCCGCCTTGCCATCTTCGTTTTGAAATCGTTTGGCAGCTGAATACGGTGTATTGTCCAGCACCCCTGAAGGGCCGCTGAGTGATCCGGAGCCTTCTGCTCCTGTGCCGCGCCATGATGCTGTTGCTGTACGTTTGAAATGAGCCATGATGTTGTGATAGGTGATTGGTTAAATGGTGACTGGTGGATTCGGGATTGGTGACTGGTGGATTTGGGGATTGGTATAAAGTTTATTGGCAACTAACTGTCCACGAGTCCACTAGTCACCAAATAACCAATCACGAATCCACCAGTCATCATATTAATTCGGCAGCCCCTGCGGCGCTCCTTTTGCTGGAGCAGCGGGCATGTAAGGTTGGAATTTTGTTTGTAATTCCTGAAAAAGCGCATTGTCTTCCATATTTGCAGCCATTTTCAACAGGTTTTGTGCCGTTGAAAGGGTGTAATCATTGTCCTGTTTGTAGCCTTTTTTAAATTCGGAATTCAGTGACTCATAAAAGCGGAATTGCTGTTCCATTTGATCTGCTATTTCCCGCATTTTTGCCGCCGCCTTCTCTTTTTCTCCGGAAAGTGCATAAATATCGGTCATAAAGGCCGTAAACTGATCGTATGGGAAGTTCATACGCGGGAATACCTCGAAATATTTGTCTACCAGCGCTACCGCTTTGTCTTTTTTGCCTTCTACCACCAGCTGACGCGCCAGACGGATGATGCTGACGCGCATGGTTTGGAGACTTGGCATATAAGAGCGATCCACAAAGGAACGCTCCTTGTCAAAATTGCCCCATTTCCACTTTTCCATGATATTCTGGTACATTTTGTCACTGCTTATCCCACCAGCTCCAATAATACCATACGCCTCCATCGAACTTTTGACCTTTTTGGGTACGATTTGAAGTGCCAGGCCTTCCAGTTGGAGGTAGTCTTCCAGTCCGAGCAATTTATCCTCCCGACAGGTTACGGCCCAATAGATCGGGCGTTTGCCGAGGTTGGAGGCCACTATGTCGAGCATAGCCAGCTCATCTTTGATGATGTACTTTTTGTCCTTACCCAGGTCTATGTGAAGGGTATCCACCAGGGTTGAATCTGTGTCGGTCACAATTTTTTTGTCCACGAACCACTGCTTATTGATCAGGATCGACATTTTGCGCGTTGGCAAATAGGTGTCGAAATCTCGTCCGCCCCCGGAGGCTTGTTTGTGATCCTCGGCGAGGAATTTCAACACTTGCCTGATATCCTGTTCCTGTTCGCCTCTGGGTGCGAAGAAGGGGGTTTGTACCCGTTTAAATCCGCGCAATTGTTCGCGTGGAATGCTCATCTCGATGGCAGGAGAATCGTTCACTGCCCGGCGTAACTGGTCGATATACCAATCTACGGCAATCAGGGAGAGATTGACCACCCGCACGTCCGTTCGAATTCCTTCAACCTCCTGACAATACCAAAGCGGATAGGTATCATTGTCACCGTAAGTGAAAATGATGGCGTTGGGCTCACAGGAATTCAGGAAGTTACTGGCGTAATCGCGGCTTGCATAGTGGTGGGAACGGCTGTGGTCGTCCCAGTTTTGCGTCACCATCAGCAGCGGAGCGGAAAGTGAAAGCACGATCGCCAGGGGCGCTGCTGCGCCTTTCAGGCTTTTATTCAGCATATCCCAGAGGGCCAATACGCTTAGTCCGATCCAGATGCAAAAAGTAAAGAACGAACCTGCCAATACATAATCGCGCTCACGGGGTTCATTGGGGGGCTGGTTGGAGTACACAATGATACCAATACCCGTGATGATGAACAGCGCCATAATGGCTGCAAAATCTCGTGGTCGCTTTCGGTAATGGAAGAACATACCCAACAGTCCGAGCAGGAAGGGTATCATGTAATACGCGTTCCGACCCTGGTTGTTTTTCTGAAATTCTGGTAATGCTTCCTGATTTCCGATACGATTGGCATCGATAGCGTTGATCCCGGTGATCCAGTTGCCGGCGGAAGGATCCCAGGCATAATAACCCTGTTCGCCATTTTGACGGCCCGAGAAATTCCACATAAAATAACGCCAGTACATCCAACCGAGTTGGTATTTCCAAAAAAACTCAATGTTATCGCCAAAAGTGGGGGTGCCGCTTGGCTTGTCGATCCAACGTCTGTACAGCGCAGGGCGACCCTGCGAGTAATCACTCATGCGGGGGAACAAGGTTTTGTCACTCGCACCATATTCGTAGTCCACTTTTTCATCGACCACTGCATAACGATCGCCTACGCGACCATAGCGTTCTTCGGAATTGATCCCGGTGGGTTGTGCATCAAAGTGCGGACCGCGGATGAGTGCACGTTCGCCATATTGCTCACGATTGAGGTATGGGAGCAAACGCATCGGGTCCGAAGGATTGTTCATATTGATCGGCGTGTTCGCATTGGCACGAACCAGAACGGTACCATAGGCGAAATAAGCCACTACGACTACACCCATTGCCACCACGATTCGCTGCAAAATGCCATTTTTTGTACGTTCCGCATACCGGAGACCATACCATATTGCGCCACTGAAGATCAACAGAACCGGTATGATTCCCGAATAAAAAGGCGCACCAAAGCTATTGACCATCAATTTATCAAAAAATGCCCAAAGCGTAGGAATGCCGGCTATGATGA
>JAUSMG010000490.1 GCA_030645295.1 Saprospiraceae bacterium | reverse complement strand
ATAAATTACTGTGCCTCTTCAATTTCAGTCCTCAGCCCGTGCATTTGTATGGGGGCCTGCTCCGCGAGCAGGGGTATCATCTGCCGATGTTCGATCATTGGCAAAATGACCTCTGCGCGTTAGAAAGTGATGGCGGATTTTTGAAAATGGAGCCGTATTCTTTCATGTTGCTGGAGCCGAGGTAAGGAGGTTTTTATGATCCTCAACCCTGCAACTTCACTGCATTGTCTGCAATGGTCAATGCCTCAATGATTGGCTCAATATCGCCTTCCACTACTCTATCCAGGTTAAAATTCTTGTTGTCGCCCTCCAGACGGTGATCGGTCACGCGGTTTTGCGGATAGTTGTAGGTGCGGATCTTTTCTGAGCGGTCGCCGGAACCGACCAGGCTTTTGCGGGCGGAAGCAAATGCGGAGAATTCTCTTTGGACTTGGGCTTCGCGGATCTGCTGCACGAGGCGGCCCATGGCAATGTCGCGGTTTTTGTGTTGCGAACGGCTCTCGGTACTTTCAGCCACCACACCCGTGGGTATGTGGGTGAAGCGCACACCAGACTCCGTCTTGTTCACGTGCTGGCCACCCGCGCCGGAAGCGCGAAAGGTGTCGGTCCGGATGTCTTCTTTGCGAATGTTGATGTCTTCGGGTTCCATCTTGGGCAGCACTACCACAGTAGCGGCGGAAGTGTGAACGCGGCCTTTGGCTTCGGTTTCCGGCACGCGTTGCACCCGGTGTGCGCCGGACTCGAATTTTAGTTTGCCGTACACGTTATCACCGGAGACTTCGAGCACGAGCTTGGCGTAGCCACCCGCTGTGCCGGGCGTTTCGTCCACCAGCTCCATTTCCCAACCTTGCTTTGAAAAATAACGGGAATACATTTGATAAAGATCCCCTGCAAACAGCGCAGCCTCATCGCCACCCGTGCCGGATCGGATCTCAAAGATCACATCTTTCTCATCCTCAGGATCTTTGGGCGTAAGGAGGGTGATGAGGAGTTCTTCCAGCGTATCGCGTTCAGGCTCCAGCATGGCGATCTCTTCACGGGCCATTTCGCGCATTTCCTGGTCGGTCTCGCTCGCCAGCATTGCCTTCGCGCTGTTGATGTCGGCGATGGCTCTTTCGTATTTCTCGGCGGCCTCCACAAGGGGTTGGAGTTTCTTGTACTCCTTGTTTACCTTTTTCGACTTTTCAGGGTCGGCCACGGTGGAAGGGTCGCTGAGCTGCTCCTCAAGGTGGGTATACTTTTCGCGTATCGCTTGTAATTTGTCTAACATGGTTTTAATGTATCCCGGAACGCTGTTCCGGTAAAAAAATAAAACAATTAGGCCCCGGAACAGCGTTCCGGGATACCTTAAAAATCCCCCACGCTCACACCGTCAAAATACCCAAATTTCCACAAGATCAAAATCACAACACCAACCACTATACGATACCATCCAAACCACTTGAACCCGTGTTTGGTGAGGAATTGAATAAAATAACGAATGGCCGCCATGGCCACCAAAAAAGCCACCACATTGCCCACGCCAAGCAACATGATCTCGTGGTTGCTAAAGGTCGCACCGCCGTCTTTGACAAAATCCCAGAGCGACTTGCAGGTGGCCGCAAACATGGTCGGCACGGCAAGGAAAAAAGAAAACTCCGCAGCCGTGGTCGGCGAAAGCCCGTTGGCCAGTCCCCCAAAAATCGTGGCTGCCGAACGACTCACGCCGGGCACCATCGAGATGACCTGGAAAAAGCCAATGCGCAGGGCACGCGGCAGTGTAACATCCTGTTCCACAGAGGTTTCACGCAGTCGTTGGCGTTTGAAAAAATCGTCGAGCAGTACGAAAACAATACCCCCTGCAATGAGCGCCAGCGCCACCACCACAATGTTTTCAAGCAGTCCGTCGATCTGTTTTTTGAATAAAAGTCCAAAAAAAGCGGCTGGTAAAAACGCAACCAGCAGTTTGACATAGAAACCAAAGCTTTGAAAAAAACGCCGCCAATACAAAACGACCACCGATAAAATGGCACCGAATTGGATGGCCACCGTGAACACTTTGACAAAGGGCTGGGAGGCAATCCCCATCGCCGAAGAGCCAATGATCATGTGCCCCGTGGACGATACAGGCAAAAACTCCGTCAGACCCTCTATGATGGCGAGGATGATGGCTTCCAGCAGGGTCATGCTTCAGTATCGTTGGATGTGGCTTCGGTGTTTTTTTTGAAGATGCCGACCGCTACCATCACAAATCCCGCTACCATCAGGATGGGTGCGAGCGTAATGCGCATGGGACTGTAAATGCGCTCCGGCTCCCACTTGTTTGGATCCGGCATTGCACCGCCCGACATGATGGCCAGACCAACCAGCACCAGGGCCAGGCCAGTGCCCATCATGATAAAGTTCTGGCGACCAAAAATGAGCTCTTTGCTGCCAACGGAGAAGATGCTTTCTTTTTTCTCTGCCGGACGACGTACAGGCGCTGGAGCCGTTTTTCTTTGTTGTGATTGTGGAGCGGGGCGATGTTGTTGCTGCTTTGCCATAATTTGAAATGTGGTCAATGTGATTAATGTGGTCAATGTGGGTAATGTGGTCAATGTGGTCAATGTGGTTAATGTGGTTAATGTGACAAATGGATTGGGATATTGGAAATGTCGTTTGAATGGGTTAATTTTGGAAATCGATTCACTCAAAACCTAATGAAAATGTTATCTGAAATTGATCAAAAAAATCCAATTGTGCGGCATTCGTTTGAGTTTGCCGTAATGGTAGAAGCATTTTGCGCTGATCTTCGGGCACAGCAAAAATTTGATCTTGCCCGCCAATTATTTCGAGCAGGAACTTCAATTGGTGCAAATATCTGGGAAGCCCAGGAAGCGGAAAGCAAGGCCATATTAATACAGGTCATCCAGTCTCATCCTCAAAAACTTATTCACCACCCACCAGGTGCTTAGTCCCGAAATCAAAACGCCCACAAACGCAATACCGGAAAACACCAGCACCACAGCGTTCATGTCCTGCAATTCCTGAAAATCCGGCATCAACTGCCGCAGCCACCACAGCGTTACGGCCAATGCCACCATGGCAATCGCTGCACTCCACAGTCCATTTATGATGCCTCTTTGAATGTAGGGGCGACTGATAAATTCCCAGGATGCCCCCACCAATTCCTGGTTTTTTATGATAAATCGGTTGGAATACAATGCCAACCGAATGGTGTTGTGGATGAGTGCAATGGCTGCAAAGATGAGGAAAACTCCCAGCGCGAGTGTGATAACGCCTAGACTCCGGATGTTTTCTCCCACATTGCTGGTATTGGCGGCTTCAAAATACAGGTCGCTCACCATCGAGTCCTGACGAAGGGCCTCGCGCCACTCGATTAGCCGTTGATTGTCAAGGTATTCGGCTTTTACGTTGAAACGCACCACGTCACGCATCAGGTCAGGCATATCGTCGAGCATACTATCGTCGCCGAGGTCTTTGCGCATGGTCGCGGCGGCTTGTTCGCGGGTAATGAACGTGACACTTTCCTTTTTTACGAAGGGTTGTTGGCGCACCGAGGCTACCAAACGGGCCACATCGGCTTCAGCGAGACCAGGCTTTAGCTCCATCCAGAGGTCCACTTTTTCTTTGAACATGGTCACCAACTTCTGCCCGTGCAAGGCCATGAGCGCGAAAAAGCCCAACACAAACAATACCAGCGCAACACTGGAAATGGCGTATAGATAATTAGGACGGGTGCGCGACATGGTTATAAGTTGAAATATCTGGCCAAAGAGAGCGCGAAGGTAAGGAAGCTTGCGGGAAGTGACGATCCCATAATATTGATAATGGTTGATGCGGGTTTATAAGGGTTGATAGGAGCTTTTTTTGCCAAAACTTGCCGAACGCAACTTCGCTGTGCTCAAATCTGGTTCATGGCCTACCTTTGGATTCGCATTTTGCCCCCACTTTCGGAATGTTTAAATCTTTCAGAAAGTTTTCGACTCAACAACCAGGCTCGCAACATGAACATTAAACTGCTACGTTCCCTCTCTTTCGCCCTTTTTATCCTCCTCTCTTTTTCGGCCAGATCTCAGTGTATTTACACACTAGAAATGCTCGACAATTACGGCGACGGCTGGAATGGCGGCGCCATAACGATCAATAGCGGGGGCAATTTGGTCACGTTCACCTTAGACAATGTAAACGACGATGGTATTGATAGTACGGTTACGTTCAATGTAATAGAGGGTGCACCGCTCCTTTTCTCCTATATTACCGGGAATTTTCCCTGGGAGATTTCGTTCAATATTTATGACAATACAGGAGCCTTGTTCTTTGCGAGCACGGCTCCTGGCACAGGTACACTGTTTAGTGGCATTGGCAACTGCATATCCTGTGGCAAACCATCCGGTTTTGCAGTGGAAAATGTGTGGGACAACCGGGCCAGATTGCGTTGGCAACCGAACTACGGCGGCACGAGTGCTCCAGTCAGCTGGAGGGTAATTTATGGGCTGCAAGGCTTCTCCCTGAGCGCTGGCGAAGGCGACACGCTTGATGTGGCCATTCCAAAAATAACCATTCCCGGGCTGCAAAAAAAGACCTGGTACGACGCCTATGTCCAGCAATACTGCGACACTACAGGCGGCTATTCTGAATTCGCTGGCCCGATTTCCTTCGAGACGTACTGGACCAATGATGTGGGCATTGCAGGCGTGATCGCACCGGAAAGCGGTTGCGACTTAGGCTTTGATTCCGTGAAAGTTATCCTCGCCAACTATGGCGCTGCACCCCAGTCGCTCATAGCATTCCGATATTCCGTAAATGGCACAGACGCGGGGGTGGTGCCACCCAGCGACGGATTTTTCACGGGTATCCTGGGCAAGGACAGCAGCGTGGTCATCGCGTTCGAAACCCTCACCGATTTCTCCGCATCAGGGGAATATCGCATCGATGTTTTTACCCAACTGATATG
>JAUSMG010000488.1 GCA_030645295.1 Saprospiraceae bacterium | reverse complement strand
TAATCGCTTTTTCGGATCATCACTTCATCACTTCATCACTTCATCACTTCATCACTTCATCACTTCATCACTTCATCACTTCATGCAATCGGGATATAGCGCAGCCCGGTAGCGCGCGTCGTTCGGGACGACGAGGTCGCTGGTTCGAATCCAGTTATCCCGACAAAAGGGGTGGCAACGCGTTTTACGCAATGTTTTTACCTAAAAATTCTGACTCAGAACCCGTTCTTAGTCTCCTAAGACGCTGTAAGTCAAGGCACTTGCAGCGTTTTTTTATACCATGCATACACTCATTGACACCCACGCCCACCTCTATTCCCATAAATTCGATCAGGATCGCTCCGAGATGGTTCGCCGCGCCATCCATGCAGGCGTGACCCGGATTTACCTTCCCAATATCGATGCAGAATCCATTGATGGAATGCTGGCTCTGGAGTCGGAATTTCCCGAGAATTGCTTCGCGATGATGGGTTTACACCCCTGTTCGGTTCAACCAGATACTTATGTGGCTGAACTAGCACTCGTGGAAAAATGGCTCGGTCAACGCAGCTGGGCCGGCATCGGGGAAACAGGGATTGACCTTTACTGGGACAAGACCACGCTCGAGATCCAACAAATCGCTTTTGCCCGCCAATGTGAATGGGCCAAAGACTTGGGCCGCCCTATCATCATTCACAGCAGAGTGGCCAACCGCGAGGCCATTGAAGTGGTACGCAAGGCACAAGACGGGCGATTACGCGGTATATTCCATTGCTTTTCAGGTACTTTGGAAGAAGCGAAAGAGATGATCGGACTCGGTTTTATGCTGGGTATCGGTGGCACATTGACTTATCCAAAATCAGAGCTTCCCGCAGTATTGCGCGAGATTCCCCTGGAGCACATCGTGTTGGAAACCGACGCGCCTTACCTGCCACCGGTGCCACATCGGGGCAAACGGAATGAAAGCGCATTTGTACGCCACACCGCCGATGCGCTTTCTGAAACGAAAGTGTTGCCGCTTGCGGAAATTGCACGCACGACTACGGCCAATGCGCTGCGGATGTTTGCGGAATAATTTTAAAACAATTTATTTTTCTTTAAAACAATTTTGTTAAATTTGCGGTCAAGAAAACTCAAACCAACATGAAAGCCAATTTCACATTGGTCACATTTTATCACATTGACCACATTTGCCCGTGACCCTCACCAACGCTTCCGCCGCCCTAAAAAAATACTTCGGCTACGATCAGTTCCGCCCCCTTCAGGCGGACATTATTCAAAACGTTTATAATGGCCGTGACACGCTGGTGCTCATGCCCACCGGCGGAGGCAAAAGCGTTTGTTTCCAGATACCGGCCATCACACTCGATGGCGTCGCGGTAGTCGTCAGCCCGCTTATCGCACTGATGAAAGACCAGGTGGAAGGTCTGAGCGCCAACGGTATTCCCGCCGCTTTTATCAACAGCAGCATGAATGCCGACCAACAGCGAAACGTGGAAACGGCCCTGCTCGCAGGCTATATCAAACTTCTCTATGTCAGTCCGGAGAAACTCGTCTCGCAAAGCTTCCAGCCTTTGCTCAAACGTTTGAAGATCAGCCTGTTTGCCATAGACGAGGCGCATTGTATCTCTTCCTGGGGGCACGATTTTCGCCCTGAATATACCCAGTTGAAATTCCTGAAAAGCCAATTTCCCGGCATCCCACTCATTGCGCTGACGGCGACTGCGGATAAACTCACCCGCAAAGACATTGTCGCCCAGCTTGGCCTATCGGATCCAGCCATTTTCATTGCCTCATTCGACCGGCCCAATATCAGCCTCACCGTGCGCCCCGGCCAAAAACGATTTGAGCAAATCGTGGAGTTTTTGAAAGAGCACCCGAACCAGTCCGGCATTATTTATTGCCTCTCGCGTAAGGGGTGTGAAGGCCTGGCCGACAAGTTGAACGCGAAAGGCTTCCGCGCCGCGCATTACCATGCAGAAGTTCCAGCTGCGCTCCGCAGCAAGGCCCAGGAAGATTTTATCAACGACCGAACGCCCATCATTTGCGCCACCATTGCCTTCGGAATGGGCATCGATAAAAGCAACGTGCGCTTTGTGGCACACTACAATATGCCGCGCAATCTGGAAGGATATTATCAAGAGATCGGGCGGGCCGGACGCGATGGTTTACCCTCCGATGCGCTGTTGTTTTTCAGTTACGCCGACCTGCTTTCCTATCGGGAGATGTTTGAACAAGGCGATGCAAGCGCAGAACAGAAAGACCTTAAGTTGGCGAAACTGGAACGGATGTACCAGTTTGCCGAAGCCCCCGTTTGTCGCCGTAAAACAGTGCTCAACTATTTTGGAGAGCCCTACGACAAGAGCTGCGGCAACTGCGACGTTTGTAAAAATCCGCCCCAACATTTTGATGGAACATTGGCAGCTCAAAAGGCCCTCTCCGCCATTTTGCGGACCAATCAACGCGTGGGTATGAGCCTGCTCACCGATATTCTTCGCGGTAGCCAACGCCGGGAGATCCTGGAACATAACTACCATGAAATCAAAACCTACGGCGCCGGAAAGGAATATGGATACGACGACTGGCTTTTCCTGCTTTCGCAAATGCTTCATGTTGGCCTTATCGAAATTGCCTACGATGACCACAACTGTCTGCGTGTGACCGATGAGGGTAAAAAAATCCTTTTTGAAGGAAAAAAGATTGCACTGGCGATGCCGCAACCCAAACCCAAGCCCGGTGAAAAAACAGCGCTCCCTCGCGTTACAGAAAAGAGCAAAACCCAAATGCTGCGCGAAGAATTGCTACAGCGACTTACGGCCTTGCGGCGTGAACTGGCGGTCACGCAAGGAATCCCGCCCTATACCCTGTTCAGCGATCTCACCCTTCAGCAAATGGCGGATGCCCGTCCGCTGTCCGATACCGAGATGCTTGAAATAGCCGGGGTCAGCGAACGTAAACTACAGCTTTACGGCGATGCATTCATGGGTGAGATCCGCCGGTTTGTAATTGAAAAGACCCAGGCAGGCGAGCGTATTATAGGGAGTTCCAACTTTATAAGTTTTGACCTGTTCAATCGGGGTCATTCCGTGGAAGATATCGCTGAAATTCGCGGCGTCAGCCCAATGACCGTTATGGGCCATCTGGCGACCATGTACGAGCGTGGCGAACTGATCGACCTGAGCCAGTGGGTCAGTCCCGAAGAATGCGATATTATTCAGGGCGCATTGACGCTTTTTGAAGAACCATTTCAGTTAAAACAGATTCACGAACACTTCAACGAACGGTTTAATTTTGACAAGATCCGTTTTGCAATTGCGGATTTTAGGCGAAAGAATAAGTAGGGATTGGATATTCCAAACGGTGTGATTGGCTGAAAAAAAATACCTTCGCGGCCCTTATGGAACGGGTGAACAATAACAAAGGATAAGATGCCTAAGAAAAAAACACTGAGAGAAGAAGCCCTTTTTTACCACGCCAAAGGCCGTCCGGGCAAAATTGAGGTAATTCCCTCGAAAGAAACAGCCACTCAACGCGATCTGACCCTGGCCTATTCACCGGGGGTTGCGGAGCCTTGTCTGGCGATTGCGGAGAACCCCGAGGACGTTTATAAATATACAGCCAAAGCCAATCTGGTAGCCGTAATTTCCAATGGAACGGCTGTTTTGGGACTGGGCGATATTGGCCCCCTGGCCAGTAAGCCGGTCATGGAAGGCAAAGGTCTTTTGTTTAAAATCTACGCTGATATTGACGTGTTTGACCTGGAGCTCGACACCAAAAACGTGGATGAGTTTGTCAGAACAGTGAAAATCCTGGAGCCCACTTTTGGCGGGGTGAATCTGGAAGATATTTCTGCGCCGGAGTGTTTTGAGATCGAAGAGCGCTTAAAGGCGGAGTTAAATATTCCGGTCATGCACGACGATCAGCACGGCACGGCCATCATCAGCTCTGCAGCCCTGCTCAATGCCTTGGAGATCGTCGGCAAAGATTTTTCGACCGCAAAAATCGTGATCAATGGAGCGGGCGCTTCAGCCATTTCCTGTACAAGACTTTACCATAGCCTGGGCGCAAAAAAGGAGAACATTTTTATGTTTGACTCCAAGGGCTTGATTCACCCAAGCCGGACCAATTTGGATGGTAAAAAATCGGAATTTGCTAATGCAAATGCTCCTGCAAGTTTGACTTTGGCAGAGGCAATGGTGGGGGCCGATGTATTCGTGGGTCTGTCGAAAGGGAATATCCTGAACCAGAATATGGTGCGAGGCATGGCGAAGGATTGTATCGTGTTTGCGATGGCCAATCCCACCCCTGAGATCGCCTATGAAGAAGCCATGGCTGCACGCAAGGATATCATTTTTGCCACGGGCAGAAGTGATTATCCCAATCAGGTGAACAATGTGTTGGGCTTCCCCTATATTTTCAGGGGAGCACTGGATGTCCGCTCGAAGGTCATCAACGAAGAAATGAAACTGGCTGCGGTTCGTGCATTGGCAGACCTGGCCAAAAAGTCCGTGCCCGATATCGTCAACATGGCCTACGGGAAAGACAACATGGTTTTTGGCAGGGAATACATCATTCCAAAACCGGTGGACCCGCGTTTATTGACCACCGTCGCAGCGGCGGTGGCGAGGGCAGCCATGGAGACAGGCGTTGCCAAGTTTCCGATCAAAAACTGGGAGGTTTACGAAGCCCAATTGTCCAAAAGACTCGGCCTGGACAACACGCTGACGCGGGCCATTCTGAACAAGGCCAAACAAAATCCGAAACGGATCATCCTGGCCGATGCAGAAAACCTGGCCGTGTTGAAAGCAGCGCAACAGGTGATGGAAGAAAAGATTGCCATTCCAATTTTGTTGGGCAAAATGAAGAAGATCAAACAGTTGGTTCAGGAAAATCAATTGGATTTGGAGCACATTGAAATCATTGACCCTATGTCGCCCCAGAACGAAAACGACATTGCAAGGCTTGAGCGATTCGGTGATGTATTGTTTGAAAAACGCAAGCGCAAAGGTTATACCCAATTGGAAGCCCGCAATATTGTTCGCCGCAGAAACTTCTTTGGTTGCCTGATGGTCGAAACAGGCGAAGCCGATGCCATGATCGGTGGTATGACCCGCAATTATCCCGAGACGATCCGACCGGCTTTGCAAGCCATAGGCCGACAAGAAGGCGTGAAAAAAGTATCTGGGATGAACATTCTGATGAGCCGTTTTGGGCCCTTGTTTTTGGCAGACACCAGTGTTAATTTCAACCCGACAGCGGAAGAAATTGTAGAAATTGCAGAGTTGGCGGCTAAGGAAGTAGAAAAATTCAACATCAAACCACGTATCGCACTACTGACCTATTCCAATTTTGGCAGCGCAGATGGCGAAGACGCGATCAAAATGCGCAAAGCGGTCGAATTGCTGAAAACCAAACATCCGAACATGGTCGTGGACGGTGAGATGCAGGCGCATTTGCCATTCCAAATAGCCCTGCGGAAAGAAAATCATCCGTTCTGTGATTTGGGGGATGGCAGTGCAAACATCCTCATATTCCCCAACCTGTCGGCTTCCAACATCGCCTACAATCTGGTCAAAGAAGTAGCCGATATTGAAAAAACGGGACCGATCCTGTTGGGCTTGAAAAAGCCGGTTCACCTCCTGCAATTGGGCAGCACCACCCGGGAAATTGTGAACATGATCGCTATTTCGGTGGTGGATGCGCAGTTGAGTAAATGAAGTTTCAAGTAACAAGTAACAAGTTGCAAGTAAAAAGTAACAAGTAGCAAGCTCATATCATAGATTTGTTAGTGCTTTGTACTTGTTACTTGTTACTTGTTACTTGTTACTTCAATAAATACTTGGGGAAATCTTCCACCCGCTCACAGCATATCTGTTCCATTACCTGCTTCAGCTGGGTTTTTAAAATGGAAATCGTGTGGTCTCCGCCTGCTTTGCCCAAAGCTGCCACACCGTACATGAACGACCGTCCGAGAAAAGTGAATTCTGCTCCGCTTGCCAAAGCCCGGGCCACATCCGGGCCGGAGCGGATGCCGCTGTCGAGCATAATTTTAATCTGTCCGGCGTATTTTTGAACGATCGGCACGAATGACTGTATGGATGATTGCCCTGCGTCCAACTGTCGGCCGCCGTGGTTGGACACGATGATCCCATCCAGGCCCAAACGAATTGCGCGGGCGGTGTCTTCTTCACTGGCGACTCCTTTCAACACGATTTTCCCTTTCCAACGGTCGCGAATCGGCGCAATTTTCTCTTCGTTCATCCGGCCTGCGAAAGTCTGGTTCATGTATGCTCCCAATTGCTTCATGTTCAAATCCTTGGGCATGTACTTTTCCATATTAGCAAAACTGGGTTGTCCGTGGAGCAGTGTTTGAATGGCCCAATTCGGTTTTCCCATGATTTGCAGGAAATTACGAAGGGTAATTTTCGGCGGCATGGCCAATCCGTTTCGAATGTCGCGCGGGCGATAGCCGAAACTCGGCACATCGCAGAGCACGACCAGCACTTTGCACCCCGCCGCTTCAGCCCGATCCAAAATATCGTCGCGCAGGGCATTGTCGGCAGGATGGTAGAGTTGAAACCAGAATTTGCCCTCCGTCAATTCGCTGATTCGCTCAATACTCGCTGTGGTAACGGTACTAAGTACAAAAGGGATGTTGTGCTCCTTCGCTGCTTTCGCCAGAATCTCCGGCGCATTGGGCCACATAAGTCCTTGCAAACCAATTGGGGCAATGCCAAATGGCGCATCGTAAACATGACCAAACAGTTCGGTTTTTAAGTCCGAACCGCTGTGTTTGCTCAGATAATCTGGTTTCAGTTCTACCTCGCGGAGTTCGCTGGTGTTTTTGTGCAGATTTACATCTTCATTGCAGCCGCCGTCCAGGTATTCAAAGGCGAATCGCGGTATGCGCTGTCGGGCGCGGGTACGGAGGTCGTCAATGGAGGGGAAGTTGGGATTGTATCTTAGTTTCATAAAAAATCCTTTATATCCGGGTCATCCGTGGCCCATCAGCACACGGATGACCCGGATCAAACACAGATATTTTTAAGCGAGATCAGGTCTTTTGACAGCGGTTTTTCATTCCAATAATTATGGATCGCCATGGCCGCTCCAAGTGCTGTAGATTGTGAAACTTCAGCCGCATAAACCTCCAGTTCAGGGAAGGCCTCGGCCAGCAAGTGCATGTACGTTTCATTTTTAGAAAAACCTCCGTCTACAAAAATGCGCCGGATGGGGGTGTTTCCGATGGCTAATTTGGTGGAAACAACTTGTTTTTCAAGGAGTTGGCGCATGAAAGTATGATATTTTATTATTTCAGGGTCGTTCGCGTTTGCGAAACCTTGGACGTTTCGCAAACGGTTCTCCACCGCCACACCAAACTCCTCCACTAATTTTTTCACTGTCTGTTCATGCTCATGCCCCCCAAAATACCGGGCGGCTTTCACAGGTTTGCCTTCGTAACTAAGATAGCAAAGGCAGTCTTGTGCAAGTTCCTCAGGAGTAAGCGGTTCGTGGTTAAAAGGGTTGAGCGAGATGCACCAGGTGCCGGTGGAAATTAAAACGAAGGGTTCGTCAAAACAGGCGAGGTATGGAATCAACGCTGCGGAGCTATCATGAAGTCCAGTACCAATGGTGATTTGGAGATTTGGGGATTTAGGGATTGGAACCACAGCGTTTGAGGGTTTTATGGGCGGAAATTTCTCAACAAACCCTTCGGCTTTTACCCAGTCGTGATATTCGTTTTTCCGAAAATCCCAGAGCATGGTGTGGCAGCCGATGCTGGTGATTTCACTATTCAATCCGTGTCTCGTATGTTCGCCCCGCAGGGATCGCGGGGCGAACATACGAGACACGGATTGAACCACAAACGCCACATATTGCGGCAAGTGCAATGAGCAGTTTATCGCCTTAAAAACCAATGGTTTATGATTTTTCAGCCAGTATAATTGCAGCCCGGAATTCAAATTCCCAAGTACGGGTGAGGCTGTTTCAAGCGCAATTTTAGTCTCTGGACCATAGGTATCGAAAAAGTGTTTTCGGAGCTCCTCCGGAAACGGTTTGAGGTAATTGTACAACGGCGTAAGGGAATGGCCTTCGGAATTCAAATGGACAAAACTTGCGCCGTAAGTCGTCACATTGATGGCCCGAATCTGAAAACGGGTATCGTGCAAAACTTCGTTCACGGACGTTAAAACCCAATTTTTCAACAATTTCAAATCTTCGCAGGGCTCGCCGTCTTCGTCATTGATTTCGGCGAGTTGGGTACTTTTCTCAAAAACGATGCGGTAGTCCTCATCAAAGACGAAGCATTTTTTGTTGGTCTTGCCTATGTCGAGGATAAGGATCATAATCTGTGTTCATCCGCGTCTTATCCGTGTCATCTGTGTTCCATTGGGCCACGAATGACGCGGATAAGACACGGATTTTTATAAGCCCGTTGCTACGCTCTTCTTCCCCCGTTTTTCAATCAATTGCCCCCGAATCCCCAAACTCCTGTACACGCCAATCGGGTCCATCGCCCCTCCAGACTGCCGGGCCGCTTCCGCCACAAGCGCACGGGTATCCGTTGCAAATACGTCTCGAAGCAACTCTTCTGCGGCTACTACATCGTTGTTTTCCTGAACCGCAGCAAGTGCCGTCCGATCCACCAACAAGGCTTTGGCATAAGTGATCAGGATATTCTGGACAGATTGCAACAGGTCTTCAAGAGGATCCTTTACGTTGTGACTGGCATCTATCATCCAGGCCAGCGGCGGATTCTTCACTTTAGGATCGCTCATAGCATCCACCAATTCATTGAAAATCAGGAAGAACTGATAGGGTTTTATGCTACCTGTTGTCAGGTCGTCGTCGCCGTACATAGAACCATTAAAATGGAAACCACCGAGTCGCCCAAAGTGCATGAGCCGCGCCACGATCTGCTCTATGTTCGTGTTGGGCAGGTGGTGACCCAAATCCACGAGCACTTGTGCGTTTTTGCCAAGATGCTGGCAAAGCGAATAAGAGGTTCCCCAATCCGGAATCACCATCGAGTAAAAATTGGGTTCGTAGGGCTTGTACTCTATGAGCATCGTCCAGTCATGGGGCATGGCCTGATAAATGTTCGCAAGAGAATCGGCGGTGCGCTGCCAGGCCCGACGGAAATGCTGTTGCCCGGGGAAATTGGAACCATCGGCCAGCCATACCGTCAATACCTTGGAATCCAGGGCTTTACCATGTTCGATACAAGCAATGTTGTGGTCAACTGCCTGCTGTCGTACGGCGGCATCGGTATGGCACAGCGAACCGAATTTATACGAAAGGGGTTGATCCTCCTGGTCTTGAAATGTGTTGGAATTGACCGAGTCGATCTTCAATCCGTGTGCTTTCAAATGACTTTTCAAGGCAGCCGGATCGCGCGGGATGTCCCAGGGAATGTGCAACGAAATGGAATTCGAAGACTGGTTGAGTTGGTGCAACAAACCCACATCCTCGATTTTTTCTTCCAGGCTACGCGGTTCGCCACCGCCCGGGAAACGCCCGAAGCGTGTGCCGCCTGTACCCAGCGCCCAGGAAGGAATGGCAATCTGAAAGGCTATTATCTTTTCGATAATTGTTTGGACATCCATGCCTTTATTGCCTAACAATTCAGAGATGTACTGAAAATGAAACGCATGGGCAGCTTGGCTTTTATGGTTGAATTCCTGAATTTCATCAGCGAGATGCATGAATAAATTGGTTTGAGTTATTTTAGGTTTTACTTACCACATAGCGCACATAGTTCACATAGAATACCACGATCGCATTTTTAAACTTGAGAAACTATACGTTCTATGTGCGCTATGTAGTAAAATTCATTTTAAAGAAAACACTTCGCGAAGCTGCATGCTCCGCGGCGAGTGGTCAGGATTGGCTTCCATGATGTCGGCCATATAAGCCCACCAGCGTTGCATCACTGGGTGACTGGGCAGATCATCCAGTCGTTCGGGGTTATCAATGTCCAAAACTCCGAACAGGGTAAGCGTTTCCTCGTCCAGAAAGATGGAATAGTCGCGGACACCCGTTTCCCGGAGTAGTTCGGTGAGTTCTGGCCAAAGTTCGTCGTGGCGGCGTTTGTATTCCTCGGTCTGGCCGGGATGGAGTTGCATTTTGAAGGCGATGCGTGGCATGTTAGTAGCCCGGAACTCCGTTCCGGGAGGGTTGATGTGCTAAAAATTTATTTTTCGTGAACAGCGTTCCGGGGTACTGTTCTGTTTCCCGGAACGGAGTTCCGGGGTACTACCTCAAAAAACCCATCGCCACACCCCCGTCCACGTTCAGCGCATTGCCGGTAGACTTATTCAAAAGCCCGCCCACAAAAGCGAAACAAGCGTTGGCAATGTCTTCGGGCAAAATGATTTCGTTGAGCAAAGTCCGTTTGGCGTAGTAAGCGGGGAGTTCTTCCACCCTGATCCCATACGCTTTGGCGCGGCCTTCTGCCCAGCCGCCCGACCAGATGTTGGAGCCTGCAATGACCGCATCGGGGTTCACGGTATTGACCCGGATATGATCGGGGCCGAGTTCGGCTGCGAGCAAACGCGTCAGGTGCGCCTGCGCCGCTTTGGCCGAACCGTAGCCCGAATTGTTCGGACCAGCTACCACGGCATTCTTCGACACGATGTTCACGATGTCGCCGCCAAAGCCTTGTTTCCGCATCACGTTTACGCCCGCCTGGCTGACCAAAAACTGGCCTTTTACCAGAATGTGATAAAGTTTGTCCCAGTTTTCTTCCGAGTGTTCAGCAATGGGTTGAGAGATGCTGATGCCTGCATTGTTCACCACAATGTCCACGCCGCCAAAGGCAAGGCATGCCCATTCAAAAGCCGCTGCAACGGATTGTGCATCCGTTACATCGAGTGAGATTGCTGACACAGCGTCTTTGCTAAAATCATTCAAAAACTCGGACTTTGCTTCCTCCAATCGCTCCGGGTTGAGGTCGTTCAAAACCACACATGCGCCTTCTTCGGCAAATTTCCGGGCAATGGCTTTGCCGATGCCACCCGCTGAACCTGTTACCAAAGCCACCCGTCCGCTCAAGGGTTTGGGGTTTGGCATACGCTTCAATTTTGCCTCCTCCAAGAGCCAATATTCAATGTCAAATGCCTCCTGACGCGGCAGAGCATTGTACTCAGAAACCGCCTCCGCGCCGCGCATCACATTGATCGCATTGGTATAAAACTCTGCGGCTACCCTAGCGGTCTGTTTGTCTTTGGCAAAGGCGAACATACCCACACCTGGCCACAAGATGACCACCGGATTAGGGTCGCGCATGGCAGGGCTGTTCGGGCGTTTACAGGCCTGATAATAGTCGGCGTACATCTGACGGTAGGTTTCAAAAGCCGGGGTCAGTTTTTCTTTGATCTTGGCAACGTCGGATAAATCCTCGTCGGGTTTCAGTTCCAGCACCAGCGGACTGATTTTCGTACGCAAAAAGTGGTCGGGGCAAGAAGTGCCAAGTGGGGCGAGCCTTTCCAGGTCGTTTGAATTGATGAATTGCAGCACACGCTCGTCGTCGGAAAAATGACCGACCATGCGGGTTTGGCTGGAACAAAAACCGCGTAATATTGGAGCGAGAGCGGCGGCTTGTTTTTGGGCTTGCGAGGAACTTCCCGAAAGTTCAAAACTTTCGGGAAGTTGGATTTTCGCTCCGCCAAAAACAGACCGAGTTGTACCCAGGTTATTTTCCAAAAACTCCGCACACATCTCAATGACTTCCAATGTATTAAGATAACTCTCATAAGCCGTATCCCCCCAGGTAAACAGTCCATGCGAACCGAGCATAATACCCCGCAAAGCGACACCTTTTTTGGCGTTTTCTTCAAGACATTCCAGCAACTGCAAGCCCAGATCATAACCCGGACGTTGCCAGCCGATCCAACCAATTTTACCCCCAAACAATTCGCGGGTAATGTGTTCCCCGTCTTTCGCAGCGGCGATGGCGATGGCTGCGTCGGGGTGCAAGTGATCAATGTGTTTGAACGGCAAAAAAGCGTGTAAAGGCGTATCAATCGAAGGCGCTTTGGAGGCGAGATCATAGATGCAGTGGTTGAAAAGCTCCACCATTTCGTCCTCGTGATCCAGTCCTCGATACACGTTTTTTAGGCTGCGCAAACGCTCGACATAGAGTGCCGCCAATCCATCGCGCTTCATAGTACCCAGGTCGCCGCCGGAGCCTTTGACCCACATTACTTCGACTTCCTTGCTGGTGAGCGGGTCTTTGGCCAGGGCTTTGCAGGAAGTATTGCCGCCGCCGTAATTGGTCAGCCGGAGGTCGGCGCCAAGTAGGTTAGAGCGATATACGAGGAGCGCGACTTCATCGCCCGCAAGTTCGGCGGCTTTTTGTTCGTCCCAGAGGTAGGAGACGTGTTGAAATTTCTTGATGGGCATAGTTTTACCAAAATGTCACCGCTACGCGGTTTTGTTTGAAACATAAAGGATGAAACGGCCGAAATTTCTCTTCAAACCCTTCCTCCCATGGAAAGCGGTCGGCTGTGTCACCCCACACTATTTGATGTGTCATGTCAGATATGTTTGATTTATTACATCGAATTCCCCCAGCCTACCAGCAGTACCGACAACAATATCACGCCAATCCCAGTGATTATCGTGGCAAATGTGCGCCGGCTCACACCCTTCCACTCCTTCAAAAACAAGCCCCAGGCACTGGAAATCAGGATGATAAAGGCCATGTGTAAAATCCAGGACGAAGCCCCGTTGCCCATCTTCGATTCGCCCATACCGTAAAAGAAAAACTGCATGAACCAGGTGGTGCCTGCCAAGGCGGCGAACATTATGTTGGCCCGAATGGGCGTGTTTCGGTTGGTATAATCGCCGAAACTTTTGTTTCTGAAATTCAGCAACATACACCATACAAAATTGGTCGTAAGCCCCCCCCACAGCAATACCACAAAAATTACGTTGTTTTGAAAAAGCGGATTTGCGCCATGCTCGATGGCTACGGGCGCCATGCTTTTACCGGCCTCAATGCCAAAATTGAAACAAGCCGAAAGAATGCCCGAAATCGTGGCTACAATGATCCCTTTGGTCAAATTGAACTCTGCAACGCCTGCCTTTTTCGTCGCATCATCCAGCTCACGTTCTTTCAACATGCCAGCCCGACCGCAAATCGCAATACCCGCGAGGCAAACGAGTACCCCGAACAAAATCATTTGCCCACCAGGACTATTGATCATTTCTCCAATGC
>JAUSMG010000464.1 GCA_030645295.1 Saprospiraceae bacterium | reverse complement strand
ACCACCCCGTATTTCACGGCTTTGGGGCCGCCCGCGTTGGTGCTGACGTTGCCGCCGATGAAACTCCAGCCCCGGCTGGAAGGATCGGGCGGGTAAAATAAACCTTGTTCCCGTAAGGTATTTTGCAGGGTCTCTGTGATGACCCCGGGTTCTACCGTGACTTGAAAATTCTCCTTGTCAATCCGTAGGATTTTGTCAAAACGCCGCATAGAGATCACCAGTCCGCCGTGGGTAGGCAAGGCTCCCCCCGCCAATCCTGAGCCGCCGCCCCGCACGGTAACGGGGATACGCTCGCGCGAACAAACCTGCATGATCCGACTGACTTGCTCCGTATCAGCAGGCTCTAATACTGCCTGAGGGACGAACATCAGGTCCTCGGTCTCGTCGTGTCCGTGGTCACGGCGGGCAATTTCGTCCGTCAGAAGGTAGGCTTCGCTCACTATATCTCGTAATTCCGCAAACGCGGCAGCGGAGATGGGGGAGAGGGCGTTACTTTTGCCGCCGGTTGACTGTTGGCTAATGACCATTGACGGTTGACTTTTGACTTTTGACGGTTGACTCTTGACGGTTGACTGTTGGCTATTGACCATTGACTCTTGGCTATTGACTTTTTGACTTTTGACTTTTTTTTCGATGCTGATGTTTCAAAAACTACGTTTTCTGATTTCTCATTTCCCCGCCGCGCTTGATGTTTTCACCAAGTGCATGTTTAGAATCTCGTTTGCCAAACCAATCCCATGCCTTCAAATCATTGGCCGGGCCGCATTTTTCCTTTTGTTTTTTAGTTCGACACTTATTGCCCAGAGCTCCACTGAAATAAAAAAACCCGTGAAAGAGGGCAAAAGTAAAGCAGTGCTGGCGCATTTTGCGCTTGGTGGGCATTTGCCCGCAGGCGATCTGTCTGAGCGATTCGGTTTGAACGGCTCTATTGGGGCGGGTACAGAATTTTTCACCTCCAAAAACTGGTTTTTTGGCCTGGAAGGTGCCTTTCTTTTTGGCAGTAAAGTTAAAGAGGACCCACTTTCTATTCTTCGTACGCCTACCGGCGACATCATTGGAAACGACCGGAACATTGCTACAACACGGGCGCAAGAACAAGGAATGTATGTCGGCGCAACCCTGGGTAAGATGCTGACTTTCAGTGACAAACGCGCGGGCCTTCGCCTCAGCTTCGGCGGGGGCTGGTCGCAACACAGCATAAGGATAATTGACGATTCGCGGACGGTGGTGCAGATCAGGGGAGATTATAAAAAGGGTTATGACCGACTTTCTGGAGGCCCGGCCCTGCAGCAATTCGTAGGCTGGCAAAAGGTAGGTTATGGCCGTGACATGAGTTGGATGTTAGGTTTTGAATTCAATCAGGCGTTTACAAATACGCTACGCGATTGGGATTTTTCCGAAATGCGCAAACTGGAAGGTAGTCGCGTAGACCTCCGTTTTGGCGTCCGGCTGGCATGGACCCTCCCGTTTTATACAGGGACTGCAGAGGAAATCTATTATTGAAAAAAGTGGGTTATCTTATGCTTTTGATGTACGAATTTGTCATCCGGTTGTTTATGCTTGGCATTCATATAGCGGCCAAATTCAATGCTAAAGCACAACTTTGGGTGCAGGGGCGGCGCAATTGGCGTGCGCAATTGAAGTCAACACTCAATGGCCCACAGTCAACAGTCAACAGTCAACAGTCAACAGTCAACAGTCAACAGTCAAGTGTCCTTTGGTTGCACGCTGCCTCCCTCGGAGAGTTTGAACAGGGTCGCCCCGTAATGGAGGCATTTCGAGCGCAATTTCCGGATTGGAAAATCGTGCTGACCTTCTTTTCGCCTTCAGGATATGAGGTTCGGAAAGACTACCCCCACGCTGATCTGGTCTGTTACCTCCCTGCCGATACACGCCAGAACGCGCGTGATTTTCTCGAATTGATCCAGCCCGATGTGGTCATTTTTGTCAAATATGAATTTTGGGCAAACTACCTTTTTGAACTGAAAAAACGTGGTGTTCCGACCTTGCTGGTATCGGCATTATTCAGCCCATCGCAGCCATTTTTTAAATGGTATGGCAGTTTTTGGCGCAAGATGCTGGGGTGTTTCACGCAAATTTTTGTGCAAAACGAAGCTTCAGGGAAATTGCTCCAAAGTATTGGAATACAAAACGTTACAGTCGCTGGCGACACCCGGGTAGACCGGGTTTTAAAGATTGCGGAAAGCGCCGCGGAGAATGAAATTGTGCAGGCATTTACAGAAGATGTTTCGGAACCTGTGCTTGTGGTTGGCAGTTCCTGGGAACCGGATGAGGCGGTGATTTTTGGGGCGCTTATTGAGGCGGTGACTCAAAGTCACCGCCTCAATATACCTAAACTCATCATTGCCCCGCATGAACCATCGGAAGCGAATGTTGAACGCATTTGTAGACAAGCCGGGAATGCAGTGCGGTATTCGCGCTGGTTTAAAGTGATACCTTCTGGTTCTTCGGAGGTGTCACCTTCCTGCCTGGTCATCGACAACATCGGCCTCTTGAACACACTCTACCGCTACGGCACGGTCGCCTACATCGGTGGCGGCTTTGGCAAGGACATCCACAATACGCTGGAACCAGCTGCTTTTGGCTTGCCCATCATCTTTGGGCCGAAGTATGAAAAATTTGAGGAGGCACGGCAGTTCGTTGCGCGGGGCGGGGCTTTTCCTGTGCGGAATGCAGAGGAATTGGCCGCAATTTTGGGCAAACTACAAGACCCTGTTTTTTACAGAAATGCCTCCGATGCGGTGCGTGCGTATCTGGAGGAGAACCGGGGTGCGAGGGGGAAAGTGATGACGTTTTTAGAGAAGGAATTTGTATAACGATGATTTTAAACCCATCGAATTCGATGGGTTTAAAACCGAGTAAGGATTAAACAGATTCACGCAATTAGGAGAAATGAACATACTCAACATTCTGCACTTATCTTTGCAAGCAATTATTTAAGCAAATTATGGAACTGCAACATCCTCAATTTCCCCGCATCACGATGAATCCTGATGTTTGTACAGGCAAACCGTGCATTCGGGGTATACGATTCCCTGTAGCAACGCTCCTTGGCTACCTTGCGGGTGGAATGAGCCATGAGGACTTGCTTCAAGATTTTCCGTTTTTAGAGAAGGAGGATATTCTTGAAGCCCTTGCTTTTGCAGCACTCGCTATGGATGAACAATTTCTACCCTTGCAACGGATTGCAGCATGAAATTCCTTCTGGACGTTGGCATATCTCCGGCGTTAGGGAGCTTGTTAGAGGCGGAAGGGCATGAGTTTCGTTATCTTCCCAACCATTTTTCAAACAAAACACCTGATTCTGGAATTCTCGAAATCGCCCTTGAGTCTGAAGAGGTAATCATTACCCATGACCTTGATTTTGGGAAATTGCTAGCCTTTTCTGGAAACAGACTTCCTTCTGTAGTTTTGTTCAGAATCCACCATATAAGCGCAAAAGTGTTTTATGAACTTCTGAGAGAATGCTGGGATCAAATTGCAGAACCATTGGCGATTGGCGCCTTTGTTGTAATTGAAATGGAGTCCGTAAGAGTCCGTACACTTCCAATATCCCGGACTTGACGTCCCCAATTTTTCTGAAACATGGGTCATCCTGAATTTTAACAAGCACTAAAATTTAAACAGGAAAACCGCAAAACCGGAGAACAAGAAAATTAAAACGGTACATTATGATTCGAAGATAGCCGAAACCATTCCTTTTCGAGATCAATCTCCTCACAGTTTTATATTTTCCTGTTCTCCGGTTTTGCGGTTTTCCTGTTTAATTCAGCTTTCTAAAAAATTGGGGATGACTCTTGTTTCAATGAATCCCCCGATCCCCCAATCCCCAAATAATCAAATCCCCAATTTTCAATTCACCACTTCCACCCACTTCCCAGGCTGAACCGCCCGGATCCGGTTGTCATACATCGCTTCGCAAGCCAGTGCGGGCAGGAAGTAACGCCCCGCGTATGCCGCATTCAGTTGGATGCGATACGTACGCGATTGCTTTGCGTTTTTGTCGTTGGTCCGGTTGAAAGGCAGATCGAAGTAAGTAAACACCCGGTCGTCGCGCACATCCTGGTAATCCATAGGGTCGGATGTAGAGCCGCCCACGAGGTTCATACGCGTGTTGAGAATTTCCCAACCTGAAGCGAATATTTGCGTGAGTGCCAATTCGTTGAAATCAAAACGCATGGCGCCCGTACGCGTTACGGTCACTTCTGCGAGGAAATCCGTACCCTGCTTGAGTTTGGCCGGGTCAATTACCGAACCTTTCAAGTCTGTATACCGCACTCCAAGCGAGATATTACTGCTTTCGGCGGGCAAATCCGAAGATGCAGGTCGGCCACGCATCACAATACGACTAAATAGTTTTTGCTTACTGAGGTTTTTCACCGAAACGCCGCCCGCAACTTCTTCTCCCAATGGGTACAAATAGTATGCCGTCGTGCTGTTCACCGGAATTTCGCGTCCACCGGCCTTGATGACAAAGTCGGCTTTATCCCCCAAGGTGGCTTTTTTGGCGAACTTGCCCAAAGCGCGAAGACAGGTACCAAGCTCCTGGGTTGAAAACCAACGTGCTGCGTCGCCAATTTGCGAGGCAACCTGAAGTGCTACTTCAAGCCCACGTTTGTTATCGCCCACTGCAGTAAGCGTTTCAAGTTTCAGCGCCAGATCGCGCAAATCCGAGCCATAAGTATAGCCCCACCAGGTGTAGGTAAACTTGGTGGAATTCAGGTCATTCAATAAATCCCGTGCTGCCTCATTTTTGCCTGCTGTGGCAAATGCCGCAGCGAGCAGGGAGGCGGAACTCTCAAATTTTTTCTTTTGCTCCCGCATACGGTTCATGCCCGCGAGGTCGGGTTTTCCGGCCATCGCAAGGGCGTAAAGTCGGTATGCTTGCGCCATTTCGGTGCTGTGGCGCGACCAACTGTTCGGATCATTGTCATTGACGGGCTCCCAGGTGCGGGAGGTTTTCTGTTGATAATCAAGCCATTTATCGAGAATTTGCTGGGGCACCGCATAGCCGCGAGCCCGCGCTTCAATCAGAAAATGCCCTGCATAGGTGCTTGCCCAGTCGGCCACCGCATTATCGCCGGGCCAGTAGGAGAACCCCCCAGAAGGGACCTGGAAATTCTGCAGTTTGGCAATGGCCGCCGTTACGTTTTTCTGGATATCCTGCTGCTGCTTGTCCGTAAGCGGAGCAATGAGGTCTACATACAATTGCGGGAATGCAGCCGAAGTGGTCTGCTCGATGCAACCGTGCGGGTAACGGATGAGGTAGTCGAGTTGTTTGGACAGGTTTATCGGAGGAATACTGCTAACTTCAAGAACAGCTGCTTCAAGATCACTGAAATCCGTGGATTTGCCTGTTTGCACCCAGGTTTGACCGGGGTCCATTGAGCCATCCAGCACCCGGGTGATAATCGGATTGGGATTCCGCACCTCGATCTCAATATCAGAAGTAGCGGTTTCGCCGCCGCCAGTGGCCGAAATTTTGAATTTGGCAACGCCCGTTTTTTCTCCAACTTTTAAATCGAAATAGGTGAGTTTTTGACCAGGTTCACTAAAAGCCAAACTGTTTGAACTGCTTGCAACACTAACCAAACCGCTTGATTCCCGAACGTTTATGGTCGCGCTGTTCACCGATTTTTCCATGGCAAATACTTCCACAGGCAAACGCAATGTCTCGCCCGGTCCAAGTACTCTTGGTAAGGTGGGCATTATCATCAACGGTTTGCGTACCGGACAGGTTTTTTCTGCATTGCCATAGGCGCCTTCACCACCCGCTGCCGGAGCAGAAAGCACCGCCATCACACGGACCGAGCCCACATAGTTTTCAATTTTCAGCCTGTGTTTTGCTACCTGTCCTTTTTCAAGTTTAAACGGTCCGAGGTGAATCACACAAGGTTTAAAACGATTGACCTGCGTGGCGTTTTTCGCTTTTTGGTTGATACCGTCGCCACCGATGGCCAGGATACGGGAAAGTTCCGCACCATAGGCTCCGAGCACATAATCGTATATGTCCCAAGTCTTTACGCCATGCGCTTCACGGGCATAGAAGGCCTCCCAGGGATTGGGGGTTTCAAACCTTGTGAGGTCGAGCAGCCCTTCATCCACGACATCAATGGTGTACACACAAGCCTTGCCACCTTTCTCGCGCAGGGCAATGTTGAAGAACTCATCCGGCTTCAGCTGGTCAGGCATATCAATTTGAGCCTCAAGCCGCGTGGCCGAGCTTTCGATGTTTACCGGAGTCACGCCATACATCCGGATGGGCAGATCGTTTTTAGTCTGCGCATGCGGTTGAATGAGACTAATGTGTGCATAAACCGTGGGCGCCATTTCTTTTTCTGCCTTGAATTTCAGGAAGTTATCCCCCGCTATTGCGTCAAACCAGATATGGCGCGCCACCCGGGTTCCGGTTTCTAAAGTCAAAAGGATCCGTCCGTTTTCGCTGGCCGGAATTTTCAACACGACTTCCTCCCCAACGTTGTATTTTTCTTTTTCAACGGTGAAGGGCAACATCGCCGCTGCGTTGCGGCTCTGAATATCGTCCAATTGCTCCGGCTGTCCAGCCCAGAAAAAGTCACCGGCTGTATGTCCTTCTTCTGTGTCGGCAATGCGCACCAGATAGCGACCCCAGCCGGTAGGTTTAACTGTCCAGGAAGCCTGGCCCCGGGCGTCGGTGGTCAGCACGGCGTGGTCAATGGCGTCATTGAGTTCGCTGCTGTTGAATTGGCCTATACCGGATTGTGCATCATCATCCCACCACCAGCGCCAGTCAACGCGGTAAAGCGCCACGGTGACTTTGTGATTTGCAACGGGTTTACCCAGGTTGTTCAAAACGGCAAAATTCACTTTGCTGCTTCCACTCCGGTCCAGTGTTTTGCTGCCCCATTTATCGGTGGGAATAAAAACACCTACAAAACGCTCATAGGGCAACACATCCAGGGCAAAATTATCGGTGCTGAAATCGCCGCCTGCTTCGAATGCCCGAACCTTGAAATTAGCGATGAGTTTGCCGGGCGCTGCGCTGACCTGTCCAATTTTGAGCGGCACATTGGCCTCCCCTTTTTGGTCAAGATTTGCGTCGAACAGGACTTCCGGTTCAGAGTAGAAATATCGGGAGGGATCGTCAAAAGTGTAGCCTTTGTACCCGGTGAATTCGGTCTTAACCGCCCGGACCTGCATCTCCACCGTGGACTTCAGGTTTTGTGCAGTGGCACCATGCAACCAATTGACTTTCAAGGCCCCATTGATGCCCTGACCTTCGCCGCCCACCGCGAAATCTTTGGCCGTAAGGAAGGCGCGCGGTCCAAAATTCAAATCCATCTTCAAACGGTTGGGTTTCACCGTTTCGATTTTCACGGGGCGAACAAACGTCGCGCCACCCACCATGACTTTGGCACTCCAGTTGCCCGTTTTTGCCTCTGCACGGGTGCTGCAATAGAAGGGGTAAACCCCGTTCACACCAGAAGAAGAGACCGTGCGATATTGCAGCGAGCCACTGGGGTCGCGAAGTTCAAACACCACCGGGTGACCTTGTGGGAGCCTGCCTGTTTTGTCTTCCAGAACGAAGTTCAGGAAGAGCGAATCACCTGGTCTCCAAACGCCACGCTCCCCGTAAATGTAGCCCTTCAGTCCTTTTTGAGATTCCACACCAGCCACATCAAAACGGCTGAGTGACAAAGCATTACCATCGGCCATGCGGAGATAGCCGCGGCGGCCCTGGCCTGTAGCGACTGCCAGAAATGGCGTTTCACGCAAACCCTCCACCATCACGGTTCCGTCGCCAGTGGTGCGGGTCTTGGTGATGGGTTGTAGTTGGTAACTGAGCAATTCGATGTCGATGCCACTTACGGGTTGCGCCGTGTGGAGATCCGTAACCGCAAGGAACAAAGATCCATCGCGGCCACGCTTGGCGGTGAGTCCAAGGTCACTCACAAACACGTTGCGCTTGCTGAAATGTTCGGCGTTGTAGTACTCTTTTGCGCAGGGGACTTCACGGTTGTCCCAATTGTAATCGTCCTCTTCGTTCCACCAGTATTCACTGTCGTTTTCGTCCCAATAAACACCGCGATAACCGCCCAGGATACTTTTTACAGCGCCATCATCGTCATTATCCCCTTCATTAGCAGCAATGGAGGCCGTTGGGCAGGAGGTATAATCCATTTTGAACGCCAGACGCACCTGATAAATAGCGCCAGGGTCTTTCTGGATCATGTCTTTAAGGTCGAGGGCATAACGTTGCCAGACCTTCGAGGAAGCATCAGGATTGATGGCGGCGAGATCAAATTTTTTTTGTAAAACGATTTTGCCCACGCGCTCTAATTCCTGCTCGCCTTCGATCTCGTTGACTTGCAGGAATTGTAAAATGTTGGAATTGAATATTTTAAATACCTCCACATCTACTGCGGTAAGGCCAACGGCCTCGAAAGGAAAGATCACCCCGCCGCCGGCTTGTTGCGGAATAATGGCCCCACGACCTACGAGTCGAACAGCCGGTTTAAGGTCTTCAAAGTTTAATTTCCATTCTCCTGCAGCATTCAGGCTTTGTCCGGCGGCACTGCGGATACTGCCGTCCACCTTGATTTTTTTTGCGCCGGAAATACGCTCACCGGGATATACGCGCACGAAATTGCCATCGGTGACATAGCGCAATTTGCCCTTGAAATTGTCGATGCGTACCAGGCCGGCCAGGTCCTGCGCGGCAGAGATCGGGTCAGAGAAATTAAGCAAAACATACTGCTCTTCTACTTGTACTGCCTTAGCCGAAAGCACCACGAACTCGCCAAACGGCGGCACTGGTTGCTCCTCTGAGATGTTTTTTTCTACCCCAATGGCGGACCCGGACCAGGCAAGGCGCACAGCACTTGCAGCATTGGAGCGCTCCACACCGGCTACGGTCCATTGGTGTGAAAGACCGTCCTGACTGTGTTGCCAGCTCACAAGCAGCGCTTTATTGCCTTGTTTGGCGGCGAACATCTGCTCGATTTTGGCGGCATCGCAGGATTCGTTCACGCGGACGCGCCCGGTAACACGTTGTTGACGCGGGTCGTTTGGATCGGCGGATAAACCGTCGGTGGTCACATCGTAGGCGAGTTCCCGCACATTGAAATCAAACTCAAAGGAGCGGGCAAGGCTCGGAGCTTCGGAATAAATACGTTTCAACGACACCTTGGCTGTGTAACGTTTTCCGGGGCTAAGTGCCTGAGCAGGAGTCAGTTTGATGGTGCGATCGTCTTCCCAGACGGCTTTGCCTTCGATCTGCGGATCGGTGGAAAATACGCTGGCGGGCACATCCTTGCCGACCTGCTCCTGAGAAACAGCGGCATTGACAAAGCGCACACGCACCACGTCATCGCGGCTGATAGAACCGGAGGTGAAAGCGTAGATGTATTGGGAGACAGCCTCGTAGTAAGCCTCGTTTTTGACAACTTTCTGGCTACGAATGAGCAAAAAAATGCCAGCAGCAGCGGCTGTGGCAAGGAGGGCATAGGTTAATTGCTTTCGCATAGTTTGGGTGGATATGATGTATGATGTATGATGTATGATG
>JAUSMG010000454.1 GCA_030645295.1 Saprospiraceae bacterium | reverse complement strand
CAATGAAGCCTTCGCGCAATGCGAACCACAATTACTCCACTGCAATGCTGCCATACAGGGCTGCGACCTTTCCAACAACAGCCCACAATATTGGAATGATCTTGTTTGGTGGGACAATTCCATCCAGAGCCATGATCTGGCAGAGACAAAAATTGACCTGAGCCTTTCGGTCCTGGATACTTGTTCTGGCGACCCTCTCGCTGTACGTTGCTTGTTGTTCCTGGATCTGGATGGTGATGGTCTGCAGGAAACCGTGGTGGACAGCGACAATCCGCCAGCTGCCGGACAGATCAATTTCAACAATGCTTTTAACCCGAACTATTCCGGAGGCACGCCAAGAATTTTTGACCAGCGCCCGGTGCCGGCTAATTTGTTTTGGCGTTTTGAATTGAGGACCGATGTGTCCGGCGACACAGTTGTTTACCAACTTAATTGGGTGAATGATGCAGCGCCAAATATTGCCGAGATGCCCGAATTGGCTTATGGGACGCACAAAGTGCGCTGGGTGATAACCAATGCCGCGGGCCTTGCAAAAACCTGCGAAAAAATATTTCTGGTCAAAGACTGCAAAGCGCCTACCGTGGTATGCATCAATGGTCTGAGTGTCAATGTTTCGCCGACCCAGTTAATCACCCTTTGGGCCTCCGATTTTTTGCAATACACGGAGGATAATGTAACCCCTGCGGGCCAAATCAAAACAGGCATCCGAAAGAGTGGAACCGGCACGGGATTCCCGGTAGATGGGAATGAAAACCCTATAACCAGTGTGGTTTATAACTGCGACGAACTCGGCACGCAAAGTGTTGAACTCTGGGCAATTGACGCCGCAGGGAATGCCGATTTTTGCGAGACGTATGTGATTGTGCAGGATAATTTGGGGTATTGTAGCCAGTCGCCCCTGAGTCAGGATTTTTGCGCAAAAACGTATTGTTTTAATGATGGATTAGAAGAGGTGGTATTTGAAATAAATGCAGTTTGCAGCAATGGACAAATCAATTTTTTTGACTTGAGCGATGCCCATGGGTGTATTGATATTTCCCCATGGCTTCCTTCCGATTGTGTTAAATATACCGCTACTCCATCCTTTGATGGAAACCCATTGATAAATGGTGTTACACTTTTTGATCTGCTGCTTATCCAAAAACATATCGATGGGATTGAGCCCTTCAACAATCCATACCAATGGATTGCTGCCGATATAAACAGGGACCAGATTGTGGATACTTTTGATATAAGGGATTGTCGGAAACTGATACTTGGCATTTGGGACAGTCTTCCAGATTCATGGCGTTTTGTGGACAAAAGTTTTTCTTTCCCCGACCCCAACAATCCACTCGCTACTCCCTTTCCTGAATCAATCACGGTGGATATTAGTAACCCAACAATATTCTCCGGTAATTTTGCAGCAGTAAAAATATGTGATGTGAACTGCACAGCAGTCACGGGTTTCTATGACCGGATACCCGAAACCGAACATCTCATTGGCATTCCAGCACCCAACCCGACGAATGAAGCGGCGATGCTTCCACTCCAACTGCTCGGGGCTGAAAGGGTGTATTTGGAAGTGCTCGATTTTTCAGGCCGCCTGGTTTCCCGCAGCGAGATGTACTTGCCCGAAGGTCCTTCCTTACTCGAAATCCCCACTTCGGCCATGCCCCATCCAGGCGTGTATGTGTGGAGGGTTCGGGCAGGTGAGGTGGTGAAATCGGGAAAAATTGTTCGGTATTAATTGTTTTGAGCGCGAACTTCCCGAAAGTTTTAAACTTTCGGGAAGTTTCATATTGTCGCTTGTCAACCTTAAACATATTCCCTCATGAAAAAATCTCCTCTATTTATTCTACTGTTACTGCTCTCAACAGGTCTTTTTGCCCAGAAAAAAACCTTCCCAAACGCAGAAAAAAACGCCCCAACTTTTGACCCTGCGCCTCATCTGGATCTCACGCCCCCCGTGGTCACCTGTCTCAATGGATTGAGCGTCAATATCATGCCGACTGGGATGATTCAACTTTGGGCATCTGATTTTCTGCTTTCGGTTTCGGATAATGTGACACCGACCGATCAGATAAAAATTGGCCTGCGAAAATGCGGCACAGGTGCTGGCTTCCCACTGGATGCCAATGGAAATCCTGTTTTGGAGCTGGTGTTCAACTGTGAAGAAATAGGGACAAAATGTATAGAACTGTGGGCCAGAGATGCTGCAGGCAACGCTAATTACTGCGAAACGTATGTTCTTGTCCAGGATAACTTGAGTAATTGCTCTGAAGTAGGAGGCGGGAACATTAGGGTTTGCAGCACCAGAACATTTTGTGATTCTACGGGTGGTGTGGAGGAACTTACTTATGAAATAACCACCCAACTGCCTTCTGAGCCACCCATTACCTATTTTGACACCAATAATGAAAATTGCTTTGATCAGGCTTTCCCGCTTGGAATCAATGTTGAAATAGCCCCGATGAAAGACGACAATCCGCTGAATGGGGTTACGACCTACGATTTAGTCTTGCTTTCAAAACACATTCACGGCATCCAGCCCTTCACGGAGCCTTGGCAATGGGTAGCCGCCGATGTCAATCGCGATGGTCAAATCACCTTGGAAGACAGTATAGACATCCGAAACCTGATACTTGGCATATACACTGACTTTCCAAACAACACCTCATGGCGGTTCGTATTAGAAGGTTATCAGTTCCCTGCGCCAGACCCACTTTCGCAATCCTTCCCGGAATCTTTCGCCTTGACAGATTTACAAGATACTAGCGTTAATGTCCGTTTTTGGGGCATTAAAATCGGCGATTTGAATTGCACCGCGGTTGCCAATGGAACGAGTCCAGTAATTGATGAAAGGACTGTGCACCAGGAAAACCCCACCCTTGGTCTGCCGCGCCCAAATCCGTCCGTGGGAGACGCAATATTGCCCATTTACCTGCCAAGAGCAGAAAATCTACGGCTTGAGATCAGCGATTTAACAGGTAAGCTACTCTGGGTCAATGAGGTGCAACTTGAACAAGGAAATCACAATTTAGAGATCCCGGCTTCGGCGATGTCGGGTAAAGGTGTGTATGTGTGGCGTGTTTGGGCTGGAGCGGTGGTGAAGACCGGGAAATTGGTGCGTATATAAGTAAGGACGGGTCTGTACCGGCGACTTTAGTCGCAGAAAGTAGTTGTAATGAATAGTCTATGAGTGGTAATGAGTGCTCAAGCCCAGCGTGTCATCCTGAGCGTAGCGAAGGATCTGCTTATTAAAGTAGAACAAGCCGTTATCTCGGATCCTTCACTTCGTTCAGGATGACACGCTCGGTTTGGCATTTTTGAGTGCTATAAAGCATTTCGCTTTGCCCGATCCACTGAAAACTCTATGGTGTGCCATTTTTTTACCACGGGTTATCTTCCCTCGATTTTGCGGTTTTAAATTTTCCTGTTTTGAATTTTGCGGTTTATCTGACATTTAGCCCACCACCTTCCCCGGATTCAAAATCCCCAACGGGTCAAACACCCCCTTGATTTCTCGCATAAGCCTCAACTCCACTTCCGAAAATACAATATCCAGATAAGGTCGCTGCACCAGACCAATACCGTGCTCCCCGGACAAGGTGCCACCCACACTTTTTACAAACTGGAAAATCTCACGGATGCCCTTGGGCACTTCTTCCATCCAAGCCGTTTCGGAAAGGTTTCCTCGGAGGATGTTGACATGCAGATTCCCGTCGCCCGCGTGGCCGTAACAGACGGATTCAAAGCCGTAGCGGGCGCCAACTTCTTTTACTTTTTTGAGCAAATGGGGGAGTTCTGCGCGGGGTACCACCGTGTCTTCTTCCTTATAAATGGAATTGCGTTTTACGGCATGGGCTACGTTGCGGCGTAATTTCCAGAGCGCCGTTTTGGTGGCATCGTCGTCGGCGAAGAAGATCTCACCACAGTCGAAGTGCTCCAAAACCCTTGTAATCGTCTCACAATCCGCCACTAGGCTGTCCATGTGAAAGCCATCCACCTCAATCAGCAGGTGCGCGCCGTCTTCTTCATGGATGGGCACAGGCGTTTCGCCCACATAGCGCACCGCCCAATCGATGGCGTTGCGCTCCATAAATTCCAGTCCGCTGGGGGTCACGCCCGACTGAAAAATAGCCGCCACTGCTGCACAAGCGCTTTCGGCCGAACGAAAGGGCACCAACATCAGCAGGTTTTGGGTAGGGTAGGGCTGGAGCTTAAGCACGATCCTGGTTACGATGCCCAGGGTGCCCTCGCTGCCTACAATGAGTTGGGTAAGGTTGTAGCCGGTGGAGTTTTTTAAGGTGTTTGCGCCGGTCCAGATGATCTCTCCGCTGGGCAGCACCACCTCAAGGTTGAGTACATAGTCTTTTACCACCCCGTATTT
>JAUSMG010000452.1 GCA_030645295.1 Saprospiraceae bacterium | reverse complement strand
TGAACGCCCGTTTCGCTCACACACACCTCACCCTCCTCATCAAAAAAATTAGTGAAGCGGTGGGGAGGAGGATTGGGGCCTTCAAATATTGTCCCGTCACTAAACTCCCAAAGATGGGTTGTTGAGAGGCTTTCATTCGGGCAGGCCACGTGGGATATTTCGTACTCGGGATTGATGCAGGAGGAACTTGGCTGTATGGCATTGAGTTCGAATTCAGGGTTCAGGCAACAGGCTGGAAGGCAAACCAATTCGCAACACTCCACTATTTCGTCGGGATACGGCTCATAGGTGTAACACACATCGTAGCAGCCATCATCCGGATAAGTGTGCGTCACTGGAGAACTAGTGACGAGTTCGATGGTACTACCATCGCCATAATCCACACTGATAGGGAAAAAGGCTACATCCAGATCAAACTCCAATGTGGCTATCCAGCAGGGTTGAATGGCGGTTAAATGAACAACGTCGCCTGAGCAACAATTCAAAATTTCAATCGTATAACAACAGGTCACAAAACCTTGTTCCGAGTTGGGTACTAAATAAGTCAGACACACTTCATAACTGCCCTCCTGGGTGTAAGTATGGGTCAGACTACTATTGGAAGATTCAACTGCCGGACTCCCATCCCCAAACGTAATCACGTAAGAGAAAAATGGATCGCTTAAATAAGGCAGATCAATCGCGATATCCGCTTCAAAACGGCAATTTTCATTAGTAGCGGTCACCGCTTCCTCATAGCAATAAGTTTCCGGATCCCAGATAGTAACAAATTGGTGGCAATCCATATCATCCAAATAGTGAATAATTTCATAAGAAGGAAAATAGCCAGACGGAATAGTCCAGCAGACAGTCCCTCCGAATGCGGTAAATGGTAACGAGCCGCCATAGTGAATCTCCCAGGATTGACCAGGGGCAGGACTGATGGACTGAACACAAACCTGATAGTCACCATTTGGCAATTCAATGGCTTTAGTGATGATAAAACTGGGGCAATTGTCGTCATTCGCTGAGACATCAGTACTGGACTCAAGTAGGTTGATTCCAACACATTCTGTTCCGCCAGTTTCCAATTCAAGGTCATAGTCTGCCTTGTCGGTATCCCGGCTTGCAATGAAATGACCAGAAGCGTGTACCATTTGGTTTACCATAATAATAATAATAATGGTCAGTACACGAAAAATAGTGGGTGGACGAAAATAATTTATGCTTATAAAAAAAATTTAGTGAAAAAATCGCATAAAATTTTAACCCTATGCCTCCTGGGGAAGGAACCTCACATACTAGTATCTAACATATCATACAAACAAGAGACGCAAAAAAGGATTGTATACCAAAAAAAAATAACGAATTTGGCTAAAATAAAACGGGTTTATTGGGAAAAAGCCAAATACCTCAATATATAATGGCGAAGATAATGACTGTCTTTCGAAAAAAAAATAAAAAACACAAAAAGTGAAATCGAGGGTAAATTTCATATTATCCCCGCTGGCGCACGGCTCTGCCGTGTGCCCACTATCTGGTCGGTTCCACCGACCCACTTGTTGTTAGAACCGATGGAATAATAGGCACTCGGCAGACCATGCACCAGCAGCGAGCGGAAAGGCAAGCGGCACAGCTCTGTTCGTGTACAACGGCAATAACAGGTTAAGCCATTGACCTCACTGATGCTGGCTATTAGTTATGCCAAAACCGATGAAGCCAAACTCCATGGATGGCTAAGCCGGCCTTTTCTATATCAAATGCTTATTGAGCAACCCGCAACGCCGTCGCATAAGCATTTGGCAAGGGACTATTCTCCACTGCTTCAGCCGCTTTTTCCACGTCGTATTCAAAACGTACGAATTCCACACGAATACTCTCCGCCGCATTCAGGCTGCTCGTTTTGTCTAAATGGAGTAATACATATCCGCCACGGGGGTCGCCATCCTTGGGCTTACCTACAGAGCCGATATTGATTGCATGGCGAAAGTGCGGTTCTGTGGTGGTGCCACTGGCCAGTATGCGATGGTATGGTTTGTGTGTGTGGCCAAAACATAGAATATCGGCATTTGCCCCTTCCAGAATGCGCAACAAACTTTTTTCCTCTCTGTCTTCAAACAGATATTCATTGATCTTCCGTGGGCTGCCATGCACCAGCATTATCTGCAGCATATCGCCGTCGTTCATTTCAAACTCCAGGCGAATGTGCCTTGGCAATTCACGCAAATATTGCCGTTCCGCAGGCTGAACGATTTGATTGGTGAATGCAATGGAAATAGCGCCATTGTCTTTTTCACTATCGGTTTTGTAAGCGCAACCACAATCGTCGGTCGCGCGGCCAATGCCGAAATCATAATTCCCGGCAATGGTCGGGATGCCCCGTTTACGGATTTCCTGAATGACCTCGTTGGGCCAGATGTTATAGCCTACCAGATCGCCGAGACAAAAAATCTGGTCGGGCTGGTGTTGCTCCACATTCTTGAAAAAGGCTTCAAGGGCAGGGAGATTGGCATGGATGTCAGAGAAAAGAGCGATTTTCATATTTAAGGATTGTAGACTTTGGATGTTGGACATTGGATTTGAGACCTGCTGGAATCAAATCCATCGTTCAACGTTAGCCCTATTCACCGGGTGACTTCAAGTCACCCGGTGAATAGGGCGACGGTGAATTAAGCTAATGGAAATTCTTTTGTTGCTTCAAGGCTACATTGACCAATAAAATAAGCACCGGAACCTCAATGAGTGGCCCGATCACCGCAGCAAATGCAACCCCGGAATTGATGCCGAAAACCGCAATCGCTACGGCAATACCCAGTTCAAAGTTGTTGCCAGCGGCCGTGAAAGCCAGTGAAGTGCTTTTTGCATAATCCACGCCGGCGCGTTTGGCCAGGAAAAAGGCGCTGAAAAACATGACCACGAAATAGATGACCAATGGAATCGCAATCCGCACCACATCCATGGGGATTTGAACGATCAAGTTGCCTTTGTAACTGAACATCACCACGATGGTGAACAACAGCGAAATGAGCGTAATCGGGCTGATCTTCGGAATGAACACTTGCTCATACCATTCCTTGCCTTTACTTTTTAGCAAAGTGTAGCGCGTAATCATACCAGCGATAAACGGAATGCCCAAATAGATGAATACGCTCTCTGCTATCTGGCCAATGCTGACATTGACTTCCACGCCTTTAATGCCAAACAAAGGCGGCAGAATGGTCACAAAAAACCAGGCATACACGCTGTAAAAAAGCACCTGAAATACGCTGTTGAGGGCCACCAAACCCGCTACATATTCATTGTCGCCCTTGGCCAGATCGTTCCAGACGATTACCATAGCGATACAACGGGCTATGCCGATCATGATCAGTCCGACCATGTATTCCGGCTTATCCTGCAAAAACACGATGGCCAGCAGGAACATCAGCGCAGGGCCAATCAGCCAGTTTTGCACCAGTGAAAGTCCCAGAACACGCTTGTTTTGGAACACTTTGGGCAACTCCTCGTATTTCACCTTGGCCAAAGGCGGGTACATCATCAGGATCAGTCCGATGGCAATGGGAATGTTCGTGGTGCCGCTTTGAAATTGATTGATAAAGTCGGCGGTGCCGGGAACAAAATACCCCATGCCTACGCCAATAAACATGGCGGCGAAAATCCAGAGGGTGAGGTAGCGGTCTAAAAATCCGAGTCGTTTTGGGGCAGTGGTATCCGTTTTGTTCATTTTTAATTTGATTTGTTCCCAAGAGGTGACACCTCTCCACTATGCTCCATATTTTAAAATCAACGAAATCTGCCCGCCATGCCAGGCCGTATGGGTGGAAATCCTTGCAAGTGCTTCGGCCTTCGTCTTTCGACCGAATTCCTTCGTTTCAATATACTCCTCCCAATCCGCGTCGTTTTGTTTTTCAAATGCAGTCCGCAATACCTGGTGGGCATGCTCCAAATGCGCGATCAACTCCTCCAAATCGGTAAATTGACCGTGGTCTTTGGCCAATGGCCCAATGGTAGAAGCCCGCACTTCGATGGGTTCGCCAAAAACATTTTTGGCAAAAAGATGCTCCACTTCGCCCATATGCCGAAGCAACCAACCCAAGGAATTGGATTGTGGATGCAGGCGACGGGAAAGGTCAGCCGGGGTAATGCCGGGCAATAAATTGGTCAACCGGGTGCGGCCCTCTTCCCAAAGGGCAAGCATGAGTTCAGTTTTGCTCATTTTTCTTTTCAATTTTAAAATTAAAACCGACATAAAACTCCCGTCCGCGGGTAGGTCCCCAGGCGAACGAGGGGTCGAAACCACGGGCAAAAGGCTGTTCCCAACCTAGAATCGGGCGCTGCTGCCGAAAATCAAACAGGTTTTCACAACCGGCGAACAAATCAAAGCGGCGCAGCGCACGACGGACTTGCACCCCCGCCAGGAGTAGGCTTTGGAATAGTCCGGGCGACGCAGGTTTTCGGGATTGAGGCGGGTATCGGGCAGGCGTTGCTTGCCATACCAGTGAAGGTTGGCATCGAATTGCCAGCGTTCGCCGGGGGTACGAAAAGTGGCCACTCCGAGCACTTTGTGGCGTGGATTGAAGGGAAGCAAGACTTTTTCGCCGTTTTGCTGCCGGTATACATCGAGAAAATTATAGGCCGTGCGCAGTTCCAGGCGACGGTTCCAGGCTGCGCTGAATTCCAGTTGCAGACCGTTGCTCCGGGATACTCCCGTAAAATTGGCAATAATGGCCTGGTTCGGGTCGCTGTCGTAATCCGGGAAAAACTGGTTCTGAAACCGTGTGTGGTAAAGATCGGCAGTGGCAGTCATGCTCATTTTGTCGATTTTGAACCGCCGCGTTGCATTGATACCGGCATTCCAGGCGCGCTCGGGGCGCAAGGTTTCTGCAAAGACAATATCACGGCTGCCGACCAGCAATGCGATGTTTTCAGGGAAAAGATTGACCGTGCGCCAGCCGGTGCCGATGCTTCCGCGCAAGTCCAGATTGGGGTTTGGGTTGAAGCGCAACATGGTACGCGGCGTGGCATACCAACCGAATGTGTTGTGGTGGTCTGCACGAACCCCGGCCACCAAAATCCAACGATCATCCTGAAAATGGAAGGTGTTTTCGGCAAACACACCCGGGATGTTTTCTTCCCGGCGATAGTCTCCCGCAAAACTGCGTCCCAAGGTATCTGCGGTCGCAAAACCAATGGATTCCTGCAGGATAAAGTGTCGGAAACTGATGCCGGTTTTCAATTCCTGCGTTTTGTTTTTACCCCAAAAAAGTTCGTATTGCAGGTTGGCGTAGGCATGACGCTGCTTGGCGTCGTATTGTGTCAGGCCGAACCAGGAATTTTGGTCCTGTGCCACAAAAGAAGTCAACAGAGAGATCTTGTTGTTGGCATCAAAGCGCCAGCCTGTTTTGCTGAAGAGCTCGGGTTGCTGGAAACGCACGGTTTGGCCGTAGGCATTGGTGGTTCCCTCATCGGTTTTTGGGTTGAAATTTTCTTGTCCGCCAATGCGCTTTTCATGCACATATCTTGCTCCAATGAAGGCGCTTAGCCCGTTTTCATTTTCCTTTCGATAGCGCCATTTATTGTAAGCGGAATATCGGGTAAGTCGCGGCAGATCCAGAAAAGTATCGTCGTCCCGATCCCATTTGCCGCCGGGCTGGGAGGTATGGAGGGCGAGATAGTTGGTCCACTTCGTTTTTTTAGCAGCAAATGCGGCGTTCAGGTGTTTTTCACCAAAACTATTGACCAGGACATCGGCGGTAACCGGCTCAGCAATACCACCTTCCCGGGGAAATACGGTGATTTGTCCGACCATACCTTCGTAGCCTTGAAGCACGGAATTCGCGCCCTTCACCACCCAGATATTTTCCAGCATACTGCCTGGAATGGTGCCGGTGCCATAAGTATACGTGAGACCCTGAATCGTCGGAAGGCCGTCCACTAGCACTTGGTTGTACACGCCGCTTAACCCTAGGATGCGCAGTTCTTTGGCATTGGTGAGGATATTGGTGGTGGTAGGCTGCACTGTACTTTGGGTCTCAAAACAGCCCGCGAGGTCACAGCAGGCGGCCTTGCGCAGTTCAGCACGGTTGATGATTTCGGTCTTAACAGGCTGTAAGACAGAGATGTACGCGCCAGTAACCTGATCTTGAACGGTCACTTCCTGCAAGGTCACCATGGCTGACATGGCCAGGGTCCAATAGCTGCTCAAATCATCAATCTGGAAAGTATCGCGTGCGCCCCCAAAAATAGCCGACAACCGCAGCGGTTTTTCAGTCGTGTCGCGCGGGTAGGGTAGGGCGAACTCCCCATTTTCGTCCGTCCGGGCGCCGATGGTTGTGCCAGTCCATACCACCGTAGCGTCCGGGAGCGGCACTTCCTTTACATCCGTCACCTGACCATAGAACGTCTGAGCATTCAGGTTTTGGATTGAAAAAATGAGCAGGAAAAGGGGAATAAGCAGGGCTTTTGTAAAAATAGACATAGTAGAATGTTTGCGTGGTCAATTCAACTCCATTTTCATCACTACGGCAGTCGAGGGACAAAGGGCTGAAAACTGCTCTGTTTGGCTAATTTCCTTTGGTACCTGACTCCGTTCGATCTCCTGGAAGCCATTCTTTTCAAAATATCGCGCTGCGGTATTGGTGATCAGGAACACTTCCTGAACATGGTGTGATCGGGCATAGTCGAGGGCAACGGCAAAAAGCCGTTGACCTAATTGCTGATTGCGGTGTGTTTCCGCGACTGCAACGGAACGCAACAGACCCCGGTTTCCCAACAATTCCATTCCTGCCGAGCCGACGATTTGTTCACCGTCAAAGGCAAGGGTAAAGCCTGACAAATCGGTTGGCAAATCGCTGGTTGGCAAATTGACTTTTTGAAGAAAATCTATCAAATTGGGTGCCTGGGCTGGGCTGGCGTATATTAAAAGGATAGGCATAGCCGGTAAAAAATTAAAAATTAAAAAACTGCGTAGCAGTGACATTATGGTAGCACGAATGTGCGAGGGGGGAATAAGAACCGCGTAGCGGTGACATTTTGGCGGCGTTAATAATGCCACCGCTACGCGGTTCTGACAAACATTCAACGCTGACGCTACCATAATGTCGTCGCTATGCGACTTTTTTGAGTGGAGGCTCGACTTCAAGTCGAGCCTCCACTTGTCACCTGCTTAGCAACAGCCGCTCCCTGGCGCACAACACGCTTTACCCGCCTCAGAAGCCAGATTGCGCATTTCAACTTTGCGTTTTTCAGCCCGAACGGTCTTATTCGCAGGATTGTCGCCCGGTTTTTCCGCGTACGCGGTGATGCTAAAAATACCCGTTTTGGAGGCCACAAAGGATTTCAATTCTTCTGCGGTCAAGTATTCCAGCAGGATATTGTCCGGAATCAAAATCGGTTTTTGTTTTTGTACGCTCAGGTTTTCAAAACCTGTTTGGCGGATAATGTCAAGGTATTCATCCTTCTGTATGGCGCCTGACACACAACCGGCGTACATCTCCGCGGCGTTACGCAGCGCATCGGGTAATTCGCCTACAAGCACAATGTCAGAGATGCTGAAATGGCCGCCGGGACGCAGCACACGCAGGATTTCCTTGAAAACTTTGGGTTTGTCGGGCACCAAGTTGAGTACACAATTGCTCACCACAACGTCCACGGAATTGTCCGAAACCGGTAAATCCTCGATGTCGCCCTGACGAAATTCAACATTGTGAAAGTTCAATTTTTCCGCGTTTTCACGTGCCCGGCGAATCATGGTCGGCGTGAAATCCACACCGATGACTTTGCCTGTGGCGCCTGTTTCAGCGCGTGCAATAAAAGCATCGTTGCCGGCGCCGGCGCCGAGGTCAAGCACCGTGTCACCGGCTTGAATTTGTGCGAATTGAGTGGGCAAGCCACAGCCCAGCCCCAGATCGGCATCGGGGTTGTAGCCTTCCAATTCCGTGTAAGAATCGGACATGATCGTGTAAGTGCCGGGTGTGCCGACACCGCAGCAGGAGGCTTCGTTGCAGCCCTTGTCTTGCAGGGCGATTTCCGAGTATTTTTCCCGGACGACGGCTTTGATCTGTTCTGCAGTTTGCATAGCTTAAATTGTTTAGTGGTGGAGAATGTTGAGGGGGTTGAGGATGTTGAGGGGTTGAGAATGTTGAGATGGAAGAGTGGTTGATAGAGGCGTTTATCGTAAAAAGACGATAGTTTTGGGTAAAAAAATAGCCTAATAGGCTCAACAGCACTGCTGGTTGGCAGTGGTACTGGTAAAAAACGACGCTAACATCAGTTCGAATCGTTGAAAGGTTTCCCGGTTGATACAGTAACAGGATTTTACGCCATCCACAGTGCCCTGGATCAACCCGGCTTGCTGCAACTCTTTGAGGTGTTGCGACACGGTGCTTTGTGCCAGGGGCAACACTTCCACGATTTCGCCGCAGATGCAGGTGTTTCGTTTTGCCAGTTCTTTCAAAATGGCGATCCGAGCCGGGTGAGCGAGTGCTTTGGCGAGTTCGGCGAGTTCCTGTTCGTCCTTCCCAAAGGCTTCTTTTTTGTTGGTGGACATGTTTGGTTGGTTATAATTCATCGCAAAAGTACGATGAATTTTGAACGCGCCAAAATTTTAGAGAAAAATTTATCGTAAATTTACGATAAATAAGAAAAGGGGGGGGATGTCCCCATGCGCAAAAATGAGTCGCATCGAATTTTGTAACACAGCACCTCTAATGGTGTTCGGAACCTTTCGTTATTCAGGCTTTCGTCTGATAAAAACCTATAAGGTTTCAATGGCAAACAAGAAGAGACAACTACCGCTCGAATAAAAGAACCCCAAGGTTTCGGACAACTGTAGCGGGGACCCCAACAACGGCGAATCCTGGTCACGAGCCCAACGCCCGCATCATTGCCTCCGCTTTCACCATACACTCTTCGTATTCCTCCTCCGGCACCGAATCGTATACGATCGCCCCGCCCACCTGAGCAGAGACGTAGTCCGTGGCGGCGTTGTACAAAATGCTGCGAATCACCACATTAAAATCAAAATCACCATCAGGTGTGAAGTAACCAACTGCCCCCGAATACAGCCCGCGCCGGCTGCGTTCGTAGCGCTCGATGAGTTCCATCGCCATGATTTTGGGGGCACCGGTCATACTGCCCATGGGGAAACAATCGCGCAGGGCTTTAAGGGCGATGTCGTGATTGGTTATTGGAGTCATTGGGTCATTGGTCATTGGGGTCATTGGCGTTATTGAGGTCATTGGGGTCATTGGGGTCATTGGGTCATTGGTCATTGGGGTCATTG
>JAUSMG010000442.1 GCA_030645295.1 Saprospiraceae bacterium | reverse complement strand
TTAAGGGCCGCAGAAGACTACTGCGTTGATAGGAGGTCGGTGAAAGCTCAGCAATGGGTGCAGCCTAGCCTTACTAATTGCCCGTTAACTTCCTTTTTTTTTCAAGTATCCAACATTATCGAATAGAAATCCTGTCAATGGATTCCGATTCAGTACTGCAACACGGCTACTCAGGTTTAAATGAATACTTTTACCCAGTATGCCCTGTTCCTTCTCAGTTTTTGTCAAAAGAAATTTGTCTCCATTGGAGACTATTCGCCTGTGCTAAGGCGTGTTGGATACCCTCCTTCGCGCTGCGCGCTATGGCGGGTAAAAGAATTGTTGGTGCCTTTGGCGGTGGGGTTCTACCTCTTCCCATTCCGAACAGAGCAGTCAAGCCCACCAGCGCCGATGGTACTGGGTCAGATGTCCCGGGAGAGTAGGTCGGTGCCAACTCAATTTAACAAAATGCCTCGTTGTCTTCGGACAGCGGGGCATTTCTGTTTCTTACTCCCAGTGTTGGTCAGGGCCAACTCAATATTGTAGCACAGTTCGCTTTACAGCGGGATGGGCTTTTTTGTCTTAAAAGTGTCATTTAATATCATTATTTGGCACTTCCGTTCCTTTAAGTTGCCCATATTGGCAAAAACATGCCCCAGATCCAGATATATACCCCTAAAGCAGTTTTAGCCTCTTGAGCTGAAACCTAAGTTGGCGCAGTTTTTGTTAGTAGTTAAAATCGTAAGATTATAAATTTACTTTGCTATATATTATTCTTTTTGAATAATATATTTTTTCTAATTTTACCTTCCTTTTACTCCATCCCCTCCCCGCCCCTACTGGCATTAACGTAATGTTAGGTTACTAATCTGCTTTATTTCGTCCTTCCTACCGGTTTTTCTTAAAAAACCCTGAAAAAACCGCTGAAGTAAATCACTCACACCATAAGGACGATTGTATGTTTCCATTTGAAAAATTCTTCACTACCCCAAACCACAGACTCCGGTCTTTCAGATTCCTCTTATTTGCTGGCTTTTTTGTCGCTTTACTCGGCGCCAACGGCATTGCGCAAACCTGTTCTTTTGACAACAAAATTCTCGCCTCCAACAACCCTTTCGGATCATGTCCAATCCCCACTAACACGATCATCATCCGGGATACATTCGTGATTGATGTATGCTATGAGCCAATAATTGGAGGATTGCCTTTTGATGGTAAATTTATCGTGGATGGCGGTGTGTTACTGTGGACCTCCAATTGCTTTCTTAAATTAGGCAGCAATGCCCGTATTCTGTTGTACAACGGCGGGCACATTTACCCCGGGAGCACCAATGATATTGGTTGTAATAGCCTTAAAACAATATATTTTGATGCTTTCAAGCTTGCCAGTTGCGATGGCGTAAATGCCCTCCATACTTTTGCCGATGTCAATGCAGCCGGATGTTTTGACGGAACAGGTATTTGTTGTGATGCCGCCATCACCGTCAAAGAAAACTCCGGGAATCCGGATGACCGCATTTTATGTGAACCGGGTGATTCAGTAGAGCTTTCTGTGATTGGAAGTGGATCACTGATGTATGAATACATGTGGACGCCCGGTATTGGTCCTTCAAGTGGTCCGTATAAAGTACCTCAATTCGTAAATACTACCTATTCCATCAGTATTTCGGCTGTATTTGATCCGTCTGGGCCAACTCCAGCTTATTTGCTGACCTGCGGCTCAACTGCCACTATAAATATTAACCCACAAATTAATCTGAGCTCTACGACCACGCCAGTTCCTTGTGCCAGTGCAGCCATAGGATCGGTAAACCTGACGGTTAGCGGAGGCACGGCTCCCTACAAGTACAAATGGTCGACCGGAAGTACAACTGAGGATATAAACAACCTTATCGCCGGGACCTACACCGTAACCGTGACCGATGTACGGGGATGTTCCGAAATTAAAACTTCGACGGTTACAACTTTCGACAATACCCCTCCGGTCATTTCCTGCCCAGGCAATGCCAATGGTATTGCATCACCCAACCTTTGTACGACCACAATTCCGGGCATTGATGCTGTTTTTAGCGACAATTGCCCTGCAGCGCAACTTTCTTACCTTGTTACCGGCGCCACCACTGCAACTGGAATGGGGCAATTATCCAACAACCTGCCCTTCCAGGTAGGTTTGAATAATGTTGAATATCAGGTGAGCGACGGTTCCAATGTCGTTTCATGCTTTTTTAATGTGACTGTTGTGGACAATCAGTTCCCGACCGCTTCCAATCCATCCACCCTCACCGGGGTTCAATGTATCGATAATTTACCCGCACCAGATCCAAGCGTGGTGACGGATGAAGCCGATAACTGTGGCACTCCAATGGTTAGTTTTTTGAGCCAAAGTATTGTTGGAGGTGTCGGTTGTCAGGAAAATCCACTCGTTGTTTCCAGGCGATACCAGGTTTCAGATGCCTCCGGGCATAGTATCACCGTCACACAGACCATAAATGTGGTGGATACTGAAGCACCTACGTTTACACAGGCTCCGGCCAATATCACGGTGAATTGTCAATCCATTCCTGCCCTGGGATCTGTTGCTGCTGTTGACAATTGCACCGATGTCGTTTCAATATCTTATATGGGCGAAACGCGCACCAATGGATCTTGCCCGGACACCTATACCTTGACCAGAACCTGGAGCGCGGTGGACGACTGTGGGAATACGAGCACCGTTACCCAGGTAATCAGTGTCCAGGACATTACAAAACCGATATTTACTGTTGTCCCCGCCAACGTTACCGTGGACTGCCAATCGATTCCGGCTCTGGGTAACTCTAGCGCGACAGACAATTGCGACCCATCGGTAAACATAAGCTACCTGGGAGAAACCCGTACAAACGGCAGTTGTCCAGCTTCCTATTTCCTAAGTAGAATCTGGAGAGCACAAGACAACTGTGGCAACACTGCTACGGCAGAACAGATCATTACCGTTCAGGACCTTACAAAACCCAACTTTAGTTTTGTACCTGCCAACACGGTGGCTACATGCGAAACAATACCGGCGGTTGGTACCCCTACAGCGACAGACAATTGCGACCCATCTGTTACCATCACCTATATTGGAGAAGTGCGCACTGACGGCCATTGTTCCTATACCTACAACTTGCTTCGTACCTGGAAGGCTGAAGACGATTGTGGCAATACCTCCACGGCCACCCAATTTATTTCAGTACAAGATATTACGAAGCCTGCTTTTACTTCAGTACCTGCTGATGTCACGGTTTCCTGTGAAGCAATACCGAATGTCGGCATTCCTGTTGCTACGGATAATTGTGATCCTGTTGTAACCATAGTCTACAATGGAGAAACCCGAATCGACGGCCCGTGCCCATTTTCCTATACACTGAGGCGGAGATGGACTGCATCCGACAATTGTGCGAATACCCAAACCGCAATTCAGATGATCACAGTGGTGGACCAGGTCAAGCCTGTTTTTTCTTTCATACCTGCCGATATCACGGTTTCCTGTGAAGCCTTGCCGGGTTTAGGAACACCCATCGCATCCGACAACTGTGATCCCGCGGTAACCGTTAATTACCTTGGAGAAACCCGCGAGGATGGCGCTTGCCTGAATACCTATATCCTGCGCCGACGGTGGGCGGCCACTGATCAATGTAGCAATACCGCTACCGCAGAACAGGTGATCACCGTTCAGGACCTTACCCCACCTGTATACACTTTTGTTCCGGATCCAATCACGGTAAATTGTGATGCCATTCCGGCGGTTGGCGCCCCTTTAGCCACCGATAATTGTGATATGGCGGTAAACATTGCATACGATGGAGAAACACGGGTCGATGGAAGTTGCCCAAACAATTACCTATTGAATAGAAGATGGATTGCCACAGACAACTGCGGGAATACCACTATCGCTACACAAACCATTACGGTTCAGGATATTACAGCTCCAGTATTCACTTCCGTACCAGCAGCAGTAACCGCCAGTTGCGAGTCTTTGCCTGCGGTTGGTACACCCCTTGCCACCGATAATTGTACCGCAAATGTCCTCATAACCTATCTCGGTGAATCAACTCCCGGATCTGGTGGCGCCTGCCCGGGCAATTATGAAATAGTTCGGACCTGGACAGCCCAGGATGCCTGTGGCAACTCCGCCACCGCAACTCAAAGTATTACGGTGCAGGATGTCACGCCCCCCCTTGTGCTTACAGTACCTGCCGACGCGGTGGTAAGTTGTGCCAACCTGCCCGTTGTGGGAACCCCTACCGCGTCAGACAACTGTGATGCCACGCCAACGGTAACTTATAACGGCGACACGAGGATCAATGGCGCCTGCCCCAATAGTTACACTTTAAAGCGCCAATGGACGATTACGGACGATTGCGGCAACTCCAGCACGGCTGTTCAAACCCTTACGGTTCAAGATATTACAGCGCCTGTGTTTACTTCGGTTCCGGCGGCTATTACCGTCAATTGCGAGGATATTCCGGCCGTTGATTCGCCCACTGCGACCGATGACTGCGCTGCCAGCGTCAACATCACCTACAACGGCGCAACCCGGGTAGATGGTCCTTGCCCGGACGCCTACACGCTTACCCGCAGCTGGACCACAGCAGACAGTTGTGGCAACACCGCTACAGCCTTCCAAATTATTACGGTTCAGGATATTACCGCTCCGGTATTCAGTTTTGTTCCTGCGCCAGTAACCGTGAATTGTGACGCCGTTCCCGCTGTGGGGGCGCCCACGGCCACGGACAACTGCGCTGCCGTGGTGAATATACAATACCAGGGAGAGCAGCGTATAGACGGCAGCTGCCCCTACAACTATTCCCTGGAGCGCAGATGGGTAGCAACGGACAATTGCGGAAATACGAGCCGGGCCATCCAATTGATTAATGTACAAGACATTACCGCGCCGGTGTTTACCGATGTGCCTGCCCCGATCATGGCAAGTTGCGATGACATCCCTGCGGTTGGAACTCCGGTTGCCACCGACAATTGTTCGGCCAATGTAAGCATCAGCTATCTTGGAGAAACACGGAACGATGGAGTCTGCTCCGGCAATTATACCCTGACGCGTGTTTGGTCTGCTCAGGATGAATGTGGCAATACCAACACTGCGTCGCAACTGATTACGGTGCAAGATCTTACCCGACCGATGGTGACTACTGTACCCGCGAATGTTACCGTTAGTTGTTCCGCTCTTCCCGCAGTAGGTACCCCCACGGCTACCGATAACTGCGATCCGGATCTATCCATCACCTACGATGGCGCTACACGCATTAACGGAAGCTGCCCCAATACGTATACCCTCACCCGTAAATGGACCATAACCGACGACTGTGGTAATACTGCAACGGCAATACAAACGATTCAGGTAGAAGATACCACCCCACCCGTATTTACTTCGATCCCTGCTGCGATAACCACAAGCTGTGAGTTTATCCCGCCAGTCGACACCCCTACTGCAACGGACAATTGTGCAGCAAGTGTGGGCATAACCTATAATGGCGTAGTACGCATTGATGGCGCTTGTCCGGATTCTTATACGCTAAGGCGTACCTGGACCGCCATCGATAGTTGTGGGAATACTTCCACGGCTGTACAGATCATTACGGTTCAGGACCTTACTGCGCCAAATTTCACCCAAATTCCAACCGATCTTACGGTGAATTGTGATGCAATCCCTGTAGTGGCGTTCCCAATTGCATCGGATAATTGCGACGCTTTTGTTAACATCAGCTATTCAGGTCAGACCCGTATCGATGGCGCTTGCACCCATAGCTATATTTTACGGAGAGAATGGGTTGCGACAGACAATTGTAGCAACACCTCGAAGGCAACACAAGTCATTACGGTACAGGATATTACAGCGCCTCAATTTACGTCTGTCCCTGCCCACATCACTGTGAGTTGTGAAGCAGTCCCGTCTATTGGCACACCCAACGCTACGGACAATTGTGATGCAAGTGTAGCCATCACTTATTCCGGGGAAATAAGAACCAACGGTTCTTGTCCAAATAACTATACCCTCCAGCGCGTCTGGACTGCCCAAGATGAATGCGGAAATACCAAAACGGCCTTCCAGATCATTACTGTTCAAGACCTCGCGAAACCGGTTTTTACTTTTATTCCTCCAAACGCAACGGTGAATTGTGATGCCGTTCCAGCCCCGGGAATTCCCAATGCAATGGATAATTGCAGTCCCAATCCAAGCATTGTTTTTGTTGGCGAGACCATCATGAGCAGTGCCAGCCCAGACAGTTATACTTTAGAACGGAAGTGGACCGCTACTGATGAATGTAACAATACCACGACTGCAATCCAGATCCTAACGGTACAGGACACCATCGCCCCCATGATCCAGTGTCCCGCCAGTATTGCATTGGATGCAAATGGCGCAACCTGCACCGGGATCGCCACGTTCAATATGGCCGTAACGGCTGATAATTGCAGCGCCACGCTCAATGTCACTTCAAGCGCCAATTCCGGGCAGGCATTTCCAATTGGTACCACGCTAGTAACCATGTCGGTTAGTGATCCAACCGGGAATATGGCCAGCTGTACGTTTAATGTTGTTGTTCGGGATACGACGGCTCCTGTGTTATTGAACTGTCCAACGGATTTCACCGTCACCACGGACGCCATCAGCTGTGATGCAATGGTCAATTGGACTGCACCAACCGTATCTGACCCCTGCGACCAGTACTTAATTGTTCCAAGTGTCACCACACCCAACGGCTCTGTTCTGCTAACCGGTACATACCCAATCACTTACACTGCTGTTGATACTTCCGGGAACACCGTACAGTGCAGCTTTACCGTGACGGTACGGGAGGATGTGCCCCCTGTGTTGATCGATTGTCCGGCAGATATTGATGTGACTACCGATACCTGTACTGCCGTGGTCAATTGGGTTGCTCCAACGGTTTCCGATAATTGTTCTCCGGTAACCGTAACTGTAAGCAATCAATCTGGCTCTGTTTTTCCGGAGACGAGCACAACTGTTCAATACACGGCCACTGATTTATGGGGAAATACGGCATCCTGCACTTTTGTGGTCACCGTGGTAGACCTTGTTGAACCTGTGTTTGGTCCGTGCCCGAGCAACATGATCGTGAATGCCGGACTTTGCAGCATACCCGTATCCTGGGTACAACCGATTGCAACGGACAACTGCGTTCCAAACCCAACGGTTTACTCTATCCCAGCTCCAGGCGATACATTCCCTTCCGGGTTCACGACCGTCAATATTTTTGTCGTGGATCCAAGTGGGAATCAGGACACCTGCAGCTTTGTGGTGGAAGTGATCGGTCCCCCGCTCGGATTGACCAATCTTCCTGACAGTCAGTCGTTTATTGATTGCTCTGCAACGCCTACCTGGATCCCGCCTATCCCTACCGGCATCTGTGGACCATACACCCTAACTTCAAATTATGAGCCAGGCGATACGTTTGGTATTGGGGTGACACCAGTTATTTATACCCTGATGGACACTTTGAATCATGTGGTTACGACCACTTTCACCATAACCGTGACCGAATCCGTCAAGCCACAGATCATATGCCCGGTTTCGCCCATTAACGTGAACATCAGTGGCATGGTCCTGAGTGACCCTTCCGGATTTATTACGGCAACAGATACCATCAGCACCTGTGACGGGGTTGAGTTCGAGTTCCTGTATCCAAATGCGACCGACAATTGTAATATTCCATTGGTGACCCAGGAAGCTGGCCAGGCAACAGCATCAGTATTTGACCTGGGTACGCATACCCTGACATTTCTGGCCACGGACGAGGCTGGCAACACGGCGCTCTGTTCCGTTGAGATCGAAGTTTTGCCTTTAGTGGCCCTTAATCCCCAGGTAAGCGATGTGATCGGTTGCAAAGGCGATGAGGTCACCTTGTCGGCGACTCCAATTGCCGGGGCTCAATATATCTGGACCGGACCGAATCCGCCTTATCAGGACAATAACAACATTGTCATTCTGGATCTGGATCTCGACAATATAGGCTATTAC
>JAUSMG010000358.1 GCA_030645295.1 Saprospiraceae bacterium | reverse complement strand
TTCGTTCTGTCGGGCATGGAGGGCAAATTGCTTGCGCCCTTGGGCATTGCGTTCATCGTTTCGCTGTTCGCTTCGCTGGTGGTTAGCATCACGTTGACCCCTGTTTTGGGCAGTTATCTTTTGTCGGACGAGAAAATGTTGGCAAGGCAGCACGGCGAAAGTTGGGTAGTCCGGCATCTGCAAAAAGGCTATTCCAAACTTTTATCAGGCGTGATGAAAGCCAAAACTGCTGTTCTCGTCGCTTCGTTCTTGATGCTGGTGGTGGCGTTTTTTGGGCTTTCAAGATTGGGCAGGAGTTTTTTGCCCGAGTTCAATGAAGGCTCGCTGGTGATTTCGGCGGTCAGTTTGCCGGGTATTTCGTTGGAAGAAAGCAACAAAATCGGCTCGCACGTCGAGCGGGAATTGTTGAAAGTCCCGGAAATCCAAACGACTACCCGCCGCACGGGTCGGGCGGAACTTGACGAACACGCCCAAGGCGTGAACGCCGCCGAAATTGATGCGCCGTTTTTGTTGAAAGAGCGCAGCCGTTCGGAATTCATGGAAGACGTTCGGAAAAACCTTGCCAACGTCTCGGGGGTGAACATCACCATTGGACAGCCCATCGGACACCGCATTGACCACATGCTGTCCGGTACGAGGGCGAACATCGCCATCAAGATTTTCGGGACGGATTTGGCTAAGCTGTTTTCGCTTTCCAATGAAATAAAGGCAGTGATTACCCCGATTTCCGGGCTGGTGGATTTGAGCGTGGAGCAACAAATCGAAATCCCGCAGGTGCAAATCAAAGCCAAAAGAGACCTGCTCAACCATTATGGCATCCCCATCGGGCAGTTCAACGAGTTCGTGGACGTGGCGTTTGCTGGTGAAAAGGTTTCTGAGGTTTATGAGGGCACACGCAGTTTCGATCTGATTTTGCGCTTCGACGATGCCAACCGGGGCAATATAGAGAACATTCGAAACACGATGATTGACGCCGCCAATGGCCAAAAAATCCCGTTAAGTTATGTGGCCGATGTGGTCAGCACGTCTGGCCCGAATACCATCAATCGGGAAAATGTGCAGCGCAAAACGGTGGTCTCGGTGAACGTGGCGGGGCGAGATCAAAAATCGGCGGTTGACGAAATTCAGAAAGTAATTGCCGAAAAAATCACGCTTCCCGAAGGATACCGCATCGAGTACGGCGGGCAATTTGAAGCCGAAGCCGAAGCCTCGAAAACGCTGTTAGCCACATCGCTCCTCTCACTTTTGGTGATTTTCCTCTTGCTTTTTCAGGAATTTAAAGACCTAAAAACGGCTTCGATTATTCTTTTGAATTTGCCATTGGCTTTGATTGGCGGGGTTTTCAGCATTTGGATCACCTCAGGCATTTTGAGCATCCCGGCGATTATCGGTTTTATCACCCTGTTTGGTGTAGCGACACGGAACGGCATCTTGCTCGTTTCCCGCTACCAAACCTTGCTGGAAGAAGGCAAGCCGATTTACGACACGGTCATGGAAGGCTCGGTTGACCGCCTTTCCCCGATTTTGATGACGGCTTTGACGGCAGGTTTGGCGCTTATTCCATTGGCCATTGCTGGGGACTTGCCCGGCAACGAAATCCAAAGCCCTATGGCGAAGGTCATTTTGGGCGGTTTGTTCACATCCACATTGCTTAATATTTTCATTGTGCCAGTGGTCTATTATCTCACCAATAGAAAAGCATCGAAATGAACTATAAAATCATGTTTTTAATACTGTTGGCATTGACAATATGGGTCAATGCCCATGGTCAATCAAATTTGGAAAACGTGCTTTCGTCGGTTGAAAAAAATAACCCTTCGCTTGCCGCAGACCGCCAGTATTGGGAAGCCAAAAAACTGGAATACAAGACGGGGCTTACCCTGCCCAATCCGACCGTGCAGGGGCAGTACCTGTTCGGCTCTCCTGCGGCTGCGGGCGACCAGACGGACTTTTTTGCCGTGCAGCCCTTTGATTTTCCGACGACGTACAAAAAGCGGCGGGAATTGGCGGCGGTGCAGGGCGCTGTTTCCACTTCGGCAATCGCCGCCCATCGGCAGGAGGTTTTGCAGGAAGCCAAAATGGTGTGCCTCGAAATGGTGTGGCGCAACAAGCTGGCTGTGCAGCACGAACGCCGGAAATTGGCCTTGGAAAAACTCCGAGGCAACTTTCAGACCAGACTTGACAAGGGCGATGGCAATATTTTGGACCTGAACAAAACGAGATTGCAACTCTTGGAAATCAGTCAGTTGCGATCTGAAAACGCCGTCGAACTGCAAAAACTGCAAACGCATTTGACAGAACTCAACGGTGGCGAAGCGCTGGTTTTCCGGGACACGATTTACCCGCCGCTGCCAGAAATAGCCGCTCTCGAACAAGTCGAAAAGGAGTATGAAGCTGCCGACCCGCTGCGTCAAACTTTGGAACAGGAAAAGCGCATCGCCGAAAAACAGTTGGAATTGAGTAAGGCCTGGCGATTGCCAAAGTTCGAGGCGGGCTACCATTATCAGGGCATTTTGGGTCAACGTTTCAACGGCGTACATGCAGGCGTTTCGTTGCCGATTTGGGAGCAAAAGCACCGGAAGGAGGCACAACAGGCGCAGGTTTTGTTCGCCGATTTGCAACTGAAGAGCCACCTGAACGAACATTTTTTTGAAATAAAGGAACTGTACGACCGGCAGGCAATGCTGAAACAATCGCTTGATGAGTATCAGCTTGCCATCTCTTCGGTAAGCAACACGGCGTTATTGGACAAGGCTTTGCAGTTGGGCGAAATCACGGTAATCGAGTATTTTCTGGAAGTCAGTTTTTACCAAAATGCGCTGTTGCATTTCCTGAAAACGGAGCGGGAGTACCAAGCGGCGGTTGCGGAATTGATGCGGTATAGGCTCTGATTATTGGACGTTGGACATTGGACACTGGACATTGGACACTGGACATTGGACATTGGACGTTGGACACTGGACTTGCACTCTAAAAACTTGCAAATCAAGCACTTGCTGAATCGTGTCTAATGTCCAACGTCCAATGTCAAAATATCCAGTGTCAAAATGTCCTGTAAACTACAAAACAACATGCTGGATTCACAAATCGGGTTTAGGATAAATTGCCGAAATGCGGAGAAGGGTGATAAAAACAAACACAAATGAACTTTACACAAACCTTTTTTTCCCGCAAATTCCTGTGGGAAATCGTGCGCATCCTCACGGTGGGAGCCGCCAGCCTGCTGTTTTGGTTTGAGCTGATTCCATTGCCTGTGCTTTTGGTTGCAATGGCATTTGGCCTTTATTCTTTGTTGAAAGTTGCTGCGGTGGATTTATGGAAAGAAAGAAAAATCGGTACGGAGCTTTTTATTACCGTTGCTGTCATTGTCTCCGTGCTGGGGAAGGAATATCTGGCAGGTTCCGTCGTGCTGATGATTATTTTGATTGCCGAATACATTGCCAGCGCCAGCGGCGAAAAAGCAAGGGCGTCCATTCGGGAGTTGATTGGCTCGGCACCGAAAACCGCCGTACTGAAAGTGAACGGCAGCGAAAAAACCGTTCAAATCTCTGACCTGAGAGTCGGCGACATTGTGCTAGTGAAAGCGGGCGAAAAAATCCCGGTGGACGGCAAAGTGACGGCGGGCGACGCTGTGGTGAATCAGGCGCCCATTACCGGAGAGAGCGTCCCACAGGAAAAAACAGTGGGCAGCGACACCTTTGCCGGGACAATTTTGGAGTCCGGCGCCCTCGACATCCAAATGACGAAGGCGGGAAAGGATACGGTTTTTGCACGAATTATATCACTGGTGGAAGATGCGGAAAGCCAGCAGGCACCTATCGAAAAATTCACGGACAAGGTGGCTTCGTGGCTCATACCCGTGGTCTTCGTTTTTGTAGGTGTTACCTATTGGATTACCCGCGACGTGAAGCTGGTGATTGCGCTGCTCATTTTCACTTCCCCGGCGGAACTTGGCCTGGCGACCCCGCTCGTGACCATTGCTGCCATTGCCCGAGCAGCGAGAGAAGGCATTTTGGTGAAGGGCGGCTTGTTTTTGGAAGAGCTTGCCAAAGTGACCACCATAGTTTTTGATAAAACGGGGACCCTGACTGTCGGGAGACCAGTGGTGAACAGGGTCGAAATTACGGACGCACAATACAACGAAAAACAATTGGTGCATCTGGCAGCCACCGCCGACCGCCGCTCCAGCCACCCGCTTGCCGATGCGATTTTAGACTACGCCAATCAACTAAAAGTAGAGTACGGCGAACCCACCCGTTTCGAGGTCGTAAAGGGACGGGGCGTTGGAGCCGAGGTGGAGGGCAAATCCGTTTTATTGGGCAACAAAGCCTATATGGACGAAAACAAGGTGCCGCTGCCCGCCACCTCCGCAAACCTTTCCGACACAGCCATTTTTCTTTCGGCAGACGGAAAATTGGCGGGCGTTTTTTATATCTCGGATGCCATCCGGGAGGGCGCAAAAGAGATGGTTAACGGGTTGAGGAAAAGCGGGGTTACAAACATCATCATGCTCACCGGCGACAATCCGGAAACGGCAAAGCACGTCTCCGAGCAGGTGGGCATCACCGAGTTCAGGGCAAACCTGCTGCCGGAGGACAAAATCAACGTAATCAAGGAATTGCAAGCCAGCGGCGTTAAGGTGGCTATGGTCGGCGACGGCATCAATGACGCCCCGGCTTTAGCACAGGCGAACATCGGCATCGCCATGGGCGCAGCGGGTACCGAGGCTGCAATGGAAGCCGCAGACATCGTGTTAATGCAGGACAAGTTAGAGAAAATCGCCCGCGCCCGTGCCATCAGCAAGCGGGCATTCCGAACCATTAAGGAAAACATCATTGTGGGCGTAGGCGTCGTCCATGTCATTGGCATTACACTTGTTTTGCTTAAAATAATTGGCCCCGTGGAAGCGGCAGCAATTCACTTACTGCCCGACACCTTGGTTTTTATCAATTCCATTAAATTGTTGCGCGTGGAAATCTAAGCATAATTTTTCGTAAATTGAAACTAAAAAAATGGCATACCAAACCATCGTAAACCACCTCGGGGCTGAAGCCGATTACCTGCTGAAGCACGAGTGCAAGACCATTTCAAAATCGGCCCTACAGCTCCCCTCCCCCGATTTTGTGGATCGGGTGTTTGCCCAAAGCAACCGCAGCATCCCGGTGCTTCGGAGCATGGCAAGCCTTTACGGGAATGGCAGGCTGGCGGGTACGGGCTACCTGTCCATTTTGCCGATTGATCAGGGTATCGAGCACACGGCGGGTGCTTCCTTTGCGCCCGCTGTATTTCGACCCCGAAAACATTGCCCGGCTGGCCATCGAAGGTGGCTGTAACGCATTGGCGACGACCTTCGGTAACCTCGGCCAAGCCTTCCTTTAATGAAATAATTTGGAGACGCCAACAAACTGACACCGCATTTGACACCAATAAAAAAATTAATATTGGTATAAAATTGATAATCAATATTTTATTAAATAGAAATTGAATCCCTCTCTCTCCGCTTCACCCGCCATAGCACGAAGTGCGAAGGCGGGTTTCCTTTTTCTTCAAACCATTTCAACGCCTTGTAAGTCAATGACTTGCAAGGCGTTTTGTTGTTATGGCCACTCCATTCATTGTAAAGCCCATTTCTTCTTTCATTGCAAGATTATATTGCATGATTTAAAACCCTTCTTATAACTTATTGTTATTCTCCAAAAACAAACAACTTAATATCGTTTACTATGAAATACTTCATTACAGTTAGCGCAACAACGGTCACTTTTTTAGCCCTTTTGGTCTTTCAAGCCTGTTCGGATACTCCAAAAGGAGATCAAGCTACGATCACAGATAAGGAAAAAGCTGCCCAAGCGATCGGCCAAAACTTTGTGGTGGACACCAGTACATCGCGCATTCGTTTCATCGGAAATGGAGTCGGCAAAAACCATCCGGGAAAATTTCATCTTGCATCGGGCAATGTAGCGTTGAGCGGCAATCAAATCACCGGTGGGCAATTTATGATTGATGTGCGGTCGCTGGATCTGGAACAGAAAGGGGCAGCCATGCAGGGAAAACTACGGCCGCATCTGATGAGTGGCGATTTTTTCGACGCGGAAAAATTTGGCACTGCCAAATTCGAGATCACGCAGGTGACTCCTTACCAGCCTAACGGCAAAGACACCTCGATTGTGCGCGGCGCCAACTTCAACATCAGCGGCAACTTAACCTTGAAAGATGTCACGCGCAATGTTACCTTTCCAGCCAAAATTGATCTGGATGGCAACATGTTGAAAGCAAAATCTGATTTCAACATTAACCGTACCCAATGGCAGATGAATTACGGCAACGATAAAACTTGGGGGGATAAATTCATTTCCGAAACGGTGAACATCGAACTCGATCTGGAAGCCCGCAAACAATAGTACCTGTTATCCATTTTTATGATACATAAACTTATTTATGTGTTCGTCTCGTGCATGGCGCTATGCGCAAGTTGTACAAAGACGGAGCGTGAATTTTATGACGGTCAGGGCAAAAAACCGGTGTATTTGCCTTTAAGTGAATTGCACGATGTAAAGAATGAGCCCCCGACACCGATCGGATTGTCGGGCACGCTATTCCTTCGTGATACCCTCCTTTTTATCCTGGAGCAACGTAAAGGCATTCATGTTTTCAACATTAAAGACTCTCTGAATACCCTCAACCTGGCGTTTTTCAAGATTCCTGCCATCACTGATTTCGTGATTAGCGGTAATTTATTGTATGCCGATAGTTGGAAGGATCTGGTCATCATTGACATCAGCAATCTGCATCAGATCCAGGTTACGGACCGGATAGTTGATGTCATCAGCCCGGTCTTATATCCACCATTGTTCAACGGTATCTATGAATGTGTGGACGAATCAAAAGGGGCTGTGATAAATTGGGAGGACGCGTTGTTGGAAGATGCAAAATGTGTTACGATCAATTGATACTTACAATATTCTTGAAACATGAAAAAATTGCTTTTCTCTACTTGCATCGCCTTGTTATGCTTCGCCTGCAGCGAAGATTCCGTCTCATACCTGGAGGGCATCTCCGGCAAATCGGGTTCCATTACGCGTTTTGCCATATATCAGGATTATATGTACCTGCTCAATCTCAACGAGGTACAAACCTACGACATCAAGCAAAAAGAGCATCCCGTACTGGTGCATCAAATGCCAACCGACTATGGCCTGGAGACCATCACAGTGTATGACGGCACTGTATTTCTTGGCTCCACTACTTCACTTTACATCCTGGACATCAGCAATCCTGCTGCCCCGGTGATCCAATCGCAATCGGACCGAATTTCAGATATCGGTTTTAGCGGCTGCGACCCGGTGGCGGTAAAAGGCAATTATGCTTATTCTACGATCAAGGTTATCGAAAACGCCTGCGGCACCATCTCCGCTGCAAGTGCTTTGGTTGTGTACGACATCCACGATAAATCGGCCCCCGTTGTGGTCGGGACCTATGCTTTGAATATTCCCAACGGGTTGGGATACAAAGACAACTATCTGTTTGTATGCGATGAAGGAAGCGATGAATTGCTCGTGTACGATATCACAGATCCGACTCATGTAGTCCTTACCGCTTATGCTGTCAGCATTACAGATCCATACGATCTGATCGTGGATGGACAGAAAATGATCGTCTCTTCCAAAACTGATTTTCAGATATTCGATATCAGTGACATCACCCAGATCAAGAGACTGGGTCAAATCTCGAAATAAATGCGGGTTTTGCTACTTTGGACGCTCCTGCTTCCCTGGTCTGGTTTTGCCCAATCAGATACAAGTAAGCAGGCACTTCGGCGACCTCCCTATACCTTAAAAATAACCCCTTTGGATCTAATCAATCCCTTTCAGCAAGCGATCAATGTGCAGGCAGATATTCCGCTGACGCAACGTTGGGGAATAGATTTGGGTATTGGGTTTGTGATGAATTCGTGGTCATTTACCCAATACAAAGGGGAATCATATAGGGGACTTAAGTTGAAACCGATCTTGAAATATTATACCAGTCGCACTTCCTCCAATGACGGGTACATTGGTCTGGTTTTGAAGTACACTTATATTCAAAATGAGCGCTACATCAATGTATTGCGTCAAGGCGGACAGTATACCGAATGGTTGTTGGAAAGCAAAAAAATTGTCATCAGGGGGGCTGGTGTGCGTTATGGCCTGCAATATTATTTCGGTAAGCGGAAAAGGGGCGTGATGGAACCCTTCGTCGGAATTGGAATAAGAAATGTACAGGTTTCAACCTACGACTTGCCTCCTGATGCCGAATTGTTCCTAACAGAAGACTGGTTTAGTGTTGATCGCCCGGCTGGTAGCTACACGACCCCTGATTTAATGTTGGGCTTTTCGGCAGGGTGGGTTTTAAGTACAGATCATTGAATTTCTGTAGTCAAATACTTGTTTTTCAATTTCGACATCCCGCAAAAGGATGTCCAAGTTAACGACATGAAAATATGGGTTTTTCTCAGCAAAAACCGTACTTTTGCACTCGTGAATGCCCTCCGAATATTCTTAATACTCCTTTTTTGCCTGCGTCTGCTGCTGCCAGCGCAGACAGTGGTGGAATTATGCAAGATGCCTTTTTTGGTTAGCCATTTCCTGCATCATCACCATACTGAAGGAAAAAGCCCTGTGCTGGATTTTCTGGCAGAACATTATGGCACAAAAGACCATCACGATCAGGACACGGCAGAACACAAAGCACACCATAAATTACCGTTCGGCAGTCACCATACGGACGATTTAAAAGAAACCGTCCAACCGTTTCTGACCGTCACCGGGCCTCCCTATCCCAACATCATACTGCCATCCCTTCCGGTAAGCCAAGCGTTTAGCCTAATTGAACAGTGGCATTCCCAGTTCTCTCCTTCTATTTGGCAGCCGCCAAAAATCGGCTGATACTCCCCTCTTTTTTTTGGTAAGCGATCATTCGCTTGCTACTCAAATCTTGTTGCCATGCGGAAAACCCGCTTCGGCACAGTCTATTTTCTAAGCATTTTACATTCATAAAAATGAAGTCTATTCTTTTTGTGGCCGGGGTATTTGCCCTGTTGTCATGGGGTTGCCAATCGCATAGTCACGACACTAAGGACGGCCATGCACACAATCCCGATGGAAGTCATCCCGTCGCCGAAGCACCAGGCCTGGAGCCACTTGCCTACACCCTTTACACCGACAAAACTGAACTTTTCGTGGAATTCAAGCCTCTGGTTGTAGGCCAGGAAAGCCGTTTTGCCGCACATTTCACCGCGCTCGGCGACCTGTTCAAAGCCATCGGAGAAGGGACTATTACCCTTACTTTGACTGGAAATGGTGTCCCACAGTCCATCACCGCCGATAAGCCCGAAGTGCCGGGCATCTTCCGACTACGGATGAGCCCGGAACGAGCGGGCATCTACTCGTTGGTTTTTGACATAAAAACGCCCGCCTACACCGACAAAATCACCATTGAAAATGTAGAAGTTTTCCCGGACGAAAAAACAGCAATTGAAAAACAAGCTCCCGAAGGAGGCAGTAGTAGCGACATTTCCTACCTCAAAGAACAGGCTTGGAAAGTCGACTTTGCCAACGCCCCGGCACGGGTGCTTCCATTCAGCGAAGTTGTGAAAACGAGCGGGCAAATCCTCTCCGCCCCAGGTGACGAAGCCGTTTTGACCGCACAAATCAGCGGTATCGTTTCTTTTTCAGGGAATAATATGGTCGTCGGCAGCCCTGTCGCACTGGGCGCAAAGATGTTTTCGGTAAAAAGCAACGAGGTCGTGCAAAGTAACCTCGGCGCGGCAGTCAGAGTGGCAGAGAACGACGTGTCAACTGCCCAAAAACAGTTCGACCGCGCCGCTGAACTTGTGAAGGACAAAATTATATCCGAAAAAGACTTTTTGGAGGCAAAACTTCGCCTCGAAAATGCCCAAACCGCCCTCAACAACATGTCGGTTTCAAAAAATTTCAACCAAAACAGGCAATCAGTCACTGCGCCCATTGCTGGTTTTTTGAAAAACGTACTGGTCGAAAACGGAACTTTTGTGCAAGCGGGGCAACCCATGGCGACCATCTCCAAAAACAAAAAATTGCTTTTGAGGGCAGATGTTTCGCAGCGGTATTTTCCAAAACTCGCCTCCTTTACCGCCGCCAATTTCAAAACTACCGATGGCGGGCAGGTTTTCAGCACCAGAAATTTGAACGGGCGAGTCGTTTCCACCGGAAAATCGGCTGAGGCAGGTTCGCCATTTTTGCCCATCCATTTTGAGATTGACAACATGGGGAATTTCGTTCCAGGCTCGGTGGTCGAAGTGTTTTTGCAATCCGGCACGAAGCCCGCTTTGGTTATTCCTACCTCAGCGCTTTTGGAGGAGCAGGGCATTTTTTATGCCTATGTCCAAACGGAAGGCGAAAGTTTCCAGAAACGAGAACTCAAAATCGGCGCATCCGACGGTATGAACGTGCAGGTGCTTTCGGGCATCGTCGAGGGCGAACGGGTCGTGACCAAGGGGGCTTACCAAATCAAATTGTCCACCGCTTCCGGCACCATGCCTGCGCATGGTCACGAGCATTAAAACTCAAAAACCAATGCTCAACAGTATAATACATTTCTCTCTCCAAAACCGATTGCTTGTCATCGTTGCAACGGTTTTGCTCATCGTTTTTGGGTCATTCGTCGCCACCCGCATGGAGGTGGACGTGTTCCCTGACCTGACCGCCCCAACCGTCGTGGTGCTGACAGAAGCGCACGGCATGGCGCCGGAGGAGGTCGAAAAACTGGTCACTTTCCCACTCGAAACTGCCGTCAACGGTGCCACCAACGTCCGGAGGGTTCGCTCATCGTCGTCGGCGGGCATCTCGATTGTCTGGATTGAATTTGAATGGGACACCGACATCTTCAAGGCTCGGCAAATCGTCAACGAAAAAATCATAGCCGTTGCCGAGCGGCTGCCCGTCGGCGTGGGCAACCCGACCATGGCGCCGCAGGCGAGCATCATGGGCGAAATCATGCTCATAAGCCTGACAGCGGACAGCACCTCGCAAATGGACTTGCGGACGATTGCCGATTGGTCGCTGCGCCCTCGATTGCTCGCTACGGGCGGCGTGGCGCAGGTCATCGTCATCGGCGGCGAGTTCAAACAGTACCAGATATTGGCATCGCCGCAAAAAATGGGCGCATTCGGCGTGTCACTTTCCGAACTTTTGGCCGCTTGCGAAGGGGCGAACGGCAATTCGTCGGGCGGTTTTATGAACGAGTACGGCAACGAATACATCGTCCGGGGCATAGGCAGGACGAGCAATTTGGCAGATTTAGGAAAATCCGTCATTAAAACCACGTCGCAAGGCACGGTCAAAATCGAGGACGTGGCGACCCTGAAAATCGGCGCATCGCCCAAAATCGGCGACGGCTCGCTCCAGGGCGAACCCGCCGTGATTATGACCGTGATGAAACAGCCCGCCACGAACACGCTTTTGCTGACCGATAAAATTGACGTAGCGATTTTGGACTTGCAAAAGACAATGCCCCCCGACGTCAAAATCAATACCCGCATTTTCCGTCAGGCAGATTTCATCAACGCCTCGATCTCGAACATCCAAAAGACACTTTTGGAGGGCAGTTTTTTCGTAGTCGTCATTTTGTTTTTGTTTTTGATGAACTGGCGGGCGACGGTGATTTCGCTTTTGGCAATCCCTGTTTCGCTCATAGTTGCCATTTTGACATTGAAATGGCTCGGTTTCACCATCAACACGATGTCGCTCGGCGGCATGGCAATCGCCATCGGCGCACTCGTAGACGATGCGATTATTGACGTGGAAAATGTTTTCAAACGATTGAAACAGAACGCTGCCCTGCCCATTTCAGAAAAAAAAGGGGTTTTGCAGGTCGTGTTCGATGCCTCAGTGGAAATCAGGACAAGCATCATCAATGCCACGTTCATCATCATCGTGGCGTTTTTGCCGCTGTTTGTTCTGTCGGGCATGGAGGGCAAATTGCTGGCGCCGTTGGGCATTGCGTTCAT
>JAUSMG010000426.1 GCA_030645295.1 Saprospiraceae bacterium | reverse complement strand
GAGGACGAGCGGGAGAAGGAGGAAGGGATGGCCAAGGGCGGAGATGAGGGTGGCGGTGGATTTTGTCATGGCAGGCATTTTAATTCCTCAACGGCTTCCCATGCTCCAACATATACTGTATCCGCTCCAGCGTCTTCTGCTCCCCGCAAAGCGAGAGAAAGGCCTCCCGCTCAATGTCCAGCAAATACTGCTCACTCACCTGCTGCGAACTGGTTAAATCGCCCCCGCAAAGCACCCAGGCCACTTTTTTGGCAATGAGGATATCGTGTTCAGAAGCGTAGTTGCCGAGTTTGAGCGAGTGCGCAGCGACGTAGAGTGCTCCCAGGCCCGTGCGACCCAGTACGGTGATGTCTTTGCGCTGAATCGGCATCACATAGTCGTATGCAAGTTCCAGCACCTTCTTTTTGGCTTCGCTGATGTTGCGGGCTGCGTTGTGAACGACCGAATCTTTTTGCAGCTGCAAGTAACCAAAGTTGAATGCCTCGTAGGCCGAAGTTGCCACTTGTGCCGTGGCGATGGTCTTAAACCTGTCGATCAAACGCGGGATCTGTACATCCCCTTCTTTGGAAATTTCGTCGGAAAGCCGCAGTGCAAACTCCTTCGTGCCGCCGCCGCCGGGGATAATGCCCACGCCGACTTCCACGAGACCGATATAACTTTCAGCCGCTGCCACAACAGAATCTGCGTGCATCGAAAACTCGCAACCCCCGCCAAAAACATAGCCCTGCGTAGCAATCACCACCGGAATGGCCGAATACCGAATCCGCATCGAAGTCTGTTGAAACACGTTGGTCGCCATGTTCAGCTCGTCCCAGTTCTGCTCGTAGGCCATCATCGCCACCATCATCAGGTTGGCGCCAACGGTGAACTGCTGGGCGTTGTTGCCGATCACGATCCCTTTCCAGCCCTGCTCTTCAGCGATCTGAATCGAGTCGTTGATGCCGCGCAAAATTCCCTCACCAATGGCGTTCATTTTGGAGTGAAATTCAAGACATAAGACCCCGTCGCCGATATCGTGCAGGGTGCATTCAGCGTTGGTGTAGACGGGTTTGTTGGAGCGGTAAGCATCCAGAATTATAAAGGATTCACCGCCGGGAAGTTCTTCGTATTTTTTTGACAATGGATTGTAGCACAATCGTTTGCCACCCTCCGATTTGTAGAAAGAGGTGTTGCCAGCCGCCAGCATTTCTTTCACCCAGGCGCCTATTTGTTCGCCTTGTTTTTCAGCGAGTTCCACACATTCGGCCACTCCTGCCATGTCCCAGTATTGGAACGGGCCGACTTCCCAGGCAAAGCCTGCCCGAAGCGCGTCGTCAATGGCATAAGCGGTATCGGATATTTCAGGTACCCGGTTGGAAACGTAGGCGAACAGCCCGAGGAAGGATTTTTGCAGCATCTCAGCACCCTTGTCCGTGCCTTTGAAAATCGCTTTCATGCGGCGCGGCAGTTCCTCGATCTGTTTCAAGGTGTCGAGGATGGGCAGTTTTTCTTTTTGCGGAACGGCGTATTCCAGCGTATCGAGGTTCAATGCCTGCACTACCGGACGCCCTTTTGAGTCTTTTTCAGCCGTTTTTTTGTAGAAACCTTGTCCGGACTTGTTTCCGAAAAACTTGTTTTCCACCAGAAAATTCAAAAACTTCGGCACTTCCATTTTGGAGATCTGCTCGTCGTCCGGACAGTTTTGTTTCATCCCGTTGATGACGTGTACCGCCGTATCCATACCCACCAGATCCGCCAAGCGGAAGGTGCCTGTTTTCGGGCGACCAATGGCCGGGCCGGTAAGCGCATCTGCGGTGTCAATACCGAGTCCGAGTTCGTGGGTGAGTTGAAATATCTTGGCCATAGCATACACGCCTACCCGGTTGGCGATGAAGGCCGGGGTATCTTTGCAGAGTACCGTTTGTTTGCCCAGAATCACGTCGCCATAGTGCATGAAAAACGCCGTCACCTCCGGATTTGTCTCGGTAGTTGGGATGACCTCGAACAGGCGCATATAGCGCACAGGGTTGAAAAAGTGCGTTCCGCAAAAGTTCCGTTTGAAATCCTCGCTGCGCCCTTCCGCCATCAAATGAATGAGAATACCAGAAGTATTGGAAGTGACCAGCGATCCTTTCGAGCGGAATTGCTCCACCTTCTCATAGATCTGTTTTTTGATGTCTAAACGCTCCACTACAACCTCGATGATCCAGTCATAATCTTTGATTTTCGGAAAATCGTCATCGAAGTTGCCCAGTTTGATCCGGCTGGCAAATTTGTTGTCGTAAAACGGGGCTGGCTTGGCTTTCAAGGCATTGGCCAGAGAATCAGCCGCAATCTTATTGCGATTACCCTCAGCGGTTGCAAGATCAAGAAGAAGCACTTCGAGGCCACAGCCTGCGAGATGGGCGGCGATACCGGTGCCCATGAGGCCCGAGCCGAGCACGGCGACTTTTCGGATGCGTTTATTGAGCATGATGTTGGAGCGAAAATTTGCCCACAAAGGTAGGCAACTCGTTGGCATTGAACCAAACTACAGGTGGCTCGAATGTGGTGGGGGAATGGCCTGTTTGGGAGGAAGCAAATCGAGCAGAAATAAAAGGTTCAATACCGCGTCGTAGATGGATGAAAGGTCTGCCAAAATTGCTGCACTTTTGCCGCCATGAAAAAACGAGGCAAGTGGATATGGGATCCAACTTCCCGAAAGTTTAATCCCGAAGCAATCGGGATCTGGAAGCTGCCGCCTTCGCCAAGGCTACGGAGGGTAAAAATGCCACGGCCACTGCCACTGCCACTGCCACTGCCACTGCTACTGCCACGGCTACTGCCACGGCCACTGCCACTGCCACTGCTACGGCCACTGCTACTGCCACGGCCACTGCCACTGCTACTGCTACTGCTACTGCCAGTGCTACTGTCACTGCTCCTGCCTACTGCTACCGCAACCGCCCAAACTGCCGACTCCCTTGCTGCTCTGCTTAATACCGCCCCCGCCGACACCCACCGCGTCACACTCCTGACCGATTACGCCTGGGAGATCAACGAATCAGAAACCGATCAGGCTGAAGCCAAAATCCGGGAAGCATTGGCGCTGGCGCAAAAATTGAATTTCAAATCAGGTGAAGCTACGGCCTGGAACGGACTGGGTGTAGTGGAAGAAATCCGGGGAAATAATACTGTAGCCATTGCACACTATGAAAAAGCCCTGACACTACGCCAAGGCCTGAGGGATCAACGCGGGGCCGCGGGGGTACTCACCAATATTGGAAAGGCCTATGAATCCCTGGGGAAATTTCCAGAATCCCTGAGTCAACATCGGGAGAGTTTGACCATTTATGAAACCTTGAAAGATTCTGTTAGAATGGCTCGGGCTCTGATCAATATAAGCAGTGTTTTGTCGGCTGGTGGTGCTTACCAGGAGGCCTTTTCTGAAATGAACAAAGCGCGTTTGCTTTTAGAAAACAAAGGGGATATGGCTACTACCTCCAGAATATACACGCAATTGGGGAGCAATCGCTTTGATCTTGATATGTTTTTGAAGGCAAAGGAATGGTACGCCAAATCACTTCAATTGCGAGAACAGTTGGGAGACCCTATTGATATCGCGGATGGTTTGGTAGATTTGGGCAATGCCCTGGATGAATTGGGAATCCTGGATTCGAGCAGCCTGGCAATCCAGTATTATATGCGGGCCCTGAGAATATACCGAAAGGAGGATTTCAAACCTGGTATTGGGCTGGTTTGTAATAATTTAGGAGATGCCTATAAACATCTTGAACAATTCGAGGAAGCACTTCAATATTTGAGGGAATCTGAGCGGATCCGCCTGGAAATGGACGATGAGCCGGGCCTGATGGAAACCTACAATACGCTCAATGATGTGCTTTATCGTCAGGGTAAAATCCGGGAATCTCTGGCCTATATTCGTCGGTATTCAGCCATTGCGGAAAAAATTGGCAACAGCAACGCTTTAATGGGGGCCTACAAAGATTTCGCGCGGGCATACGTGGATTTGGGTGATTTCTCGAAGGCATACGATTATCAAGTGAAATACAACGAACTGAGATTCAAAGTAATAGATGAAAAAAGGGCGCAGAATATTGAAACACAACAAGCCCTTACCAGTGTTCAGGAACGCCAACTTGCTCTGGACCGGGAAAGGAACATGGCTGCGCTACGAGATGCCGAACTTGCCACCGCACGCACTTTCCGGAATGCTTTGATCGGGGGAGCCGTGTTGTTACTGCTTTTGGCGGTTTTGCTGTTCAACCGCAACCGGCTTCGGGCCCGAGCCAACCGACTTTTAACTACAAAAAACGAAACCATCGAGCGGGAACGCCAACGCGCCGACACCCTGCTCCAAAATATTTTGCCTGAAAAAACGGCGGAAGAACTCAAAACCTACGGAACGGTAAAACCCGTTCACTATGAATCGGTTACGGTGCTTTTCAGCGATTTTAAGAACTTTACCACCATCGCAGAAGCACTTTCTCCGGAAGAGCTGGTGCGAGAATTGGATGAATATTTCCGGTGCTTCGATGCCATTGTGACGAAACATCGACTGGAAAAAATTAAAACCATCGGCGATGCCTATATGTGTGCAGGCGGCTTGCCCGAGCCGAACGAAACCCATGCACTGGACACGGTGCGGGCAGCCCTTGAGATGCAGCAAACCATGCGCGACTTAGGGGCCAAAAAAGCCGCTTCAGGCAAGCCGTTTTTTGAAATGCGCATCGGCATCAACACGGGTCCGGTAGTGGCGGGTGTGGTAGGGAGCCACAAATTCGCGTACGACATCTGGGGCGATACCGTAAATACCGCAGCCCGGCTTGAGCAAGGCGGCGAGCCGGGAAAGATCAATATTTCAGAAACGACCTGGGAAAAAGTGCGGAGAGAATTCCAGTGTACTTTTAGGGGCAAACTTCCAGCGAAGAACAAGGGGGAAATTGCGATGTATTTTGTAGAAATATCAAGTGGGGAGTATCCAGTTTAAAGTTTAAAGTAATTTTAAATGAGCCAGATTTACGCTTTCAACTTGGCACTTGGAACTTTCTACTTGGAACTTTCTACTTTAACGGATCTCCAAAATCATAATCAATGAACACCTCATCCAATAAGGGATCATCCCCAAGTTGATATCCTTCCTTGAGATCATAACCCCAGAGTTTGCCAATAGTGCTCCAGTATGTGGCCGTGGCCCCGCCTCGGGTGCTTCGGACCACATCGTAGAAAGGCATTTCTAGCTCGCGCTCGATCATTTTTACCAGCACTTTGCCCTCCGTTTTGGAAAGGTTTTTCATGCGTTCTGTCAGGTCTTCTTTCAATTCCTGATGCTCATGTCGAATGTGGCGCTTGCGTTTACGGTTGTTCATGCCTTCCGTTTCGTCCTCAATTTCCTGATAAAGCGCTATAGCCTGCACAGCATACGGGTAAACTCTTTTAGCAGCCCATACATAGCGGCGGAATAGTTTTTGCTCCTCCAGATCCTTGAAATTTCGCTTGGCCACTATTCGTGCAGGGTGCAGTGACATGAGAAAGGTACTGTCCCCGTTAATGATCTCCAGCGTTGCCCAGGCGCCGCCACGAGGCAGGGTATCCGTACGCATTACCTGCGCAGCGGACCGTGCCGTCAGTAGGGTCGGGAAAATCAAGCAGAGAAGCCAGTAGTATTTCATGTCTATTTTTTAGTCACCCGTTTCGGACGGAATAGACCTTAAACGTAACCCGCATGTTGTTTCGTGGCTTGTTACAAAAAAGTTATTTCGAGCGAAAGCTTTACTCCTCAATGCCATCGCTGTCTTCCAGCCTTGGCGCTGGCCTGGAAGCGGGCGGCCGCTGACTCGGCATTGGGTCTTCTTCTATGGCCTTAGGGTCGTCAGGAGGGCGATAAGTTTTGTCTTTGCCCTCGGTACGCTCGACCCCATATTGGTCTAATCGATCCATCCAATTCATAGAAGAACCCCAAACATCCAGGGCAAGTGGTTTCATTCGGATGGCGAAATTTTTTGCCTTGGCGGGAATTGGCTCCAGGAAAGAATACGTTTTGGACTGCCCAACGGTGGCCTCGTTTACAAAATGGACTTTTATCACAAACCATACCAGAACACTATACACGACCACCAAAAAACCACCCATCGCCACGCCACCGGCTACCTTATTGATAACCCCCAGATAAGCCATCCGCATTGCACCCTCTAAGCCTCGCGCGATCGAGCGCACAAGGAGCATGATAAGGAGCAGATTGACCAAAAATCCCGCCAGGAACATCGTTGGGTTATCAGAGTGGAACAAGCTCTCCAGTATAGTGGTCATGGTTGGCGCCATTTTGAACGCCAGTACAAAACCAAAAATATACAGCGCGAGATTGAGCACCGTGCTGATAATTCCACGGGAGTAGCCTTGCCAAAAGCCGTAAGCAAAGAAGGCGATAAAGCCAATGTCAATAGGCATGAGTATGGAGTTTGCAATAGACAGCAGGTTTTGGTATTTTGATCATCCTGCTGTTTTTTAGCACTTTACGCGCCGCAATATTTCTGACAAAGATAGGCGATGCCGACAAAACTTCCCCAACCTGTATTTTTGGCGCATGAAAGATCGCCACAAGCCGACCGCCATCAGCCACCTACCGTTGCCAC
>JAUSMG010000423.1 GCA_030645295.1 Saprospiraceae bacterium | reverse complement strand
CCCATCCCCTCCCCGCTGGGGAGGGGGGCTTGAACTCACATTACCCATTGATCCCGTTAACCATGGGGCTTGAACTCACATTACCCATTGATCCCGTTAACCATTGCAAATTACATGAAATCAGTTGACTTTGCCATGGGTTCGAATTTTTGTAGTCACATTACATTGATTTTGGTTTTGAGTCCAAAAAGTATACAGAAATCAAGCCCCCCTCCCCAGCGGGGAGGGGATGGGGGTGGGGTAAAATGCACACCATTTACCACCAATAGCCCCCACCCACCTCATTCATGAAAAAAATCCTCGTAACCGGCGGCGCAGGCTTCATAGGCTCCAACCTCGTTGACGCACTTTTAGCAGACGAGCGCATCGACTTTGTCCGCGTCCTCGATAACCTGTCCATTGGTTTTGAAGCCAACATTACCCATCACAAGAACAACCCAAAATTTGAGTTCCTCGAAGCCGACATCCGGGATTTTGAGACTTGCCTCCGGGCCTGCGATGGCATGGACCTCGTAAGCCACCAGGCCGCGCTCGGATCCGTCCCCCGCTCCATACAAGACCCCTTGACGACCAATGCCGTGAATATCTCCGGCGCACTCAACGTTTTGCACGCCGCTAAAGAATCCGGGATAAAGCGGGTGGTTTACGCAGCCTCCTCTTCCACTTACGGCGATAGCCCCGGATTGCCCAAAGTAGAAGACAAAATCGGCAGACCACTCTCGCCCTACGCCGTGACCAAGTACGTGAACGAACTCTACGCCTCCGTATACGCCCGGACTTATGGGATGGAAGTCATCGGACTGCGTTATTTCAACGTGTTCGGCCCGAGGCAAAGCCCGAACGGGGCCTATGCCGCTGTAATACCCTTGTTCATCAATAAGTTACAAAACGGAGAATCACCGACCATCAACGGCAACGGATCGAACAGCCGCGATTTTACCTTTGTGGCCAATGCCGTGCAGGCCAATCTGCTGGCCCTGTTCAGCGAAAAAAAAGAAGCCCTCGGCGAAGTATTCAACATTGCCTTCGGACAACAAACTACGCTCCTGGAATTATTTGAAACCCTCCGCAAAGCATTGAACGTAGATACCCAAGCCGTGTTTGGCCCCGAACGCCCGGGCGATATTCCGCACTCGCTGGCCAGCATCGAAAAGGCGCAGCGGATTTTGGGGTATTTCCCAGAGGTAAGTGTGGCGGAGGGGCTGAAGCGGACGGTGGAATGGCATATTTAGGTGTCACCTAAATATTCCCAGCCAAATATATAAGTCATTCAATTTTAGCATATTGAATGACTTCATTTCCTAACGGACAGACAGATTTATTCACCTTGTCGTTCTTCACTTCCCTCTTCAGTTCTCCCCAATCCCGGCCCATCGGCGAGATGATACGCACCGATATGCATGCCCACTGGCTGCCTGGCATTGATGATGGCGCCAAAACACCGGAGGAAAGCCTGGCGCTGGTCCACGGTTTATACAAGCTCGGATATCGCCGGCTCATCGCGACCCCGCATTTTTATCCTGATTTATATCCCAATACGCCAGACACCATTCGGCAGGCATTTGATTCCGTGGCACCTCAAATCCGCCACGAACTCCCGGACCTGGAGATCAGCTATGCCGCCGAGTATTATATCGATGATGCTTTTCCGGCGCTGGTCGAACGGAAGGAACTTCTGCCCATCACCGAAAATAAGGTCCTTATTGAATTTTCCTTTTTTGCCGAGCCACCCCATGTGGAAGATACCATCTTCCGTATGCAGCTCAAAGGCTACCTTCCCATTCTGGCCCATGTGGAGCGCTATCCGTATTACTTCCAGCAACCGCAGCGCCTCGAACGCTTTCGCGATATGGGTGTTACCTTCCAATGCAACCTGCCTGCTCTCGCCGGCCACTATGGCCCCGAGGTGAAAAAACAAGCCCTCCGATTGTTGAAAAATGGCCATTATTCCTGGATGGGCACGGATTTGCATAATTTGGATCACTTAAATAAACTGAAGAACTTCAATATTGATCCTTCCGTTTCGAAGTTGTTGGAGAAGGGGAGCTGGAATGATATAGTAAAAAGTAGCAAGTAGCAAGTAAAAAGTAGCAAGTAAAAAGTAGTAAGTAAAAGTAGCAAGTAAAAAGTAGCAAGTAAAAAGTAGCAAGTAAAAAGTAACAAGTAAAAAGTAGCAAGTAAAAAGTAGCAAGTAAAAAGTAAAAAGTCCTACAATGCACATAAAACTTACCATCTTTCTGATACTGCTTTCTACGCTCCTCCTCCAGAGCTGTCTCTCCTCAGAAAAGCTGATGAACTTCACAGCAGGACCGGAATTTTCAGCGGTGCCGGATTCCATCCTCAACCGAACATCCATCCGCATACAGGCAGGTGATGTACTGAGTATCGGTGTGTTCAACAGCAATGATGTGGATCCCAAAGTAGTGGCCCCTTTTAACCTGGGATTCGGACAAGCTGGTGCAGACAAAGATCAGGAAAATACAGCCTCAGCCTATCGGGTGGATCTCGATGGCAACATCCAGTTTCCCGTACTCGGACCTATACCTGCAGCCGGCAAAACCATCCCTGAAATTCGAGAAGTCCTCTCCACCAAACTGCGCGCCTACCTCAACGCCCCTATCGTCAATATCCGACTGGTCAACTTCCGGTTTACCGTACTCGGTGAAGTGAAGGTTCCCGGCACTTATACCGTGGGTGAGGAAGGCATGCATCTCCTCGAAGCACTGGGCATGGCCGGCGACCTCAGCTCCTACGGCAACCGCGAAAACATCCTCATCATCCGCGAGCAAAACGGCGCCCGCAGCTTCGGACGTATCAACCTTCGCGATCGCAAGGTCTTCGCCTCGCCCTACTTCTACCTCCGCCAGAATGACGTCATTTATATAGAACCCCTAAAAGAAAAATCTTACACCATCGCCACCCGCACCCAACAAATCCTTCCCTGGGTTTCCGTCGGAGTCGCAGTCTTGAATATTGCGCTTATTATAGCAACACGAGGATAAAAGACGGAGGACGGTCCACATCACGATCCACGCCACGGTTCACGCTCTATTTTTAATACTTTACCGATAGTCCATTGAATTCGCAACAAAACTTTGCTGAATTGATCGACGAAAAGCCCGTCGATCTGAAACCGCTGCTCTGGAAATACCTGCTCGGCCCATGGTATTTTTATGTCATTGGCCTGGCATTGGCATTTACCGCCGCATGGCTCTTCCTGCGTTATACCCCAAGAGTGTACCAGGCCACCACAACCCTGCTCGTGCGCGCCGATGAAAAGAGCGGCGGTGGCATCCAGGAAAACTTCATCCTCGAAGGGATGGGTATGGGCGGGGCCAATAAAAATATCGACAACGAAATCGAGATCCTAAAATCCCGCAGCCTCATGCGGCAGACCGTCGATAGCCTCAAGCTCCAGATCACCTACCTGGCCGAAGGGCGCATCCGCAGCGGCGAACAATACGCCAACAGCCCCGTCTACGTCGATAGCTTCCAGCTTATAGTAGATGCTGGAATCTCTTTCGAACTGACTATGACCGACTCCCTCCATGGTACCCTCACTCGCAGTGGGCAGGATGACAACCTGCCGTTTATACTGGACAGCGCCACCATCACCCCCTGGGGCGAATTTTGGTTTAGCCGCAACCCCAGAGCCAAACCAGGCAGCATGGAAGGCCGGATCATCATCCAGTTTCAGGATCCGGAAAATGTCGCCGCAGCGTATGCCGGAATGGTCAAAATCCAACGCATTGGCAAGTGGTCCAGCGCGCTCAGCCTAACGCTCACCGATAACGTAGCCGAGAAAGCCGCCGATGTCCTCAATGCCCTCTGCGATACCTACAACCGCACCAGCGTACAGGAGAAAAACCAGGTCTCCGAAAACACTTACCGCTTCATCACCGACCGCCTCAACTACCTTACCGCCGAACTGAGCGATGTGGAAGGCAGCTATGAGACCTTTCAAAAACAAAACCCCATCACCGCCGATATCCCCGGCAGTGTCACTGATGCCCTGGAGACCTTCCGCGAAAACGACAAGGCCCTGTCTCAACTCGAGCTCCAGCAACAATTCCTCGCCAGCCTGGAAGCCACCCTCGATGGTGGCCGCTACAGCCTGCTGCCGGCCAACTTCCTGGTGGATAATGCCGACCTCACGGCACAGACTACCGACTATAACAACCTCATCCAGGAACGCCAGCGCCTGCTCGGCACGGTAAGCGCTGAGCACTACATGGTGCGCAATGCCGAAGACAAAATCACCGCCGCACGCGCCGTCATGAAAGAGACCCTGCGTCAGACCAAAAATAACCTCTCCCGCAGCAACACCGTGCTCGCCCAAAAAAACCGCCAGCTCCAGGGCCGCCTCGGAAGCCTGCCCCGCGTGCAGCGCGAACTGGTGGAGATCACCCGCCAAAAAAATATCAAGGAAAACCTCTACCTCTACCTGCTCCAAAAACGCGAAGAAGCAGCCCTCTCCCTGGCCGTTGCCGTGCCCAATGCCCGCATCCTGGACCCCGCCCGACCCAACAATACGCCCGTAGAACCCAAACCCAGACTGGTTTATGCCCTGGCACTACTCTTCGGACTGGGATTGCCCTTGGGCTTTCTCGTGCTGCGCGACCGGCTCAACGACAGTATAGAGACCCCCGACCAGATCCGAAACAATGCCACCACACCGCTGCTGGGGCTGGTAGGGCTGAGCAAAAAGGAAGGTCATGTGGTAGTCTCCAAAAGCAGCCGCAGCTCGGTGTCGGAGATGTTCAGGCTGCTGCGTACCAACCTGCAGTTTTTGCTCACTGGCGAGGGCCACAAGGTAGTGCTGGTCACCTCGGCAATAGCAGGTGAAGGCAAAAGTTTTGTGGCGCTCAACCTGGCCATGACCCTGGCGCTCTCCGGCAAGCGCACCATACTGATCGGCCTGGACCTGCGCAAGCCCAAGCTCTCGCGTTACCTGAGCCTGGAAGAAAACCTCCGGGGCATCACCAACTACCTGATCGGCGATGCAGAGGAGCAGGACATCATAGTGCGTACCAAATTGCACCCTTCGCTCGACTTCATCGCCAGTGGCCCGGTGCCCCCCAATCCTGCCGAGTTGATTCTGCAGGATCGGATGGGAGCGCTTATCGCGCATCTCTCAGAGACGTATGATTATATCCTGATCGACTCGCCACCTATCGGCCTGGTCTCCGATGCGCTTTTGCTGGCCCGGCACGCGCATGCCACCTTGTTTGTCGTGCGCCAGGGCATTAGCAAAAAGAATACCCTCCCCATGATCGACGACCTTGCCTCCAATCAAAAGCTACCCTCCCCGGCCATCGTCTTTAATGGCGTGGAAGCGAATCGCGGCTACGGCTATGGATACGGTTATGGATA
>JAUSMG010000404.1 GCA_030645295.1 Saprospiraceae bacterium | reverse complement strand
ACCCCGGATTACATAGCGCCTGGTTTTTTGGCGGGTAAAATATTTGGTTCTACCCATTCCGGATACTGTATGATAGGGCTGGATATTACTTCCATTTGGGCAGAATGTGTGTACGCAAAGTTGGAAACGGATCTGGAAATTAATACAACTTACCAACTAGAATTCTGGATCAAGCGGCCAATGAATGACTTCCAGCCTCAGGCTGGCGAGGACTCGGATTGCTTGCCCGGGTATGTAAGTCCTAACTTTGGAATGCTATTGAGTGATACCTTACAAGCCGCCAACAACAAGGGATTTGTTGTTGGCTCACCCCAACTAAAGTGTGGGGAAATGTTTTGGTTAGGAAAGGATTGGATCAAGGTCTCGGGCTATTTTACGGCTGATAAAAACTATCGCTATGTGTATTTGGGTCAGTTTAGGCCAGAAGGAGACATATCCAATCAGGTTGGAAGCAAATATGTCTTGGTGGATGACCTTCAAATTAGAAAAATTACCCTTTCTGACCTGTTTGTAAGTGAAACCATAAAAAAGCCTGGAGTCATCATTCCACTGGATCAGGTCTATTTTGAAACAGATAAATCCCAGTTGCAGGAAAGATCCTATGCATCGCTGGATACTTTGGCTGCCTTGTTAAGCCATCACCCAATTCAGATTAAGATCAATGGGCACACGGACAATCAGGGCGATGTTTTGTACAATAAAAATCTTTCCTCAGAAAGGGCGAAAACCATCTACGACTATTTGATTTCCAAAGGATTAGATAAAAAACGCCTAACTTGGGAAGGATTTGGAGCATCCAGGCCTGTGGCGGATAATGTTTCAGAAGCAGGAAGACAAAAGAATCGGCGTGTGGAATTTGAGGTGATGAAGGAATAAAAACTTTTGCAGGACAGAATCATTATCATTCCATTACCCGGAACTGGATTTTAATAAACGGCGGAGCCTTGTCAGGATTTTTATGCCCAAGGTTTGCTTAATTCTTGACGCACAAAATTTAAAATAAATGCACAGAACTACTATATTTTACAGCTTTTTTCTGACATTGTTAGCCCAAATAGCCTTCGCTCAATCTGGCCAAATCTCCCTGCCCCGTGTAGACCTGATGCCCAATCAGCCCGCACCCTACAACGTGCGCAATTGGAAGCAGGTAGCGATTCAATACGACTCGTTTGTTTACGATTTACAGAAAAGCGGGCAGCATCTACCACTTTCCTCCCTGGGGCCGGGAGGCGTGAATTACCCACAAAACCCGACTTTCCGGCTCCATACCTACATCGGAACCAATTCCCCCCTGGGCAATGAGGCCATCAATGTTTTGCCCTCGCTGGTGGCAGCGTCCCTGGTCGGGGCGGACAAAACCAATCAATTCGGCAGAAACTGGCTGCTTATGAGCCAGGATTTTTTCAATAAAGCCAACGGCGAAAACATCTACCTCAACAACGCAGGGGCAAGCAGTGGCGGTGACTGGTGGTATGATATGATGCCCAACGTGTTCTTTTATCAGCTGTACGATCTGTACCCTAATTTGGGTACTGAGGCCAATGTACAGTTCAGCACCATTGCCGACCGTTTCCTCGAGGCCGTGCGTGCCATGGGCGGCAGCGATGCCCCCTGGGAGCCGGCCTACATGAATTATCGCGCCTGGAAATTTAAAACCATGGAGCCCAACGCCAACGGCGTGAAGGAACCCGAGGCTGCAGGAGCCTTCGCATGGGTGCTGTACAATGCCTGGAAAAAAACGGGAAATCCTGAGTACCTGAAAGGTGCAGAGTGGTCTATTGAGTTTCTAAATGATTGGACCTCAAACCCTTCCTACGAATTACAATTGCCATACGGGACTTATACGGCAGCAAAAATGAACGCCGAGCTCGGCACCAATTACGACATTCAAAAGATGGTCAACTGGTCCTTTGATCGCGGATCTTTGCGGGGTTGGGGTACCATTGTCGGCACCTGGGGCGGCTTTGATGTATCCGGTCTGGTGGGCGAGGCCAATGACGCTGGCAACGATTACGCCTTTCAATTGAACGGCGTTCAACAAGCCGCAGCACTGGTGCCCATGGTGCGTTACGACAAACGTTTTGCCCGCGCAATTGGCAAATGGGTGCTCAATTTGTCGAATGCCACGAGGCTCTGTTACCCTGGCTTTTTGCCCGCCAATTTGCAGGACGCCTCGACCTGGTCGAACACCAATGACCCGCAACAAGTGATGGGATACGAGGCCCTGCGTCAGAAATTCCAGAATCTCTCGCCATATTCCACGGGGGATGCCGTGCAGGGCGGTTGGGCAGCCACCAATCTGGCGCTTTACGGAACGGGGTCCATTGGCTACCTAGGCGCAATGGTGGAAAAAACCAATGTGGACAAGATCCTCAAGCTCGACCTGCTGAAAACCGATTTTTACGGCAGCGAGGCTTACCCAACGTACTTGATCTACAATTCACACCCAACGGCCCAGTCTATCCAGTTTGCGGCTGGAAACAGCCCGGCGGATATTTACGAATCGCTTTCCGAAACCTTCGTTTTGCAAAACGTTTCCGGCACGGTCAATTTGAGTATTCCGGCCAATCAGGCCATAATTGTTACCATTTGTCCTTCGGGCGGCGCCATTTCTTTTGAAAAAAACAAAATGCTGGTCAACGGCGTGGTGGTAGATTTTGACCAGCATGCCCAGGCATACACGAATGCTCCCCGGATAAAAGCACTCGCCGCCGGGAAAAATCCGTTGGAAATTGGCGATTCTACCACGGTTTATGCCACTGTGGAGGACACGGACTCCGGGCAAATCAAATACGAATGGAGTGCCCCCGTTGGTACTTTTTCGGGCTCCGGTGCCAACGTTATTTTCCATGCTCCGGCCAATCTGGGGAATGTGGAAATTCGCCTTATCGCCGCTGATCCGGAGGGCAATCGCGATACGGCAATTTTGCAAATGACCATCGTTGCGGAAATCAATGACGCCCCCCAAATCCTTGAGATTCAAAAAAGTGTGGCGTATGTTGCACCCAGCGAAAGCTTGCAACTAACATGCCTTGCTTCCGATGCGAACAACGACCCGCTGAGCTATGTGTGGACTGCAACGGGCGGCACATTAAACGGAACTGGCAATACTGTTGAGTGGACCGCCCCGGCTTCAGAAGGTATTTTTGATGTTACCGTGAATGTCAGTGATGACGAGGGATTGTTCGCGCAGACAACCGTGAAGATTTTGGTGAAAAACTTCAATGCCACGCCGGGGGACCTCGTTTCCCATTACCCCTTTACCGGGAATGCCAACGATGTCAGCGGCAACCAACTACACGGTCAAGCCAATGGCGCTATCCTGACCACCGATCAAAACGGCGGGCAACAACGGGCCTATTATTTCAATGGCGGCGTCCAGAACATCACGGTGTCCAATGATTCGCTGCTCAATTTTCAGGATGGCATCACGGTGAGCTGCTGGTTCAAGGCAAATGCTTTACCGGAAAAAGAGTCGTTTCTGCTTTCGCACGGCTCCTGGCAAAACCGCTGGAAACTGTCCATCACTCCGGAAAAATACCTGCGCTGGACGGTCAATACGCTGCTCGGCATTGCTGATTTGGATATGGACGTTCCCATTCAAACCGATCAATTTTACCATGTCGCCGCGACTTATGACGGCTCGCTGCTGGCCTTGTACCTCAATGGCAATCTCCACACGTACAAGGTTTTAAGCGGGAAAATCCGCACCACGACCTTTCCTTTTCTGATGGGACAGATGTTGCCCGCGCAACCCGAATACAATTTCAAAGGCGTGATGGATGCGGTGAAAATTCACAACTACGCCCTGGTGCCGGACGGCGTGAAAAACCTTTTTGAGGAAGCCATTAGCGCAGTTCAGAATCCAATTTCTTCAGAAACGCAGACAATGGAGTTGTCGCCCAATCCGGTTTCGGATGTGATGAGGGTTCGGGTGTTGAATATTGACCGGGGGGCTTTGAATCCCCGGGTCAATAGCACCGTTCAGGTCCGGGATTTGGCAGGACGGGTAGTGTTAGAAAAACAGGGGCTAATCGGGGATTCGTTTGACCTGAATGTGGGAAAACTCAAATCAGGAGTCTACACCGTCCTTTTCCATTCCGAGAAAACCAATGCCGTGGCCCGATTTGCCAAATTATAAACTCGGGATACCGCTATATTCTTTCATAAAAGTACTATCTATTTACATGATAGCATCACATAACCGCCCTTCGGCCGGCTAACTTTGCTATCCTCAATTCCATTTATTCTTCAGTAAGATCATTTTGGAAAGAAGAAAATTTGGCGATCTCCTCCAAAGGTTGCCAGATATCCCTTTCCCTGTAAAGTAGTTTTTGAAACAATTTAAATCAATTAATTTATGAACCGGTATTTACAATCGCTACTCATGCTCACCTGCTGGCTGTTTACGGCCGCAGGTTTGAATGCCCAAGCCCCTGTGGCGTCGTATGCCTTTTCAGGCAGCGCGAAAGACCAATCGTCTTTTGCCAACCACGCTTCAGTGAACGGCGCAACCCTCACGCAGGATCGATTCGGCTGGCCAAACCGTTCGTTTGCCTTTGATGGTGTTCAAGGCGCCATCCGCGCCAACAATGCCGCGCAACTCAATTCACCCAATGCAACGATCAGTTTTTGGGTAAATCCTACTGCATTTCCTGCACAAGGCGAAGCCTACCTGCTCTCCTTCGGGGGCTGGCAGCAGCGCTGGAAGATCTCCATGCCCGGCCATGGCAAACCAGTGTTCACCACCCACGCAGGCGGCAACTGTTGCAGCGACATGGACTCCGGTACGCCGCTGACCATTGGTTCCTGGACCCATGTTGTGATGACCCACGACGGCACAAAAGACATCATTTATTTTAACGGTGTTCAGGTCAACGAAAAGAATGTGGCGGGCGCACTTGATGCGACGACCCATCCGCTTGGCATCGGTTATGACCCGATCGACAACGCCAACTATTTCAATGGTGCTTTGGATGAAGTACAATTGTTTAACATTGCTTTGACAGCGCCTCAAATCGCGGCCCTTTATGCTGCCCAAAACACGCCGCCAAGCGTGGCCCAGGGTAAAGTTGCAGACTATCAGTTTGATGGCGATGGTACAGACGGCACCACTTTCGGCAACCACGCCGATATATCAAGTGCCACGCTTACCACCGATCGTTTTGGATTCGGCAACAGCGCCCTTTTGATGAATGGAACCTCCAGTGAAGTAAGTGCATCCAATGGTGCACAACTCAATTCTGGCACCACAACCGTCAGTTTTTGGGTGAAAATCAATAGCCTGCCTGGCAATGGCGAAGCTTTTCTATTCTCCTACGGGGGTTGGCAGGAACGCTTTAAGATCTCACTGCCCACCCACGCAAAGGTTGTATGGACGACCAACCATACCAACGGCATTTCTGACATGGACGCTGGAGGCGGTAATGAGCTGCCCGTCGGTGTTTGGAAGCATGTAGTCATGGTGCATGACGGCAGCTCCGATAAAATTTTCATTGATGGCGCCCTGAAAGCGACCAAAGCCGTGGCTGGGTTGCTCAATCCAACAACCAAGCCACTCGGCATCGGCTACAATGCCATTGACGGGGGCAACTGGTTCGACGGTGCACTCGACGATATAGGCATTTACAATTATGCCCTTTCGGATGCCGAAATCGCTGCTTTATACGCTACAGAAGCAGCTTTCCCAGGGACTGCCACTGACCTGGTAGCCGCTTACAGCCTGAACGGAAACGGTATTGACGCGACCCAATTCGGCAACCATGCTGTGCTGGATGCTGCAGCCACGGCAACTACAAACCGACATGGTTGGGCGTCCAATGCACTAACCGGCTTCGCTACGGCGGACAATTCGGCCGCATTACAATCTGACTATCAGACCATTAGTTTTTGGGTTAAACCAAACTCATTTCCAGCATCTGGAGAGGTGTATTTACTCTCCAACGGCGGCTGGCAGGAGCGCTGGAAAGTTTCCATGCCCGGCCATGGCAAACCAGTTTTTACCACCCATGCAGGCGGCAATTGCTGCAGTGATCTGGATTCCGGTACACCGCTGACGGTGGGCGCCTGGACGCACGTTGCGATGACCCATGATGGCACAAAAGACATCATATATTTCAACGGGGTACAGGTCAACGAGAAAAACGCTCCGGGCACATTGGACAAAACCAAACATCCGTTTGGTATCGGCTACGATCCGATTGACAACAACAACTGGTTCGACGGTGCGCTCGACGATGTGGCGATCTTCAACCGCGCTCTTTCGGCCGGTGAAATCGCTGCTTTATTTGCATTGCAAAATCAGATCCCTGCAGTGCCCGGCAATTTGGTGGCCGATTACAAGGCCAGCGGAAATGCCAACGATGCAACGGCTTACAACAACCACGCAACGGTACTAGGCGCACAACTTTCGACCGACCGTTTTGGAAAATCCAACCAGGCGTATTCGTTCAATGGTGTGGATCAGTCGCTGTTGGCCGCCAATTCGCCGCAGTTGAATTCTGCCAATACCACCATTAGTTTTTGGGTGAATCCCGCATCTTTCCCACCTTCTGGCGAGGTGTTTATCCTTTCTAACGGAGGCTGGCAAGAACGTTGGAAAATCTCGATGCCAGGGCATGGTAAACCCGTTTTCACTACACACTCTGGCGGCAGCTGTTGCAGCGACCTGGACTCTGGTACGCCACTGACCCTTGGCGCCTGGACGCATGTAGTAATGACGCACGATGGCGTAAAAGACATCATCTATTTCAATGGCTTGCAGGTCAACGAGAAAAACGCCGCTGGCGCCCTTGACGTGACGACCAAACCACTGGGCATCGGCTTCGACCCGATCGACAACAACTACTTCTTCAACGGCTCGCTGGATGAAGTACAGATTTACAATGTGGCCTTGAATGCCGCTCAAATTGCGGCATTATACGCTGCTCAAAATCAGCCGCCAGCCAGTTCCGATACTGAGGCGCCTTGCGCTCCGCTCAATCTCACGGCAACCGTAACCTTTACCAACGTGCAACTTTCCTGGCTTCCGGCCATGGACAATGTGGGTGTGGTGGCTTACAACGTTTATCAGGGTGGTGTACTGATCGCCACGACTGCTGATCTGCAAGCCTATATTTCCGGTCTTACTCCATTGACTGATTATATTTTTGGAGTTTCTGCAGTGGATGCTGAGGGCAATGAATCCCTGATTACTACGCTTAAAGTGACTTCTGGTCAGGACGAAACGCCTGATACTGAGCCACCTACAGTTCCAGCAAACATCTCAGGCACCGCTGCTTCCAACTCGGTTTTGGTAACCTGGGATCCCTCCACAGACAATGTGCAGGTAGCGGGTTATGTAATTCTGGTGGATGGTGTAGTGTTTGACACAGTATCGGCTGCAACGTTTTCTGTCTTTATCGGCGGACTTGATCCAACCACTTTGTACACATTTGAGGTGTATGCTTTCGACCTTTCAGGGAACAATTCCGGACTGGCTGAAATCACCCTCAGTACCACACAACCTGTAGATACAGGCGAACCTGGCATGGTGGCGCACTATCCTTTTGATGGAAATGCCAACGATGCAACACCGTATTTGAACCACGGTGTGATCGGTGGAAATCCGGTGTTTGAAGTGCCTACCCACCCCAATGGCGGTGGTCAGAACATCAAATTTGATGGAGCACAGGACTCCGTTTTAGTGCCGAACGCGGTGCAATTGATTTCCGATTATACCACGGTGTCCTTCTGGATCCGTGTGGACGAAGTTAATCTGTCGATTGCTGAAGCCTACGTTATCGACTTCGGTCACTGGGACGAACGTTGGAAAATTTCCTTGCCTCAACACTTGAAAATTGTGTGGACAACCAATTCCAACAATATTCAATTCCCTGTTTTCATCTCGGACATGGACAGCGGCGATGGCAATGAAATGGTTAAGGGTTTCTGGTGGTACGTCACCATGGTACACGATGGCACGAACGACATTATCTATGTCAACGGCCAACAGACGAATATTAAGCCAACGCTGGGGAAACTGAACACCACGGCCCGTTCGCTTTGCTTTGGTAACAATCCGGTAGAGGGAGGTCAGTATTTCAACGGCGCCCTCGACAACGTGAAGATCTACAATAAAGCCCTTACTGCGGCGGAAATACAACAACTCTACAACACAGGTACCACGGCTACTAAGGACTTGCTACCCAATGGTTTGAAAAACCTTGTATTGTCTGTTTCGCCCAATCCGACAGTGGATGTGTTGACGGTAAAACATGCCTTTAACGGCAATCAGCCGCTACTGGTTCGGGTATTTGACGCTGTAGGAAGACAGGTGGATGACCTGCATTTTGCAAAAAATGAGGTTCCGGTTGGGCAGTTTTCGCTAAATGTGCACAACTATCCGGTCGGTAATTACACGCTTGACTTTGTGTTGGGCGGTAAGAACCTGGGTGCAGTGCAATTTAACAAGCAGTAATGAATGATGAATGATGAATGATGAATGATGAATGATGAATTTGGGAACGTCCCCATTCATCATTCATCATTTATCACTCATCATTAATTTAAAAACCATGGCAAAGCGATTTCCGAATAACCCGATCCTAACGACAAAAGACATAAGCCCCAGTCAACCAGATTTCGTGGTGGAATGTGTGCTAAACCCGGGCGTTTTTCAATTTGAAGGAAAAACCTGGCTGGTACTCCGTGTTGCAGAACGGCCGGTACAAAAAGAAGGCATGATCTCCTTTCCGATTTTGCACGAAGACGGCAGCATGGAAATTCTGGAGTTTGAAAAAAATGACCCCGACCTCAATCTTTCCGATAGCCGGATGGTGGGCTACAAAAACAAGACCTATCTCTCAACCATTTCTCACCTGCGCCTGGTATGCAGCGACGATGGCGAGCACTTTTATGAACCCAATAATTTCCCAACCAAGATATTTGGACAAGGACCGCTTGAGACCTTTGGAATTGAAGATTGTCGGGTGAGCAATTTTGAAAACACCTATCACCTGACCTACACTCAAGTGTCCGAAAACGGCGTGGGCGTTGGCCTGATGCGCACCCGCGATTGGCGGCAATTTTCCCGCGAAGGCATGATTCTTTCCCCGCACAACAAGGATTGTGCGTTGTTTGAAGAAAAAATTGGCGATCAATATTTCTGTTTACACCGTCCCTCGGGTATTGACCTCGGTGGCAATTTCATATGGATCGCCTCTTCACCCGACCTTTTGCATTGGGGCCAGCACACCTGTATCCTGCGTACCCGCGATGGCTGGTGGGACAGTGCCCGCATTGGCGCTGGTGCGGCGCCCATCAAGACATCAGAAGGCTGGCTGGAAATTTATCATGGCGCAGATGCGCAACATCGGTATTGCCTCGGCGCGGTGTTGCTCGATTTGAAGGACCCTGCCAAAGTGCTTGCGCGTTCGCAGGATCCTTTGTTTGAACCAATTGCTGATTATGAAAAAACCGGCTTTTTTGGCAATGTAGTGTTCACAAATGGGCACCTTGTCAATGGCGACGAAATAAGGATGTACTACGGCGCCTCGGATGAGGTGATTTGTGGGGCAAGGTTTTCGGTGGATGAGATTTTGAAAAATTTGCTAAAAACATAGCAGACTACTGGACATTTTGACACTGGACGTTGGACACGATTCAGTAAGTGCTTGATTTTCAAAATTTTAGAGTGAAAATCCAATGTCTAATGTCAAAATGTCCAATAGTCTGCTATATGTTTAATAATCAATTCATGGTGCTGATCTTCTTCTTATGAATAAACTATTACAGGAACTCCGATTTTTCGGCTCCCACCCCCTCGGGATGCGCACGCTCCTGCTCACCAACCTCATCTACGCATTGGTGATGCCCATCGTCGAGCTCTTCGTCGGGGCCTATATCATGCGCAATTCGGAGGACATCAGTCTGGTGGTCATATTTCAATTGGCGGTGTACACGGGCATTCCCCTGACCTTTCTGATCAATGGCTATTTGCTCAATCATTTCCCGATTGCGCGGCTGTATTCACTGGGGATGTTGCTGAGTGGCGTGTCTATGTTTGCCATGATGTCGCTGGACAATCTGGACACTTTTGGCGTGTTTATCGCCGGACTGATCATGGGCTTGTCCTACGGTTTTTTCTGGGCCAACCGTGATTTTCTGGCGCTCAACACGACCAGGGACGACAACCGAAACTATTACTACGGTATCGAAACCTTTTTTTACACCATTACTGGTATCGTTGTGCCGCTGGCTGCCGGCGCGTTCATCGCGGCTACCGATAAAAATGGCTGGTTCGGCGGCAATGTCAACGTAGCCTACCATGGACTGACGATCGGGGTATTCGCGCTGTCGGTTTTTGCATCGGTTCTGGTGCATCGGGGTAAGTTTCAAAACCCTAAGAGGGCGCCCTTTCTCTTTTTTAAATTTGACCGACTTTGGAATAAAATGCTCGGCTTGGCCTCCCTCAAAGGCGTGGCCCAGGGCTATATTGTGACTGCGCCTACCATGTTGATTTTGACCCTGGTAGGAAAAGAAGGCTCGCTCGGATTGATCACGAGTATCGGGGCGGCTTTGTCGGCAATTTTACTTTACGTTCTAGGGCGCATCACCGGGCCGCAACATCGCCTGTTGATCTACGGAATCGGATGTGGACTCTTCGTTTTGGGCGCGCTGTTCAATGCTGGTTTGTACTCAGCTGAAGGGGTGATACTGTTCATGTTGTGCCTGCTTTTTGCCCGCCCGCTGCTCGATATTGCCTATTTCCCGATACAATTAAAGGTCATTGACGTGGTGGCCGAAAAAGAGGGTCGCAACGAATTTGCCTACATTTTCAACCATGAACTGGGCTTATACCTGGGTCGCTTGCTGGGCTGTGGACTATTCATCGTGCTGGCACGTTATGTAAGTGAATATGCAGCATTGCGATATGCACTTCTGGTGATCGCCTCCGTACATTTTCTGGGCTTTTTTGCGATGAAGGGTATTGTTCGGGATTTAGGGAAAACAACCATAGATTGAAAAATGCGCATTTTCAACTTAGGAATTATAGGCTACGGTGGTTTTGGGAAATTCCTGCACAACGCCTGGAGGTCGCTCGACAACGTACGCGTGGTAGCCATAGCGGACAAAAACGCCACTGCGCTGCAAGCCATGGAGGGTGAAAAAACCTTTGCCGACTGGCGTGATCTCCTTCTTGAAAAAGAAATTGATGCAATCGCCATTGTCACCGAACCTTCCACGCATGAAGAGATTGCCATCGCCTGTTTGGAAGCGGGCAAACACGTCCTCATTGAAAAGCCGCTTGCCATTTCGCTTTCCGATGCTGAAAAAATCATGCAGATCCGCGACCGAACCGGCGCCGTTGCGGCCATTGATTTCATCATGCGCTTCAACCCGCTTTTGCAGGCAATTCAGGGCTTCACGCAGCAGGGAATTTTTGGAAAACTGCGTCGGGTGGATGTCGAAAACTACGCCCAGGACGAGCAACTCCCGCCCGAACATTGGTTTTGGCATCCCGAGCGCTCCGGTGGCATATTGATTGAACACGCGGTACACTTCATTGACCTTGTCCACTTTTTCGCTCCGGCTAAAATCCTGAAAGTTAACGGATTGAAACACAACCGTAACCCGCGGCAGGAAGACCAGATCATGGCAAATGTGCTCTACGAAGGCGGTTTGATGGCCACGCATTACCACTCTTTTGCTCGCCCCGGATTTTTCGAAACGACCCAAATAAAACTCGCCTATGATCTTGCAGATATTGAATTGCAAGGCTGGATTCCGCTTGCCGGGACCTTGAAGGCCCTCGTGAACCCACAAACCAAAAAGGCGCTAATGGACAATCCCTTCTTCGAATTGACCGACTCAACGCCCATCGAAAACGCCTCTGACGAGTCGAGACCAAAAGGCTGGGGGATTTCTGACAACGCCGACACTTCAAGCCGAAGATCCCTTCGCTCCGGTGGTGCTCTTTACGAAGTCAATGAAATAGTAACGGGCAAATTCCAGTTGAAGCGATCCAAACAGGAAGTTTACGCCGACAGCGTTCGGTCCTCCTTGCTGGATGTGTTGAAAAAAATCGAAAATCCTGAACATCAACTAGCGGCAACCCTGGAGACCGGGCTTGAAAGTTTGAAAATTGCCGTTGGGGCTACTGAGTCGGCCAGGAGTACGAACCAGGGTATTGAACGGATTGGAATCATTTAAGCAATGATTTGACTGCTTTTTTCTATCAAAAATGAATCTTCCTTGTAGTTTAAAGATCAGATCTTACCTCTAAAAGGATAAAACAGAAGACATGAACAAATTCTCCCTCCTTCTTTTCCTCTTCCTTACCGCCTGCGCACCCCAGCCCAATTTCAGCCCAACAGCAGCGCCTGCAGCCCAGCGCGCTATTCCCCGCGTGGATAAAATGCCCAACCATCCCAAGCCCTATGCTTACAAAGACTGGAAAAAAACGGCGCAGGAATTTGATGCATATGTGTTCGATTTTTCTCAAAAAGGCGATTTTCTGCCCCTGATCTGGTGGGACAAAACCGGGCGAAATTTCCCCGAAACCACCTTCGGGATTTACACGGCCCTCGGCGATGTTCGCATGGGCGCAGCAGTGAACAATGGCGAAAACCACGAAGCGCTGGGCGCCCTGGGCGCCGTGCTGGGCGCAACACTCGCCGGCATTGACAAAAGCAAACAAGATGGCTTTGCCCGCCGAAGCCTTGGCGAAGGCGGGAACTATGTAAGTATGTTGCGCAACTATTTCAACCGCGACAATGGCTGGAATGTCATCATGAATTTCACCAACAAAGGCGCGCATATCGGCGGCGGCTATGGCAACGACTTTTGGTACGAAGTACACAACAACGTGCTGTTTTATAGCGTCGCAGATCTGTATCCGAAGGAGAGAGGCTTTGAGGAAATTCAACGCACCATTGCCGACCAGTTTTACCGCTCGGATTCGATCATGGGCGACAGTTACAGTTATTCGTTTTTTGATTTCAAAAACATGCAGCCTGGCAAAAACCATATCCCTACCCAGGAAGATGTGGCGGGTGGATATGCCTTCGTGCTCTATTCAGCCTGGGTAAAATTTGGCGATGCAAAATACCTCCGCGCTGCGAAAAATGCACTGAATGTGCTTTACAACCAGAAAGAAAACCGCTTTTATGAAGCTATGATGCCCATTGCAGCCTACGTTGCGGCGCGAATGAATGTGGAAGCAGGTACCAATTACGACATCCAACGGTTTCTTGACTGGACCTTCGACGGTTCGGCGGTGGGGCGTGAAGGCTGGGGTGTTTTGGCCGACAACTGGGGCGGCTACGACGTGAGCGGCCTGGCAGGCAGCACCGTCCACAATGGCGGCTACGGCTTTTTGATGAATACTTTCGACCTGATGATGCCGCTCTCTGCGCTGGTTCGATACGATCAAAGTTACGCGCGCGCAGTGGGCAAATGGACGCTCAATGCCTCCAACGCAGCGCGTTTTTGTTACCCGTATGATATGCCCGACTCGCTCCAAGCCATCCCACAACACAAGGCGGTGACCAAAAATGTGATCGCCTACGAAGGCGTTATCAAAGAATCCATTTATCCACAGTTCAAGGGCATCACGCCGTTTGCGCAGGGCGATGGGCCGCTTTGGCATGAGGGTATGCCGCAGCAAACGATGTTTTCCGTGTACGGCAGTGGTCACGTCGGTTTTTTTGGCGGAACGATCCAGGCTACCAATGTGCCGGAGATCCTGCAAATTGACTGCCGGGCCACTGATTTCTACAAAAAAAAGGATGCTTACCCGACCTATCTTCTTTTCAATCCATACCTGGAAGAAAAAACGATCTCATTCAATGCCGGGCTAAAACGAGTGGACCTTTACGACACCGTCAGCAGAAGGTTTTTGCAACGGGGCGTTCGGGGGAATGTCCGGGTTTCAATCCCCGCTGATGCTGCTCGGGTGTTGGTGGTGATCCCTGCGGGGAAATGGATCTCTGTAGAAAACAAGGTGTTGATGGCGGGGAAAACGCCGGTGGATTATGGGTATGGGCGGTAAATTAATGCCGGGATGACCGTATACCTTGCCAGTGGCTGGATTCGTGCTGCACGGTTCCGTGCTGCCGTGACAGGAGCCGATCATGTTTGCGCAAACAATGAAATAAGCCAACGCATCAGACGACTTTGAGTCGTCAGAAGCGGTGCCCAACGATCACGCCGCATTCCGCGCCGCATTAATGATCCCAAACATCGCCCGGAGCACCAGATTACGGTACATTTCGTGCGCTTCGGGGCTCAGTTTTTCTGCCTGAAGTCTTTGCAGGCCAAACTGTTGGATCGTGATGAGCGGCAACACAATCTCCTCCCGCAGGCGGATACTATTTTTCGAGGCAATGTTCTCCGCTAGCAGATCGCTTTCGCCCGAAATCGCTTGCAGACTGCGCAATGTGCGTTCGTATTCATCGTAAAGCATGTGCCAAAACTCCCCAAATTGCGGATGCTCGGCGATGTAGCGCGTCACGTCAAAATTGGATTTAGAGAGCGACTGCATGGAATTTTCGAGCAGGGTGCGGAAAAACAAGGAATGTTTGTAAAGACGGCGCATTTCGTTTCCACTAGTTTTCAAAAAAGCCTCCATGGCACTGCCGAGGCCGTAATAACCCGGCACGTTTTGTTTCATTTGCGCCCAGGCACCCACAAACGGAATGGCCCGAAGGTCTTCAAATTTCATCTCAGCATCGCCGCTGCGCTTGGTGGGGCGACTGGCGATATTGCTATCGCCATACCATTTCAAGGGGGTCATTTTTTCCAGGTATGGAACGAAATTGGGGTGATTTTTTAGTTTCAAATAGGCCTCGTAAGCCGTATCTGCGAGCTCGTCGAGCAAGAGCCGGTCTTCCTGACTGAGGTCGCGGGAATGGTTGTGGTCCAAATGGTTTTCCAATCCGGCGCTCAGCAAACGCTCAATATTGAACTTGGCAGATGCGATAGTTCCGTAGGTGCTGCTCACCGTTTGTCCTTGAATGGTGACTTGAATCGCCTGATTCTCAATGTCTTGTCCGTGTGCCGCATAGTAACTGGCGTTGTTGCCGCCACCGCGTCCGGGAGGTCCGCCTCGCCCATCGAAAAAGATGACCGTGATGCCGAGTTCGCGGCTCACACGGGTGAGTTCTTCTTTGGCCCTGAAAATACTCCAATTGGCGCGAAGGTAGCCGCCATCTTTGGTACCGTCCGAAAAACCAAGCATGATCTGCTGAGTCTGGCCCCGACTAGCGAGGTGTGCGGCATAATAGGAATTGGTGTACAGTTGCCGCATGATGTCGCCACAATGTGCGAGGTCGTCAATGGTTTCAAACAGCGGTACGATGTCGAGCGGAATTGCGTCGACCTCCTGCGTTGGGGCAAGGTCGCTATTCTGCCAACTTAGATTTGCCAAGGCCAATACCTCTGCTACGTTTAGGGCGCTTTGACAATTGGAAATGATGTAACGGTGGCTGCCGAGTTCGCCGTTTTTCTGTTGAATGTCGCGGATGGCGGTGAAGGAACGGATCGTCTCTTTTACAAATGGGTCGGAAAAATCGTTCTCATCCAGCGCATGATGCGTACTGAGCAGGCGATTGATCTGGGTATTTTCGTCTGCCTGCAGGAATTCCTCCGCATTGTAGCCGTGCGGTTTTTCATGCCAGTTTTGCATGATCGCCTGCCATACTTCGCCGTGTTTCCGACTGTCCTGACGAACGTCCAAACTGGCAAAATAAAAGCCAAACACCCTGATTTTCAGGATAAACCGATCCAGATCTTCCTGGAAAAGTGCCTGATGCTCTGAAATAAGTAAGGCTCGTGCCTGCATTAATTCGTCCAGCAGATCCTGACACCGGGCGTATCCTTCCTTTTTTTCGGGCTGGTAAAGCGTGTTGTAAATTTTCACTTCAGCCCCTGCGATGATATCCTCCACACCCCTGAACGTGAGGCGGCGTTTCAATTGTTTGATGTCCCGGTAATAGCCGCGCAACACAGCATCCCGAAGGCGCTCGGCCACCAGGCGGGTGGTGTCGGCGGTCACAAAGGGATTGCCATCGCGGTCGCCACCGGGCCAAAAACCAAGTGCGAGCAAACGCGGATTTTCAAACGTGGTGACATCCTGATTTAACTCCCGCAAGAGCCGGTACAATACATCCGGCAGGCTGTGGTAGAACACATGCTCCATGTACCAACCCAGGCTCAGCGCTTCTTCATAAGGCGTGGGTTTTTCGCGGTTCACGAGGGTCGTTCGGCCCAGTTGCATGAGCAGCAACCGGATGTTTTCCAGGTGATGGTGGTGAATTTCTTTGCCGAGGTCATTGATTATGCCGAGCACTTTGCCGGGATAAAACTGTGTGGGGTGCGCCGTCAGCACCAGACGCAGGCTAAAATGGCGGATTTTTTCAATCAATGCCGCCCGCACAACCTCCGAACCGTGGCTGTTGATGAGGTATTTCATCGACCCGGGACCGTTCATTTCATGGGTTTGTTCGAAAAGAGAATCTTCCACAGAATCGAACAAAACTACCTGACGTTCAATGTATTGGATAAAATAGCGCAGCAATTTGTGCCGGGCCTCGTCGTCCGAATCGGCGGCGTATTCGTTCCAGAAGGATTCCACCAATTCCTGCGGGCTTTGACCTTGCTTATATCCGGCCTCACAATGCTGGGAAAACAAGGCAAGGAGCGTACCGGTCTCCGCAATTTCATCGAAGGGCAGGCTCAAAAACAGGCTGTTATAGGTATGGTAGGGCAGCGCGGCGGGCGAGTTGAACTTCATCATCTCCCAAAGGTCGGGGTTTTTTTAAAACTATAATCCACAGGACTCGTTTCACCAGTCCTGCAAACTTAACCCATTCCCTCCCGATGATAGATAGCCTTTTGAATGCGCCTTATCATCAGCCCCGCTGGTTTTTGTTATTTGTTGCAATAACATTTTCGTTCACCTTTGTCCGTTACCTGCTTTTTTCAGCGGCATTTCATTATGCGGGTTTTGTCTGGTTCCGCAAATTTTTTCATAACCGGGTCATCAACCATGTGCCACAATCACGGGCGCAAATCTGGCGTGAAATATGGCGGTCGGCGCTTGCTTCCCTGATCTTTGCCTTGTTTTTTGGACTTATTTTCATGTTATGGCAGGCAGGCTACACTCAAATATACCTAAGCTGGAGTGATTACCCTGCGTTATACCACCCATTGAGCTTCCTGATCGCCATATTGCTGCACGAAACATACTATTACTGGTTGCACCGTTGGATGCACCTTCCAAATATTTACCGGCTTTTGCATCAATGGCATCATGAGAGCATTCACACCTCCTCGATGAGCGCTTTTTCTTTTCATCCTTTGGAGGCGGGATTGCAGGCGATATTTATTCCCATGTTGATTTTAGCCATACCCCTGCATCTTTTCGTGTTGTTCTTGTTATTATTCCTCATGACGCTCTCCAGCACTATAAATCATTGCGGGATAGAGGTTTATCCCAAAAATTTTGAACGGCACTGGCTGGGTAAATGGCTCATTGGCGCTACACATCATGACCTGCACCACAAGAGATTTCAATTCAACTATGGCTTGTATTTCACGTTCTGGGACAGGTGGATGAAGACGGAATGTCCCGGTTTTGAAAAGATATTCCGGGAAAGAACCCGTAATTCTGAAAACAGTCAGGATGATAATGGTAAGGACTGAACGGTCGGTTTGTCGTGCTTTTACATCATCCCCACAAACTCATCAAAAAGGTACCGCGCATCGTGCGGGCCAGGGCTGGCCTCCGGGTGGTATTGTACACTAAAGGCGGGGCTGTTTTTTAGCCGGATGCCTTCAACCGTGTTGTCGTTGAGGTTGAGGTGTGTAGCCTCCACGATGCTTGGCGAGTCGTACACGGCCTGTTCCAGTACGCCAAAACCGTGGTTCTGGCTGGTAATCTCGCTCAGTCCACTGCGCAGATTTTTTACCGGGTGATTGAGTCCGCGGTGTCCATGGTGAAGTTTATAAGTAGGCAAACCGGCGGCCAGTGCAAGCAGTTGTTGGCCGAGACAGATGCCAAAAAGCGGCTTCCCGTCTGCGAGCATTTTATTCACCGTTTCCACTGCGTAAGGCATGGAGGCAGGGTCGCCGGGGCCATTCGAAAGGAAGTAACCTGTTGGCTTCCACGATTTTACGGTTTCAAAGTCTGTTTTGGCAGGAAAGACCTGCAGGTAGCAATCGCGCTCATCAAAGCAGCGGAGGATGTTCTTTTTTACCCCGAAGTCCATCACGGCTACCCGGTGTTTTGCTTCGGGATTGCCAATGAAATAAGATTCGCGGGTACTCACGCTGCTCGACAATTCCAGGCCTTCCATACTGGGCGTGACCGCAAGCCTGCGGCGGAGCTCTTCCAGATCATCTGTTTCAGAGGAAATAATGCAGTTCATGGCGCCGCGTTCGCGGATATGCTGCACAATGGCGCGGGTATCAAGGTCACTTATTGCGACAAGCCCTTCCCGTTCAAAATAATCCTGAATGCTAAGATGGGCGTTGAGACGACTGAACGGCACGTTAAAATTGCGGCAAATAAAGCCTTCGATTTTTATGCCATCGCTTTCAATTTCATGATCATGGATGCCGTAGTTGCCAATGTGTACGTTGGTGGCGACGAGAATCTGGCCAGTATAAGAAGGGTCAGTAAAAATTTCCTGATAACCCGTCATGCCCGTATTGAAGCAGATTTCGCCAGTGGTTGTGCCGATCTTTCCGGCGGCTTTGCCTTGAAAAACGGTGCCGTCTTCAAGCAGGAGGAGCGCTTTTGTCATGGTATGATTTTGGGCGGCAAAGATCGGGCAAAAGCACGGAACTTTTATTTTGACAATACATTTTCAAAAACTGTCTACTTTTCCCGTCCACAAACGAATGATCACCAACTCTGTTGACCATTGACCATTGACTGTTGACTGTTGATTGTTGACTGTTGACTTTTTGACCTGGAGAAAATCCCCACCATGCGTTTAAACTCGAAGAATTCAGCGTTGAAAGCATTGCTTGAGAAGGCGGTGGAGCGATACAACAGGCCTGATTTTATCGCAGCCGACCCGATCTCCATTCCGCATCGTTTTGAAAAAAAGCAGGATCGTGAGATCATGGCTTTTTGGGCAGCAACACTCGCCTGGGGGCAGCGAAAAACGATCATACAAAACGCCAACCGACTGGCCGAACTGATGGATAATGCGCCGTATGACTTCATAATCAATCATTTAGAGCAAGATCGTGCGCGGTTCGAGTCCTTCAAACACCGCACGTTTCAGGCCACCGATACGCTATGGTTTTTGGAGTTTTTTCAAACTTTTTACCAGAAAAACAATTCGCTCGAAACCGCATTTGCCCGCCATCTGAGCCCCGGCGATCCCACTGTAGAAAACGCGCTTCGAGGTTTCCACCATGATTTTTTTGATCATCCTTACGCTCCGGAACGCACGCGAAAACACGTAGCCACACCGGCACGGGGCAGTACCTGCAAGCGACTCAATATGTTCCTGCGGTGGATGGTCAGGAAAGACGATGCCGGGGTCGACTTTGGACTTTGGCAAAATATCAGCCCAGCCCAACTGCTCATTCCGCTGGATGTGCATGTGGAGCGGGTGGCACGCCGACTTGGGCTTTTGCAACGCAAGCAAACTGATTGGAATGCTGTGCTTGAACTCACCGACAATCTCCGGGCCTTCGATTCTGCCGATCCAGTGAAGTACGATTTTGCCCTATTCGGTATGGGCGTTCTGGACTCTGGACG
>JAUSMG010000403.1 GCA_030645295.1 Saprospiraceae bacterium | reverse complement strand
TGGAGTGCTCGCAGGTATGCCACACCGATAGAAAAGCCTGGGTGCGTACGGGCGTGGCACCGCGCTGTAGGAGCAAAGCGCTCACATCCACATCATTCATTTGGGCCGGTTGGAGCCCGAATTTTGCAGTAAGCCATGCTTGCAATGACCTGAAGAGCTCATCGTAGAATAGTTGCGGATCGCCGCCATGAATAAGTTGACCGGCATGGTTGAAACGCTGACGAGCGGATTCCATGGTGGTTATGGGGATATGGGGATATTGAGAAATTGACTGAGGGTCGGTAGGTAAGGTAGGTCGGGCTGCAGATCTCCTTTTTTTAAGGAGCATAAAAATGCCCAGCGCAAGGAAGGGCAAGACCAAAATGCTCCAAAGCAACGGAGAACTAAGCCATTCAATGACGCGCTCCAAAAGGCTTGGCTGCTGTGACACCACCGGCTCTGCAGCCAGCGCATCCGTTAATTTATTGGGCGATTGATAGTTTTTTCCGGCCGTCACCTTGAACCGAATGGTTTCAGAACGCAGCTGACAATAGCGGTTACTGTCGGTATCAAAATAGGTCAGTACGGGGTTAATTTCCTGAATACCAGTGTCTTTGGGCAGCACTACATATTCGAATTGTTTTCGGTGTAAAACCTCCTTTTCACCCTCATATTCCTCCTCCTCCAGAATACGCGGTTCGAATATCTCGCAATTTGCGGGCACCGCAATTTTCGGGGCTGCAAACCTGCGGGTATCCCCATTGCCGCTTACTTCCACCACGATGGTGAGGGCATCGTCTGTAGTAAGCGCGTTGGTATCTGCTCTGACCGACCATTCATAATTGCCTACGCCTCCGGTAAATTCGATGGGTGAAGGCTGTGGTAAAGCCTTGACAACGAGGCTAATGGGTTGGGTTTGCAAAATCATGGGCTTGGGCCCAAAGAGAAAACCTTGTGTGCCTGACTGTTCAACGCCCACACTCAAGCGGGCAGCCCCTACGCTGATCTCACCCGCTTCCTGCGGAAAAAGAGCGACTTCATGTAGCGTACGTACGGCATACTTTTTCCCACGGAGGCTGAGGTATTCGACCCGCTTATCGTAGCGGATCTTTTCTTTGGAAAAAAAACCTTCAAATTCCGGGAGTGAAATGATGTCGTAACCATCCACCGAAAGTTGGGTGTAGAGCTGGATGCGCCAGGTCAATTGCTGACCCACAAATCCTTCTTTCTGGTCAAAATCCGCGGCCACAAATACCCGATCATCGGCGCCAGGGGGAATGTTTACCCTTCCCCTACTGCTGGCGGGTACGGATAAAACCTTGACAGTCATAGGTTTTGTGCTAAGTGTCCGTCCACCTGCCTGTACTGTAGCCGGGCCTATGTTGTAGGTGCCCGGCTTGATCGGGGTCAGTTCCAGGGACCAGGTCTGGCTGGAACTGCTGCGCCCGTTTACGAAACTCATGCCCCGCATTTCGGAGACACTACCTGGTTTGAATCCTGAAAAATTAGGCGCAGTAAAGCGCTGCCCTTCAGCATTTTTCAGGGTAAAGGTCAGTTCAAAGGGTACGCCAACCACCACCTCTTTGACACCGATGGCGGCTTCAAAAGTGACATTACTTTGCGCAACCAGCAATTGAAAATTGAAAAGGAAAAACACTGTCCCTGCCCAGGCCGCCAAAGCCCGGACATTTTTTTGCAAACAATTACTGTTGCGCGGGACCGTCATTTTAGTGTTTTACCTGAAAGGGCATTTGGGGTTTGAAAATCATCTTACATTCTAATGGTTTTGAACCGCTTCTTCGGCTCAGGCTGTGGCGGTGAAGGCGTGCGCTTCGGCAAGGCAGGGCGAACCCCGTCCGCATTGGGCAAAGCCTGTATTGTGATTGGCTTTGTAAATAATTCGCTATCCCCGTTTTTGATGCTGACTGCGGGAATGATCAAAGTACCCTCCTCTACCGGGGTGATGGTAAAGTTATAGGATGCAAAAGCGCTTGTTTGGCCATTCATAATAGAAATGTTCGACGACTGGCTGCTTCCAAGCACTAAAAAACCCGCAGATTCCCAATCCGGTGGGGTAAATCTGCCATTGTTTTTCCCGTTTTCTAAAATGAACGAAACTTTGATGGGTTCGCCAACGACCACTTCAGGAGTGCTAAGTTCGGCGTAAAAACGCGCTTCGTTCTGAGCAGATACGCTCAGGAAGTCCAAAACGACCAGAGAGAAAATGATAAGTACGTTACGCATGGTGGTGAGTTGCTTTTTAAAGGACAAATGTACAGTAGAAAGTTTTACGGTCAGCCCTCTGGGATTGTCAAAAACTCGCGCTTGCACATCAATATTGCGCACTTCAAGTGTCATTTCAATATCTTTGGCTTAGTAAGTTGTAACAAGGTCAACTTCTTCCCAATTATAAACCTATTCATCTTTCAAAACTATGATCAGCCATCCAAATCTAATTTTCGCAAAACCCGCTCCCGACGAATATCCCGAATGGTTCGCCGCCGAAATTGAACCCGTGCATTACCCCGAATTACTGAGTGGTCTTGAGGATTCTTTCCAAAAGACAATCACCTTTTTACGTGCCCTCCCCGAAGAAAAGTTGCTATATCGATACCAACCGGAAAAATGGACCATCCTTGAAATGTGGCAACATGTGATCGATGTGGAGCGTGTTCTTTGCTACCGTGCCTTGCGTTATGCTCGTCAGGATGTCACCGTGCTACATGGCTTTGACGAAAAAAGTTATGCCGTACACAGCAAGGCAAACCAACGCAGTTGGGACAGTATTTTAGAAGAATACAGTGCACAGCGCAGCGCTACCATACTGCTATTCAAGAGTTTCGATGCGGAAATGGCCATGAGCCGAGGCACCGCAGGTCGTTCGCAACTAACGGTCCGGGCCGTTGGCTACCTGGTTTTAGGACATGAGATGCATCATCTGGAGATTATTGGTGAGCGGTATCTGTAAACTGTGCATAAGTCTATTTCACCCCCATACCATTCGGCCAACCATTTTCCGGGCCAACAAAACTCAACTTGCCTCCAGCGTCTTCCGCCATCAGGATCATGCCCTGAGATTCGGTTCCCATCATGACGCGGGGCGCCAGGTTGGCGACAATAACAACCTGCTGACCCACCACTTGTTCGGGCGTGAAATACTCCGCAATACCGGACAATATCGTGCGGGTCTCAAAACCCAGGTCCACGCTGAGTTTGAGGAGTTTTTTAGATTTCTCTATTTTCTCCGCCGTTAAAATGGTTCCAGTGCGGAGGTCCAATTTAGCGAAATCGTCGAACTGGATGTTTTCAGAGATTGGACGATAGACGGTAGTGGTTGGTTCAGCATTCATAGTTTTTTGTTCCTCATTTTCAACGGTGGCTGCCAGGCTGGGGTCGGTCAAAGCCAGCTTAGCAATTTGTTTTTCAATCACCTCGTCCGGTATACGGCTGAAAAGGTGTTCAGGCGCATTGAGCAGGTGTTGCTCCGGGATCACCGGGTTGCCTTCCACCAGTTCGTTGAGGATGTCAAGCAGGTCGCCGTTGTCTTGCAAGGGCCTGAGATTGAGCATTATGCGAAGCCGGTCTGCAGCAAATGGCAGGAATGGCCGAACCGCTACGGACAGCACAGCAACGTACTGGATGGCGAGGTTCATGACCACCTTCACCATTTCCGGGGATTCTTTTACGGTTTTCCAGGGCTCATTGAACTGGAGCAATCCATTGCCCGCGCTGGAAATTTCCATCAGGATCCGCAGCGCCTCTCGCAGTTCGTAGCGTTCGATGGCGGCGCCCATCTCCTGTAATTTACCGTATAAAAGATTAAGTTCCTCGTTATATTGTCCGGTTTTGGCGATCTCCCAACCGCTATTGAATGTTATTTCAGGGTCAATACGCGGCACCATTCCACTGTAATACTTTTGCGTAAGCACGAGCACCCGGTTCACGAAATTGGCGAGGTTGTTCACCAGTTCATTGTTGTTCGTTTCCTGGAAACCTTTCCACGTAAACTCCGAATCGCTCTGTTCGGGCATTTTCTTGATCATGTTGTAACGCAATACATCTTCTTGCCCGGCAAATTCTTCGCAGTACTCGTGTACCCACACCGCCCAGTTTTTTGAGGTGGAAAGTTTGCGGCCTTCGAGGTTCAGGAACTGGTTGGCGGGCACGTTTTCGGGCAAAATGAACCCGCCGTGCGCTTTCAGGATCGCCGGAAAAATGAGGCAATGGAATACAATGTTGTCCTTGCCGATGAAATGCACTAAGGCTGTATCGTCGCTTTTCCAATAAGGCTCCCAGTCTTTTCCATGGTCGAGGGCCCATTGTTTGGTGGCGGAAATGTATCCGATGGGCGCATCCAGCCAGACATACAGTTTTTTACCTTCCGAACCCGGGATCTCCTTAGGAACATCTACGCCCCAATCAAGGTCGCGGGTCATGGCCCGGGGCTGAAGGCCCTGATCCAGCCAGGAATTGCACTGGCCAATGACGTGATTTTTCCAATCTGAGGGATTGTGCAGTTGCTTTCCGTCGGCAATTCCTGTGTTGATCCATTCCCGGAGCCAGGCTTCGTGCCTGTCGAGCCGCAGGAACCAGTGTTTCGTAGGGCGTTTCACGGGCACCGAACCGCTGAGCATGGAACGCGGGCTAATGAGGTCGGTGGGGCTCAGCGTGGAGCCACATTTTTCGCATTGATCGCCATACGCTTCGGAGTTGGCGCACACGGGACATGTACCGACAATGTAGCGGTCAGCCAGGAATTGGCCTACAGTTTCGTCGTAGTATTGCTCGGTGGTTTCTTCCAGAAACTCTTGATTATCATTGAGTTTTCTAAAAAAATCCTGAGAAGTCTCATGATGAATGGGCTCCGTGGTGCGGTGGTAAATGTCGAACGATATGCCAATCTTCTGGAAAGTATCCCGTAGCATTGCATGGTATTTATCCACCACAGCACGCGGCGTTGTATCTTCCTTCCGGGCTTTCACCGTAATGGCTGCGCCGTGCTCATCGGAGCCGCAAACAAATACCACGTCTTTGCCCATCAGGCGCAAATAGCGTACAAAAATATCAGCAGGAAGGTAGGCTCCGGCCAAATGCCCAATGTGAAGCGGGCCGTTGGCATAAGGCAGGGCGGCGGTAACGAGGTATCTTTTTTTGGACATTGAATGGGTGTTGGACGCTGGACTGTTGGACGCTGGACTGTTGGACTGTTGGACGCTGGACTTTGGACTGTTGGACGCTGGACTTTGGACTTCTGGATGTGGGATATACTTTTAGATGGTCCAACGTCCAGAAGTCCATTATCTAATAATCTGAAGGCTATTTTGAAACGGCAAAAGTAAGGTTACGGTGGGCAAAAAGCGGCAACCGAAAGCGTGTAAAACTGCCCACTGCTACTGCCCACTGCTACTGCCCACTGCAACTGCCCACTGCAACTGTCTACTGCAACTGCCCACTGCCAACTGCCACTGCCCCTACTTCTGTGCCCTGCTTACCAGCCACCAGGCCATCACCCCAAAAGCCAGATTCGGCAACCACATGCCCAGCCACACCGGCATGGCGCCCCCTGTGGCGAACGACACGGTGAACTTGGAAAACACAATGTAGGCCGCCCCAATGCCAATGCCCAGGGCAAGGTGAAGCCCCATACCCCCGCGAACTTTTCGGCCGGCCACGGCCAATCCAATGATGGTGAGGATAATAATGGTAAAGGCATCGGCCGTGCGGCGGTGCATTTCCACCTCGTAACTCCGGGTGTAAGGAAGGCCCCGACCCCGGTCGCGGGCAATGGCTTCGCGCAATTCGGGTGTGGTCATTTCTTCGCGCTGGTTGGCGTAATAGATAAAATCGGCAGGAGAAATATTGATGGCGGTGTCCAGTGGAGTATTGTGTACGGTGTATTTTTCCCGAAGTCCATCAAAGGTTCGAACCGACCATTTGGGGAGTTCCCAATGATTGGGTTCACCCTTCCATTTTGCCTGGTCGGCCTCCAAAATGCTGATCACACGGTTGCCTTCAAATCGTTCGAGGCGAAGTCCGGTAGCCGTTTTGGAGTTTTTGTTATAGCCGCGTACAAACACTTTGGTATTGGGGGTGGTAAGCAGGTGAACGTTGGTCGTTTTTCCCTTGTCCTGGTCGGTCCAGACATAAGTATGCTCAAACCAAAGCCGCCATTGATTGAGCAGCGGTGCGCCGAAATGATTGATGGTCAGGTGCAAAAACATAACCGCCGTGGCTGCAACCAAATAGGGCCGTAGCAATCGGTTAAATCCGATACCTGCATTAAAAATGGAAAGAATTTCTGCGTTCGAAGCCAGTCTTGACGTAAAAAAAACGACCCCGATGAGGGTGTAAAGTGGCAGGAGCAGGCTTGCCATGTGGGTCACAAAACCCATGTAATAGGCCAGCACATCTTTCCAGGTACATGGTTTTTCGATGATACTTTGCACCTTGTCGCTAAAGTCAATGGCACAGGAGATCATGCTGAAAATCAGCAGCGAAAAAAATACCGTAGAGAGGTATTGCCGGATGAGGTAGGCATCCAGGACTTTAAATTTCATGCTTTCGCCTTTTTATACACTGGCACCGTGGAACAAGGTTCTCCAAACATAATGCTCAGCGTAACCGGTTGCAATAGACGGGTAATTTCAAGATAGGCCGCGGCCGGAACTGGTTTATCGCTGCAACCCTTAATTACAATTCGTTTGCCTTCGTAAGGATGAATGTCAAACGTGGCGAGTTTTTTAAGGAACGCTTTTTCGGCAAATTCTGCTGGCTCACATAGCGCAACATCTGCAACAAAAGGTGCAGCATGGGTTGCCACAAGCATGTAGGCCCAAAGTGGAATGATGGCATCGGTAGAGCAGAACACGGCGAGGTTTTTCCCACGATATTGTTCCCAATCCAGCGACTGAAGCGCTTCGCGAAAATCCTTTTCCTTCAGGATAAGTTCCATGAAGAGGTAGTCTTTCAAGTCGAAAGGAACGATCTCCCCTGCCGGGTACATTTCTTCTAAATCGATGGTTACCAAGCTGCTGTTTGCGACGCGGTTCACCAGTGGTTGATCGAGCATATTATGTAGGTCGAAGTTCATTTCGACATAGTTTGAAATTGAAATAGCTGTTGCGCATTCTGGCGAAATGAATTTCGCCCTACGACACTTCCCCTACGGTATTTTCCTCGTCCTTAAAATCTTTGGGCCTGGGCAAATCTGTTAAACTATTGATTCC
>JAUSMG010000393.1 GCA_030645295.1 Saprospiraceae bacterium | reverse complement strand
GCATTGCATGGCTTTTCTGATCGTGCCCGGATGTTTGCTGTGCTGGAAAAATCACTTTCCGAGCGGTACACAACCGTGGCCATTGACCTGCCCTTTCATGGGCAAACGGAGTGGCGAAAAAATGATTTTTCAAAAGAAGACCTCCTCAAAATCATTAACCAAGTGCTTGTAAGTGCCCGAAAAACAAGGTTTTCTCTTCTGGGCTTCAGTTTCGGCGCACGTCTGGCGCAGGGAATGTTACCAGAACTTTCTCCACAACTCGACAAACTATTTTTACTATCACCCGACGGACCCAATACCAAGGGCATGGGCAAGGCAGATTGCACCCCGATGTGGATTCGGCGTTTTTTATTCCGGATGTTGCGATACCCAAAGTGGTTTGTTTCACTGGTTGGTTTTGGACGAAACTGGGGCTTGATACCAATGTTCACTTCAAAGTTCCTGCGCGCCAATTTGAACCGCCCGAAACGGGTCAAGCGCATTTTCGGCTGCTGGTTTTCAATGGATTCCTTCAATATCCATAGCGACCAAATCCATGAAGTTTTGCAAGAAGCAGGGCTTCCGGTGGAGGTCTATGTAGGCGCTAAGGATAATTTGATCAACAAAAAATCACTAAAAAAGATCTACGAGGACCTGCCCAATGTACACTTGGTTGTACTCAAAAATGAAGGTCATCGGATCGTGGGCAAGGGGTTAGCGGAAGCACTGCGCAGCGGGCGGTAATGGACAAAACCTTTAACGATTCCAGTTACTGCAAACTACTCCATGGACATTTTCAAAAAAACGTATTTCCATGTTTTCCCCGTCGAACACCGCATATGAACAATGATGGAGCCATTCACCGAGATTGAGGTAGCGGCTACGCCCGTTTTTCAACAACCAGTCTATGGGCAAATGACGGTGGCCAAAAACGAAATAATCCGGTTCAACGCCGATTTCTATTTTTCTGGTGCAATATTGAAGCAGCCATTCTTTCTCTTCGCCAAGCCAGGCGCGTTCTTCGGGCGGAGTGGCGGCCCGACTTGTTTGTGAAGAATAATTGGCGATCCGGATCCCAATATCCGGATGGATCCAGCCAAAAAGCCATTGGCTGAATGGGTGTATAAACACTTTTTTCATGCGTTTGTAGCCCATATCGCCGGGCCCCAGGCCATCCCCATGACCGATGATGAATTTTTTCCCATGTATTTCGCGCTCGATCGGTTTTCGATAAACAGGGATCCCAAACTCCTGCTCAAAGTAGCCGAACATCCATAAATCGTGGTTGCCCGTAAATACGTAAACAGGAATGCCTGCATCCCGGACTTCGGCCAATTTGCCCAATAAACGGCTGTACCCCTTGGGAATCACATTTTTGTACTCAAACCAAAAATCGAATATATCCCCCACCAGATAAATCGCTTCGGCTTCAGGCGACACCGTATCGAGCCATCGGCACAGCTGGCGTTCACGTTCGGCACTCGATAGCCGGGCGTCCACTCCCAAGTGGAAATCAGAGGCAAAGAAGGTTTTTTTGCGTAGCGTATTCACGCCGCAAAAGTAGGCAACAGCATCAACTGAAACCCGACGTTATTCTGACCATTCGTACATTGCCGCCCCAAACGGATGTCCCACACTCCAACATCCACCAGTCCAACGTCCAACAGTCCAACGTCCAACAGTCTACCAGTCCACCTACGCATGAAACTTTCTACCACCTTATTGATTTCCCTCGTTGCTTTGGCTGTGGCCATAGGCGTCCACTTTATTCCAGGCACTGACCCATCGGTTTTGATGTTTTTTCGCTGGCTCAGCGTGCTCGCGTTTTGTGCTTATGGCTGGACACGCAACTCACTCACTACCTGGATTTTGATCAGTATGATCGTCGGTTTTGAAGTTGGGATGGACATGGGCAAAGCCGCCAAAGATTTCGACGTGCTGAGTTCCATTTTTATCCGACTCATTAAAACGGTGGTTGGGCCGCTGCTTTTTTCCACTCTGGTCATCGGCATCGCCGGGCAAAGCAGTGGCAAACAAATGGGACGTATTGCCATAAAAGCCTTCACTTATTTTTTAGCGGCAACCTCTGTGGCTTTGGTCATCGGACTCCTGGCCATTAATTATACCCAAGCAGGTGCGGGCATCCAACGCAGCGATGTGAACGACAAAATTGTTGTCCCGGCATCTGAGTTGCAGGCCAAGGTCGATACGAAAAAGAACGAGGCCCAAATGATGTACGGCGACAAGGTTGTGACCATGAAGCCCGCCGATTTCAAGCTGGATTGGAAGTATACCGTGCTGCATACTTTCCCGGAAAACGCTGCCAAAATGATCTACGAAGGCGCAGTGTTGCAGGTCGTGATCTTTAGCCTGTTGTTTGCTTTGGGACTTCGACAGGTAAGTGAGCATCACCGTAATACGATGATCCACTGGTGCGAATCGCTGTCGGAAGTGATGTTCAAATTCGTAGGCATTATCATGTACTTCGCTCCATTTGCGGTCGGCGGCGCACTGGCTTCGACCATTGGCGATAAAGGGCTGGGGGTTATGGTCAATCTCGCAAAATTGCTGGGTACACTTTACCTTGCGCTGTTCATTTTTATTCTGGTGGTGTTTGTTCCTGTGATGCTTTTCTTCAAAATTCCAATCAAAAATTTCCTTCGCGCAGTGTACGAACCGGCATCATTGGCTTTTGCAACATCGAGCTCAGAAGCCGCACTGCCACAGGCCATGACCGCAATGGAGAAATTTGGTGTACCGCGCAAAATTGTCTCCTTCGTTATTCCAACAGGGTACAGTTTCAATCTGGATGGCTCCACGCTTTATCTCGCGCTGGCTTCCATGTTTTGTGTTCAGGCGGCGGGACTTACGGAGGTGTTCACCTGGGATAAACAGTTGATACTCATGGCTACACTGCTGCTCACCTCGAAAGGAGTGGCTGCAGTGCCGAGGGCTTCGCTGGTTATTTTGACGGCTACTGTGCTTCAATTTGGTATTCCGGAATGGCCCATCGCCATTATCCTCGGTGTGGACGCGCTGATGGATATGGGACGCACTTGTATCAACTTAGTCGGCAATTGTCTGGCTTCCGCAGTGGTGGCGCGTTGGGAAGGGGAGTTTGATGATGAAGCCGCAGCACAGGTATGATGTATGATGTATGATGTATGATGTATGATGTATGATGTATGATGTATGATGTATGATGTATGATGTATGATGTATGATGTGGACATGCTCGAAATTGGTTGATAAAAGATGAGTTAATATGCTTGAAAAACACAAACCCTCCAACATCGCAATTTTTGCCTCGGGTGGCGGCAGCAATGCCCGGAAGATCATGGAACACTTCAAGGATTCGTCCGTGGGGCAGGTGACTTTGGTGGTGTCGAACAGACGCAACGCCGGGGTCTTGGCGATTGCAGAAGAACATGGAATACCTACGCAAATCATTGATCGTCAGGGTTTTTACGAGACAGAGGAGATTCTGGGGGTATTGAAAGAACACCAGATTGATTGGGTTGCATTGGCTGGTTTTTTGTGGTTGATTCCGGCCTATCTGGTGCGTGCTTACCCGCAGCGTATGCTCAATATCCATCCGGCATTGCTCCCGAAATTTGGCGGGAAAGGCATGTACGGGCATCATGTGCATGAAGCGGTGAAAGCCGCAGGAGTAGCCGAAACGGGCATGACCATTCATTTTGTCAACGAGCATTACGATGACGGTGATATTTTATTTCAAGCCAGTTGTCCTGTATCTCCAGAGGATTCAGCGGAGGAAATTGCCCGAAATGTACTGGCTTTGGAGCATCGATATTTCCCGGAAACGATTGAAAAAGTAATTTTGAGGGGATGAATAAATATCTGGCACTTGTTTTCCTCTTCAGCATGGGTTGCGTTTGGACAAAAGCACAACCCGTATCTACGCTCTTGAAAAATGCAGCGCGGGAAGCATCTGTCGGTCATTTTCTCGCCGCCGCCGAACTCTGGGAACGTGCAGGGCGCCTAAAAAATTCAGATCCAGCGCTGCTCTACCAGGCCGCTGAAGCGTATGGTCGTGTGCGCGATTACCAGCATGCCGCCAATTGTTACCGTGCAAGCTTGACGGATAAACGATTTCCACTTGCAGCGCTACGTTATGCGCGAGCCATTAAACAGCAAGGTCGTTATGAAGAGGCTGCTCTTGGTTTCGAGACCTTTATTCAGCAATATCAGGGCGAATACAAGGCGGTCATGATCAACGTGGCGGAAAATGAGATCTCGGGCTGTAAATTGGCGCTTCAACTTGTTGAAAATCAAGATACTAACATACGGGTAACTCCATTGAGGGATTCAATAAATACACCTGAAAACGAGTTCGCTCCCATTCCGTTTTCTGACCATTTGCTCTACTTCTCGCAAGCAACTGAAGACCGTGCAATACTGATGCGTGCCATTAGAAAGCAGGGGATATGGGGCCAGGCTGTGGAGGCGAAATCACTCCCGGAAGCGGTTTCGGCAAAGTTCAGAAGTGGTTGTTTTTCACAGGATGGCAGCCGGTTTTACTATGCACAATGCGACGAAGGCTGCCTTGCATTAGGCGGCGGGAGTGCGTCCTCCTCGCCCTGTGCAATTTATTGCATTCGGCTTACGGAGGAAGGCTGGGCTGCGCCGGAACGGCTGAGGGCATACATCAATCTGGAAGGAAGCACCAGCATGTTCCCGCATGTCTCCCAGGGCGAGGGCATGGAATATTTGTTTTTTTCCAGCGACCGCACAGGAAGCTTCGGAGGCCTGGACCTATATGTTTGTGAACGCCCTCTGGACTCAGAAGAACTTGATTTTTGTTTTCCCCAAAACCTTGGAAGGACCATAAACACCGGCGCTGACGAAGTAACCCCATTTTATCAGGCTGATGTCAGAACATTGTGGTTCAGCAGTTTAGGCCATCCTTCTCTGGGTGGACTTGATATATTCAAAACTGAAAAAGAGGATTCAACCTGGTCGAAACCACGGAATGCGGGTGTACCCATTAACTCCCCTGCAGACGATTATTTTTACGTGTTGAAAAAAAGTGACGAAGGCGCGTTGCTCTCCTCCAATCGCCGCCAGGCTGAATCAAAAACCTCCACCATGGACGACGACATTTTTGAAGTAAAATGGCACTGATCCCCAATCACTCCTCCTACGTTAAAACTTCGGTGGGTAAACAATCCACCCATCATCCCTCCTACTTTAAAACTTCGGCGGGTGAACATTCCACCAATCACCAACAAACCAATCCTAAAACTACCTTTGCCCCATGACGTTACGAAGCATCATCGCATTGGCCAGGCCTGAGCATTGGGTAAAGAACCTGTTTGTGTTCCTGCCTGCCTTCTTTGCGGCGAGATTGACGGAGCCGGAGCTATTTTGTAATGCGTTTCTGGGATTTGTGGCATTTTCAATGACGGCTTCTGCGGTGTATGTACTCAATGATCTGGTGGACGCACCACATGACCGTAACCATCCGGACAAAAGCCGACGGCCTATTGCAAGTGGAGCAATAAGTCAGTTACAAGGGATCATAATTGGAACGGTTCTGTTGGTGAGCAGTTTGGCGTTAGCCTATTTTTTAAGCCCGAAAATGTTGATCTTCAGTGTGTTATATTTTATCGTAAATGTGGCCTACACCCTTTCACTGAAGCATTTTGCCATCATGGATGTGTCACTTATTGGGTTGGGATTCCTGTTGCGGGTATTGGCGGGCGGTGCGGTAACAGGGGTGGCGGTGTCGCACTGGCTTATAGTCCTTACCTTTTTGTTGGCGCTTATTTTAGGTTTCGCCAAGCGGCGCGGCGAATATGTGGTGGCCATGGGAGAGAATAATTTCCGCAAAGCCCTGGAGGGTTACAATCTGCCTTTTCTGGATATGAGCATAGTCGTATGCTCTACTGTGGTTGTGGTTGCATACCTTATGTATTGCTTTTCGCCCGAAGTAACGGAGCGGATCGGGAGCGACAAGATTTACTACACCGCTTTTTTTGTAGTCGTGGGGGTATTGCGGTATTTGCAACTGACGTTGGTTTTTGGCAAAACCGAATCGCCTACCCGGGCATTGTTGCGGGACGGATTTTTACAAATTGTGCTGCTGGCCTGGATCGGCTCTTTTGCGTGGTTTTTATATGGGAAAAAATGGTTGTTGGAGGTGTTTTAGGTTGAGTTCACGCAGATGGTTCGCGCAGATAGGGGTTTACACGAACCCCTACTCACCTTCAAAAAACTTGTGAAAAAACAGCACTTGAAAATCCACCGCATTGCCCCAGTATTCTCCATTGTGTTCACCGGGGCGTTCTATGTATTCGTGTGGAATATTGGCTTCCAACAGACGGCGGTGCATCTCCCGGTTCGTTTCGAGAAAAAAATCGCCTAGACCGCAGTCGATCATGAGTTGCAGATCCTCACGTCCTTTAACGCGTTCTATAAGGTTGACCGCAGAAGCTTCCTCCCAGTTTTTCCAATTGATCAATGGTTCTCCCAGTACCCCTTTCAGATCCCAGTCATTTTTCCGGAACGGCCTCAAATCCAAACCGCCAGCCATGCTTCCGGCGGCGCCGAATGTTTCCATATGTTTGATAGCCAAGCTGATTGCGCCGTGGCCGCCCATGCTAAGACCAGCAATGGCACGCCCGGAACGTTCGCGTCGGGTATTATAATAGTAATCAATAAACCCTACCACTTCTTTTGAAATATAAGTTTCATAACGCATGCTGGAATCCACAGGACTGTCGAGATACCAACTGTCATAGCCACCGTCCGGACATACAATCAGCATCTGATATTGGTCGGCGTGTTGTAGTAGTTGGGGAGCATCGGTAAGCCAGCCAGCAAAGTTGCCTCCATGACCATGAAGCAGATACAGTACTGGGTAAGGTTTACCCGTTACGTGGTAACTTTCTGGTGCGACCACAAGACATTTTATGTTTTTGCGCATGGAAGTACTAAAGATTTCCAGCGTGTCCACATAGGCCGAATAAGCAGTATTTGGCACAATCAAACCATTGAAAATGAGTAGATTAAGAAAAAATAATTGTTTCAAGTTTCTTTAAATTTTTGGCAAAAGTAGGTGGTATAGCGCTTAATGGTACTACCCCAATTTAGTTATTGGCACTTCTTTTGTTTCCTTCCTACAAACATATTTTTGATTCGCAATGAGAAAACTTCCTTTACTCCTTATCCTGGCATTATGCCTGCAGATTACGCCTGCAATTTCCCAAAATCAGGCTTTTAAAAACGCCATACATACCAAATTGAACTTCATCGACTATGGCCTTATGTTCGACAATGAATTGAGGGTAGGTCAGGGTTTTGAATTTGCTTATTTCCGCAACATAGCTCCGGCGCTAAACATCGGTGTTCCACTGAAATTAGGACTGGCAAAGCTCCCCGGAAGTTCGGATGCAAATACTGTGACTGCCGGCGCTGATCTTCAATTTCGCCTTGAAAACATTAAAAGCAGTGCAAAAATTATCCCCTTTGCATTTGGCGGCGCAGGCTTTGTTTCTGAAAAGGGGAAGGTCCACGGGCAATTCCCCTTTGGCGCCGGTCTCCATTTTCGCGTTTCACCCTATGCCTTCATCAATTTACAAGGCGAATTCCGCAAGGCATTGATTGATGACCGGGACAATCTTCAGATCGGTATTGGTTACGTTTATCTGCTCCATAAATCGGAGAACAGCCCCGTTCCTCCAGCACAATTGATGGAAGATATGGACAAAGACGGCACCACCGACTCCCTGGATTTGTGTCCAACAATGGCTGGTCCACCGCTAACGCTTGGCTGCCCGGATGCTGATAATGACGGTGTTGCAGATACCGACGATCCTTGTCCCAATGATGCCGGACCGATAGAAACCAGTGGTTGCCCGGACTACGACAACGACGGCTTTGCAGACAAAGACGACGAATGCCCTACGGAGGCCGGAACAATAAAGGGTTGCCCGGAACCAAAAGATACGGATGGTGACGGCACGCCCGACGATCAGGATCTTTGTCCGGACAAGCCGGGTGTAAATCGCGGTTGTCCCGATACCGATGGCGATGGTATTGCTGATAATTTCGATAGTTGCCCGGATGTAGCAGGATCGGTCAACAACAACGGCTGTCCGGAACCTAAGGATAGTGATGGTGATGGCTTTATGGATGACACTGACCCATGCCCAACCGAACCGGGCCCAATCAACGGGTGCCCGCAGGCCAAAGAAGCAAAAGACAGGGACCGTGATGGAGTGGCTGATGACCAGGATCCTTGTCCGGATAACGCAGGGACAATCGGTGGTTGTCCGGATTCTGATGGCGATAACGTGGCGGATAACGTGGACAAATGCCCCAATACAGCAGGTACAGCCGCGAATTTTGGCTGCCCCGAAGAGAAAAAAGAGATCACTGCGGTGAGAGAAAAGTTGGCGACTGCTGCCCGCGCAGTTCAGTTCGAAAGCGCAAAAGCCATTCTGAAGGATGCGTCTTATGATGTGTTGGACGAGGTAGTGGCCATTATGCGTCAAAACGGTTCTTATTCCCTCTCCATCAGTGGTTACACGGATAATGTGGGGGAGGATGAGGAAAATCTGAAATTGTCGCAGGATCGCGCTAAAGCATGCTATGATTACCTCATTTTCCGCGGTATAAAAGCAGACCGGATCCGCTACACCGGTTTTGGCGAAGCCCGACCGATTGCCAGCAACGACAGCAACGAAGGTCGTGAGCAAAACCGCCGGGTGGAGTTTGAATTGATACTGGAGTGATGTTATTTGTTGATTTGTTGATTTGATGATTTGTTTTGCTAAAGCCTGGTATTCATTCCTACCGTCTGGAATTACGAATACCAGGCTTGGGCAAAACAAATCCCCAACTCCCCAACTCCCCAACTCCCCAAATCAACAAATCAACCAATTCTGTGTTTCCCCCTTCTATGCGGCGCGACTACCTTCTGCTGAGCGGTCTCGCTCTGTTGTTTTTCTTTCCATTTTTGGGAAGCGTACATTT
>JAUSMG010000391.1 GCA_030645295.1 Saprospiraceae bacterium | reverse complement strand
AGACTAAATAATCTGGCGTTATTATTCATTGATATGAGCAACTACGAAAAAGCAGAACCGCTCTTTATCGAATCTAAAGACATCCGATCCCGAACTCTTGGAAAAGAACACCCTGACTATGCGACGAGCCTGAATAACCTGGCGATTTTGTACAATGAAATGAGCAACTATGAAAAAGCCGAACCGCTCTACCTTGAGGCCAAAGACATCCGGGAAAAAATCCTTGGCAAGGAGCATCCGGACTATGCGGGGAGCCTTAACAATCTGGCAATTTTGTATTGGAATATGGGCAACTATGAAAAAGCCGAACCGCTCTACATCACATCCAAAGACATCCGGTTGCGGACCCTCGGAAAAGAACACCCTAACTATGCGTGGAGCCTAAACAACCTGGCGACTTTGTACCACGCCATGGGCAACTACGAAAAATCAGAACCTCTCTATATCGAATCCATAGACATCCGGTTACGGATCCTCGGCAAAGAACACCCAGACTATGCGACGAGCCTGAATAATCTGGCTCTCTTATACAATGAAATGGGCAATTACGAAAAAGCCGAACCGGTTTGTGTCGAATCCAAAGACATCCGGTTCCGAACCGTCGGGAAAGAACATCCTGACTTTGCTGCGAGCCTGAACAACCTGGCGATTTTGTACCACGCCATGGGCAACTATGAAAAGGCCGAACCCCTGTACCTCGAATCTAAAAACATCCGGGAAAAAATCCTCGGCAAAGAACACCCTGACTATGCGACGAGCCTGAATAACCTGGCGGCCTTATACATGGAGATGGGCAACTACGAAAAAGCAGAACCGCTATACCTCGAAGCCAAAGGCATCCGGGAAAAAATCCTTGGTAATGAGCATCCTAAATATGCAGCGAGCCTGAATAACCTGGCGGCCTTATACATGGACATGGGCAACTACGAAAAAGCCGAATCACTCTACCTCGAAGCCATAGATATCCGGTCCAAAGCCCTCGGGAAAGAACATCCTGACTATGCTCAGAGTCTGAATAACCTGGCCATGCTTTACCAGATAACGGAACGAATATCGGAGTCTTCAATCATGTTTCTGGAACTGAGCAAACTCAACCGGATGCTGGTCGAACGATCCATTTCCTTCTCCTCCGAAAACCAAATAATTGCCTACCTTAAAACCTTTGAGGCCCCCCTGGCGGAATACCAGTCCTTTACCCAGCGCTACCCCAACCCGGAACTTCTTCAGGAAAGTTACAACAACGCATTGTTTTTCAATGGCTTGACCCTTGAGAACAACCGGCTTCTCGCCAGGGCAATCGAGCAAGCGGACAGCCTCACCCGAAACATTTACGAAAAGTGGCAGGGCTGTCACCGCCGCCTCGCCAAACGCTACGCCCGGCCCATTGAAGAACGCAAAAAAATAGCGGAGGTAGAAGCCGAAGCGGAAGGTTACGAAAAAATGCTCATGCGCAGCCTGCCCGCCCTTCAGCAGGCGCGCAAGGCGCCGACTTGGCAGGACGTGCGCGACCAGCTGAAATCCGGGGATGCCGCCGTTGAGTTTCTCCATTACAATTTCTTTGACCCTAATAAGACGGACAGTATCCTGTATGCCGCCCTGATACTTCGGCCCGGTTGGGATGCGCCCAAACTTATCCCGCTTTTTGAAGAAAAACAACTCGATTCGATCCTTCACACTACGGGCGAACGGAAGGCGGATTATGTTTCCCAGCTTTACTCCATTGCCGAGCGGGGGATTATTGAAGTTGAAAAAACCCAAAAGTCACTGTATGACCTTATCTGGCGGCCGCTTGAAAAAGAACTGGATGGCGTACATACCGCTTATTTCTCCCCTAACGGCCTGCTCCATCGCATTAACCTCGCTGCCATTCCCCTGAGCAGCGACTCCACCCTGGCCGACCGGTACCGCCTGATCCAATTGGGCAGCACCCGTTCACTCGCCGTGGGTACGAAGGCGGGGCAATTGGTCGGTCAAGGCAATGCAAATTTCACCAACAACGAGGCGGTCCTTTTTGGCGGCATCCGGTTTGAAATGGATTCCGCCGCCATTTTTTCGGCCAACGGAAGCTTGAAAAATTCGGAGCTGGCCAGTCGAGGCTTGACGGATGAAGGAAACTTTGAAACCTCTGATCGCGGCGAGCAGTGGAACTACCTGAAATGGACCGAAAAAGAAGTTAAAGCGCTGACCCCGATCTTAAGTTCCGCAGGACTGAAGCCCGAAACCCGGATCGGCTTTGACGCCACCGAAGAGGCCTTCAAGAGCATCGGCACGAAAGGAAATTCTCCAAGAGTCCTACATCTCGCCACCCACGGTTTCTTTTTCCCTGATCCTAAAACAGAGGAGAGGAAGCAGGAGGCACTAAGCAGTGAAACGGGTTTCAAAACCAGCGACAACCCCCTGATACGCTCAGGTCTGCTGTTGGCTGGCGCCAACCACGCCTGGAAAAGCGGAAAGCCTTTCAAAAAAGGCATGGAGAACGGCATCCTCACCGCCTATGAGATCAGCCAGATGAACCTGAGCAACACCGAACTCGTCGTGCTCTCCGCTTGCGAAACCGGCCTCGGCGACATCCAGGGCAACGAAGGGGTGTACGGCCTCCAGCGCGCCTTCAAGATCGCCGGTGCCAGGTATCTGATCATGAGTTTGTGGCAGGTGCCCGATTTTCAGACACAGGAATTGATGACCACTTTTTACACCAAGTGGCTGGCGGAGAAAATGAGTATTCCGGAGGCGTTCCGCTCAGCGCAACAGGAGATGCGGGAGAAATATGAGAATCCGTATTTCTGGGCGGGGTTTGTGCTGGTGGAGTAAGTGGAAAACTGGCTGCCTGGAGAACACGAACGGTATGGAAGTCCTGCTGGTTTCATTTAGGATTATCGGTTTGAATCAAAAGGTAGTCAAAATCTATGAATAAACCACTCTTTTTATTGCTTCTCAGCATTCCAGCGCTGTCCATTGCACAAAAAACAGACTCCCTCGAAGCTATCCTCCGGATAGACAGCCTTGTAGAGCGATGCATGGTTTTGACTGAAAAAAAACAGTTTGAAGAGGCCGTTTTGCTGATTAAAACTGGCGAAAAGCTTGCAGTGGAACAACATGGGCGAAATAGTGCCGGATATGCAACTTGCGTTTTTAACCACGGGAAAACTTTACATACATGGGGTAAAACAGACGATGCTGAACCGTTCTATATCGTTGCAAAAGAAATCCAGGAAAAAGTATTGGGCAAGGAACATCCGGATTATGCTACAAGTCTACATCAAATGGCCTTATTATACAGGGACAAAAGCGAATTTGCCCATGCGGAATCGCTCATGCTGGAAGCAAAAAATATTCGGGAAAAGGCGCTGGGGAAAGACCATCCGGATTATGCCTCAAGTCTAAACAATCTGGGAGGCCTGTATAGATTCAAAGGGGATCTTGAACAATCAGAACGGATGTATTTAGCGGCAAGAGATATCAGAATCAAAGTATTGGGTAAAGATCATCCGGATTATGCCCGAAGTCTAAATAACTTGGCCAACCTTTTTTTCAGCAAAGGCGAATATACCAAAGCGGCCCAACTAAACTTGGACATGTCCATAAGGAATAATACAAAAGCACAAAGGCCGATTCCGCAAACGCTGGAATCGGCCTCTTATTTAGGATCAAATTTAAAGATGGCTCAAAAAGCCCTCAATACTCGTCTTCGTTGAAAAAGAAGTCGTCGTGGCGCGGATAGTCCGGCCATATATCTTCGATGCTCTCGTACAGCTCGCCATCGTCTTCGAGTTCTTCCAGGTTTTCGATTACCTCCGGGGGCGCACCGGAGCGAATGCCATAGTCAATTAGTTCGTCTTTAGAGGCTGGCCACGGAGCCTCTTCTAGATAGGAGGCCAGTTCAAGTGTCCAATACATAGTTTCTTACTCTTTTAGAAGGTTTAGGAAGGTTTGTTCAAAGGATAAGCATGGCATCGCCGTAGCTGAAGAAGCGGTACTTTTCTTTTACAGCCTGATGGTAAGCCTCCATAACCAGGTCAAAACCGCCAAAAGCCGACACCATGATCAACAGGCTTGACTTCGGAAGGTGGAAATTGGTGACCATACAGTTGGCGATGCTGAATTCGTAGGGTGGGTAAATGAACTTGTTGGTCCAGCCCTCTACTTGTTTCAGCAGACGCTCTGCGCTTACGGAAGTTTCAATGGAACGCATCGTAGTGGTACCCACGGCGCATACTTTCTTGTCCGCCAATAAGCTTTTGTTCACTGTGTCGGCTGCTGCCTGGGTGATCTTGAAGTACTCGGCCTCCATTTTGTGCTTGGACAGGTCTTCCACGTCGATGGTGCGGAAAGTGCCGAGGCCAATGTGCAAAGTGAGTTCAGCAAAATTCACCCCTTTGAGTTCGAGACGTTTCATCAACTCACGGCTGAAGTGAAGGCCTGCGGTTGGGGCTGCTACAGCACCCATTTCTTTGGCGTAGATGGTTTGGTATCGCTCACGGTCAATGGCTTCCGGCTCCCGCTCAATGTATTTTGGGAGGGGCGTATTGCCAAGTTTAACCAGTTCATCCACGAAATCCTGATCCGTTCCATCAAAAAGGAAACGGATGGTACGACCGCGAGACGTTGTATTGTCTACAACCTCAGCAATGAGCGCATCGTTGCCGTGCTCATCTTCGAAATAGAGTTTGTTGCCTACCCGGATTTTGCGGGCCGGATCTACCAGTACGTCCCAAAGACGGGCATCGTGGTTGAGTTCGCGGAGCAGAAACACTTCGATTTTAGCACCGGTTTTTTCTTTTTGACCAAAAAGCCTTGCGGGAAAAACCTTCGTGTTGTTGAAGATCATGGTATCCCCTTCACCGAAGTAGCCGAGGATATCCTTGAAAATCTTGTGTTCGATTTTTCCCGTTTTGCGGTGCAACACCATAAGACGGCTGTGATCGCGTTCTTCTGCAGGATATTGGGCCACCAATTCGGCGGGAAGATCAAAATTGAACTGGGATAGTTTGGTACGCATAGTTTATTTGTCAGGCTGCTGGGGGGATTCAGTTTTCTCAAACACCCTTTGCCAACGTTGTTTGCGTTGTTTTGATTTTGAAAAAATTTAATTTTTCAGAAAAAGAACAGGCTTTTGAGGAGAAACCCAATGTTTGAAAATAAGTTCTCCAGCCCAAAACGGCTGCAAAAGTAAAATTTCCAGACAAACAAGTGGATTTTGAAAAAAATTTCCGAAAGCAACAGTAAAAGCAACGGCATACGGAACTGCTGAATTGGGCAATTCCGTACGCCTGAAGGCCTTTAGGCTGCTGAAAAACTCTTCTCGGATTTTTTACGCTCGAAGTCTTTGAGGTAGACTTTACGCAAGCGGATGCTCTTTGGCGTCAGTTCCACGTATTCATCTTCCTGAATATACTCCAGCGCTTCCTCAAGGGTAAAGCGTTGGGCGGGTGGCAAGGATGTTTTATCATCAGCGCCTGAAGCGCGGTGGTTGGTCAGTTTTTTTGCCTTGGTCACGTTGATGACCAGATCCATCGGACGGTTGTTCTCCCCGATTACCTGGCCTTCGTAAACCTCTTCACCTGGTTCGATGAAGAAAGTACCCCGGTCTTGCAGGTTGTCGAGGGAATAAGCAAACGCGTTGCCGGTTTCCATGGAGATTAGCGAACCGTTCTGACGGCCGCCGATGTCGCCGCGCCAAGGCTCGTAGCCTTTGAAACGGTGGGTCATGATCGCCTCACCCTGAGTGGCCGTGAGGATATTGGAACGCAGGCCGATGATGCCGCGCGCCGGGATCTCGAAACGCAGGAGGAAGCGGTCGCCCTTTGGCTCCATGCTGTTCATAACACCCTTGCGGCGGGTCACGAGTTCAATACACTTGCCGCTGGTGGATTCCGGTACGTCAATGGTAAGTTCTTCGATCGGCTCGCACTTCTGACCGTTGATCGTTTTCACAATTACGCGCGGCTGACCGATCTGAAGTTCGTAACCTTCCCGACGCATGGTCTCGATCAGAATGGAAAGGTGCAAAACACCACGTCCGAACACCATAAAGGAGTCGGCGGAGGCGGTGTCCTCCATGCGCATCGCCAGGTTTTTCTCGAGTTCTTTTTCCAGACGTTCGCGGACGTGACGGCTGGTTACATACTTGCCTTCCTGACCGAAGAACGGAGAATCGTTGATGGTAAAGATCATCGACATCGTCGGCTCATCGATTGAGATGGGCGCGAGTGCTTCCGGATTGTCGTAGTCAGCGATGGTATCGCCAATTTCAAAACCGTCTACGCCCACCACGGCACAGATATCGCCGGGCTCAACTTCTTTTACTTCTTTTTTGGCAAGGCCGTCAAACACAAACAATTGCTTGATGCGGTGCTTCACCAGCTTGCCATCTTTTTTGCAGAGTGTAACCGGTTGGTTTGCAACAAGTGTACCACGCAAAAGGCGACCTACCGCGATACGACCGATGAACGTTGAAAAGTCCAGGGAAGTCACCAGCATTTGGGTGTTTCCTTCGGCAACCTGTGGTTCAGGAATGTATTTTACGATGTCTTCTAACAGGGTAACAATATCTGTCGCAGGATTTTTCCAGTCATGTGCCATCCAGTTGTTTTTGGCAGAACCGAATACAACCGGGAAATCAAGCTGCTCCTCGGTAGCACCGAGTGAGTGCATCAGGTCGAATACCTGTTCGTGCGCCCAATCAGGGTTGCAGTTGGGTTTGTCTACCTTATTAATGACAACGATCGGCTTCTTGCCCATTTCCAGGGCTTTCTGAAGCACAAAACGGGTCTGAGGCATTGGACCTTCGAATGCGTCTACCAAAAGCAGCACACCGTCGGCCATATTGAGTACACGTTCCACCTCACCACCGAAGTCCGCGTGACCCGGGGTATCGATCACGTTGATCTTGGTCCCTTTAAACATGATCGAAACGTTTTTGGAAAGAATGGTGATGCCACGCTCCCGCTCCAGGTCATTGTTGTCGAGCATAAGGTCGCCAGTCATCTCGTGTTCCTTGAAGATCTGAGATGCGAGGATCATTTTGTCCACAAGAGTGGTTTTGCCGTGGTCTACGTGGGCGATGATTGCGACGTTGCGAATGTTCTTCATGAAAAACTAATTTGTGAGCAATGGCGATTCGTAAATCGAGGTTTTTAAAAAATGATGTTTGGGCGCTGCTTGGTTTTTGAATCGGACAAAAAATTTTTGTTGAGAAATAACTCAATTGTCCAAATTATCTAAATAAAACAAGGTCAGCCCAAACGGGCCGCAAAAGTAGGCTTTTTTCTCGCAGAAAAAAAAGCCTGGACGGACAAGTATTTGTTAATAATAGGCGAAGCGCCGTCTATGTTTGGGAAATGCGGATTGCTGAGGCCAATTACAGAATTAAATTTTTGACCATAAGCGGATGCGGTAGTCGAAAGTACGTAAAATTCTCTCCCGGCTCGCATCAGCCAGAAGGTTTAACAACCAGATTTGGCAACCATAAGTTTCAAACCCTGTTTGATGCCCCAAAATCGCAGTTTTATGTTCCTCTTATTTATCCTTTTTCCGGCGCTGTTTGAACCTGAACTCATGGTCGGGTTCAGCAATATCCAGGAAGCGAAAGGCAGCTTGTATGTAGCGGTCTACGATCGTTCCGATGCTTTTTTGAAAGTCGATCAGGTGTACAGCAAAAAGATCGTGCCGATCGGGCAAACGGGCTTGCTGAAAGTTTCATTGGGAAAACTTCCGCCCGGCGATTATGCACTCAGTTGTTTCCACGATCTGAACGGCAACGGCCAGCTGGATACCAATTGGGCGGGCATTCCAACTGAGCCGTATGGTTTCTCTAACAATGCCCGGCCTAAGTTTCGGGCGCCGAAATGGGCGGAGGCGGCTTTTGAGATGAATGGATCGGGCGGATTGATTTCAGTGCGTTTGGAGGAATGGTAAAAGTTATTGTGGTCAATGAGTTTAATGTGGCAAATGTGGTCAATTAGAATACTCCGAGTACAAATTCACATTTGCCACATTACTCACATTTGCCACATTAAAGAATAGATTTCAGCACCTTCCAAACATTCTCCGCCACGATTTTTTGTCCCTCCACATTGGGGTGAATGCCGTCTGGCAAATTGAGTTCGGGTATACCGCCTACATTTTCGAGTAGGAATGGGATGAGCACAGCGCGGTTTTTCCTGGCCAGATCGGGGTACATATCGCGAAAAGCGTCGGTGTAGGTCGCTCCGAGATTGGGCGGAGCGAGCATCCCGGCGACCACGATCTTGCAGGAAGGGTTTTTGGCCTTTACCTTGTCGAGCATGGCTTGCAGGTTCTTTTTTGACTCGGTGACCGGCAGACCACGCAACGCGTCATTGCCACCCAGTTCCAGCACAAAAATATCCACCGGTTGTTGCAGCACCCAATCGATCCGGTTAACGCCATCGGCGGTGGTCTCGCCACTAAGTCCGGCATTCACGCAGGTGTAAGGCAGACCGAGAGAGTCTATTTTCTGTTGAATGTGCGCGGTAAAACCCTGCTCAGGGGATAGCTGGTAAGCCGCCGTGAGGCTATTCCCAAAAAAAACAATGTTCTTTTTCGCAAGGGGCGCGGGTTGGTCTGCGCTTTGCGCGGGGGTGTTTTGGGCATTTTTTTGCTTGTCGGACTGACAGGCAAAAAGTCCAAGTACCAGGACGGTGAGGGCGATAATTCCTTTCATTTTCATGGCATTAGCAATCAAAAGGGGTGAAACAACTGAAGTTGCAGAGGGTTTCTTTCAAGAAGATATTTTGTGCAAATTAAGGTTAGGGAATCTGTTTTAACAATCGGTTAATTGGCTTCGAGACCTGCAAGGTTTTTCAAACCTTACAGGTCTAAAACGTTGACTACCAAATCAAATATTTCACTAACTCCTATTTCTCAGAATCGGTGAACCCCTACATTTACCCCCAACTTAACGCCACTTCACGATGTACGAACTCACAAAAACCCCATTCGGCAAACACACCCGCTTTGAATTACGGAACCCATTGACTGGACACGGATTCAGTATCGTGCCTGCCGCCGGTGCAAATGTGCTGGACATTCAGTTTGAAAACCAGAGCATTCTCGACGGACATACGACTCCGGAAGCACTAGAGGCCGGAAAATGGGGGAAAAGCACGGTGCTGTTTCCTTTTCCAAACCGTCTCGATGAGGGCAAGTACACGTGGTTGGGCAAACAATATCAATTCCCTATCAACAACGCCGCCACAGGAAATGCTATTCATGGTTTTGTGCGCGAAGAGGCCTTTGAGGTAGAGTATGTTTTTCTGGCTAAAAACTTTGCCAGTATCCGGTGCTACTTCGATTATCTGGGCGATCGGGCGTATTATCCTTTCCCGTTCTCCCTGGAAATTGAGTTTTCCATTCACGATACGGGCAAATTCGAAGTGCAGGTTGAAGTAAATAATTTGCACCACGCTCCTATTCCTTTTGGCTTTGGCTGGCACCCGTATTTTCGACTCACAGAGGGTGCGAACCACCACGGTCTTCAAATACCGCCCTGCAAAAAAGTAAGCATCAACAAGCGGATGATTCCAACGGGCGGACGCTCAAAATTCGATCAATTTCAGGCACTTACATTTGTGGAAGATACGATCTTGGACAATTGTTTCCAAAGTTCCAAGGCTTCAGGGAGCTACCAGTTGATGCTCGAAGGAAGTAGACGGTACCTCAATATGAAGGCGCCTGTCGCTCAATTCCCGTTCTTTCAGGTCTTTACCCCGCCGCACCGGGAAAGCATCGCTCTGGAACCGATGACCTGCAATGTGGATGCGTTCAACAACAAGCAAGGCCTGGTGGAGCTGGCTCCGGATAAAAAATGGAAGGGTAAGATGAGTTTGGAGTATCGGAAGGGGTGATTGGCCACGGATGCCACGGATAAGACACGGATTTGCACAGATCAAAAAATCCGTGTCTCACCCGTGGCATCCGTGGTCCAGCCCCTATTAGTTCAATCCCAATACGTCTTTCCTAATTCAAGCGTTTGGACTCCAAACAATCCTATTTCGCATGAGCATCTACCCTTACTTTCTTGGTTTCCTTTTTATCTACGCTCCTTATACTTCTGCGGCTCAAAACCTGATCCGGAATGGAAGTTTTGAAGAGCATGGCGAGCAGAAATGCCTGGAATGCAATACTTTATACGGACAATATCCTGCTTTGGTATATCACTGGGATAATGCAGGCTGGGGGTGTTGGCTTCTTGACAAGGACTATAAGCGGTCTTCGGATG
>JAUSMG010000351.1 GCA_030645295.1 Saprospiraceae bacterium | reverse complement strand
CGTAGACACCTACACAACCCTGGCTATACACGATCCCCTTTCTGAAGGGCACCAGAGTAGCTTGGGTTGTGTAGGTGTCTACGCTTCGCTGCGACATGACAAATCAGCTTTTACATAATTGCTCTGGTTACCAACCGGTAGCTCGCCTGAACCGGCGCTGTAAAAATGACCTGCACGCCTCGTCATGGTTGATTGTAATCAAATCTGCTGGGTGCTGGCATGTTTAAAGAGATTACCTTTGCAGCAAATCAAATTCCGAAACCACAATTTTCTTCCTCGTAATTTACAACATAATAAGGCTCCAGCCTTGTTTTTCAATAAAATATCCGCTTTATGTCCGATGCTCTGCCTTGCCCCAAATGCCATTGCGAATACACTTACCGCAGTGAGGGCCTCATGGTTTGCTCCGAATGCTTTCACGAATGGAATCCGGATGAAGTGCCGGAAGCGGCAGAAGATGCTGCGCCCAAAGTGCTGGATGTGAATGGCAATGAACTGCAAAATGGCGACAGTATCATCGTCATCAAGGACTTGCCGGTAAAGGGCATGCCCAGACCCGTGAAGGCTGGAACCAAGGTGAAAAACATCCGCCTTACGGACGGCGATCACAATATTGACTGCAAGATCGAAGGGTTCGGCGCCATGGGCCTGAAGTCGGAGTTTGTGAGGAAGGCCTAGGGTGATACGTCCCATAGGGTGGAAAAAATCATTCACCAGCCCTTGAAATATTAGAAGTTGTTCTGAACCTTTCCCGAAAATTTTGGGAATGAAAAATTGGAAAAGCACTTGGGTGTGGGCCATTCTTGCGGTGCTCACTTCGTTCCATGCGAAGTCGCAATCGCTCAAAATAATGAGCTACAACATCCGCCTCGACGTGGCTTCCGACGGCGAAAACGCATGGCCCCAGCGCCGGGATTTTCTGGCCGGCCAAATCAAATTTTACGAGCCCGACATCTTCGGTACGCAGGAGGGGCTACCGCATCAAATCGAATTTTTACAAAAGTGCTTCCCGGATTATAACAGTGCAGGCATTGGCCGGGAAGGCGGCGGCAAAGGGGAGTCCACGCATATTTTTTTCCAAAAATCGAAATTCTTGCTCAGGAAAAGCCACACGTTCTGGCTATCGCCTACGCCCGACTCCGTTTCGATGGGCTGGGATGCCGCTTGTTTGCGGGTTTGCACAGCGGTTTTGCTGAAAAATAAAAAGACAAAGCAGCAATTCTGGGTTTTCAACACACACCTCGACCATGTTGGCGAAACAGCCCGCCGGAACAGTATAGCCTTGATTTTGAAAAAGATCGAGGTTTTGAATAAAACAAAACTCCCGGTCATTTTCATGGGCGATCTGAACGCTGAACCGGATTCTGTCATCATAACCCAGCTTGATAAAGAAATGAAAAATACGCGCACTGTTTCTGAAACACCGCCTTTTGGTCCAAGTGGAACCTTCAACCGCTTCAAATTCGAGGAGCCGGTAACCAGATTGATTGACTATATTTTTGTCTCTAAATCCTCCGGTGTATCCGTGAAAAAATTTGCCGTTTTGAGCGACTCAAAAAACCTGCGGTACCCCTCAGACCATTTCCCGGTTTTTGTGGAATTGGAGCTGCGGAAATGACCTATATAGTTGATTTTCAATATTGGCGGCGGTTTTGGCATTTAAAGCTTGATAAACATTGAATTTGTACAGACATCAGAAATTGGTATCCCGTTTGTATCGGTCACGGTATAGGTGATCGTCATCACATTTGGGGTTTGGGAAATATCAATAGAGCCACTTCCTTCTACAACAAAGTCGTCCTGGTCGGGCTCTTGGGAAGCAATGGTAATGGTTGATCCAGCAATGGTTGCTTTTACGGAATTAATAAATACGTCCCAAAAATTATTGATCTTCACTTCGTTTATAGTGGCGCCTGCTGTGACTGAAATTGTGTATGTAGAAGGTGAAGACAAGGAGCAATCTTCGGTTACCGAGTAATTCCCGAGAAATTTGGCGCGTGTTTCTACCGTGCAAAAGCCTGCGGCATCTCCTTCATAGCCCGGGTCGCACACACAGGAGTCGTTCACTATATTGCTATTAATGCCGCAAATGATAATACGATCAGTCGTACTGGAACTGTCGTTGACACTATTCCTGGTGGTCAATTTTACATCATATTTGCCGGGCTTGGTAAACAAGTGATTCGGATTGGCCTCGGTAGAGGAATAAGGAAGAACTGCTATGCTATCGAGATATCCGAAGTCCCATAAATAACTCACAGCATTTTGAGAACAGCTGGAGTTAAAGGCGACTTCGGAGGGCGCTATCCCTGCATTTCCTTTGATATAATTGAAACATGCCGTAGGAGGCAGCGCAGAATTTACCGTGATGTTCACAGTAAACGTATCCTTGCACCCAGTATGTGATGTAACAATAAGCATCACAGGATAGGTCGCTGCCGTTGAAAAAGTATAAACGGGGGAGCTGGAGCTAGCAGTAGATCCACTTTCGAAGGTCCACAGGTAGTCGCTGGCGCCTATAGAATTATTGATGAAAGTAACGGTCAATGGCGCATCGCCACTGGTCTTATCAGCAGTAAATTCTGCCTTGGGCGGGCTTGAGCAGAGGTCCTCGGGATCATTTTTATCGAGTTTGCAACCGATCCAAAGGCAAACAAGTGCCAAAAGCAAGGGTAAGGAATGTTTTTTCATGTCTTTTGAAGGGTTGATGCCTTAATTAATATGGTCCATGTGAATGACAAAAGTATCAATCATGACCCATGTTTTTATGCCCAATGCTGAATTTGAAATTCCGGTCAGTATCTCCTTTTCCCGTTTGAGCACCTTTTTACTGCCTGCTCAGTTACAAAAAATTGTGCGCCGCGCTTGGCCGACCACACTTTTGAGCCATGCAAACAGCATTCCGGCCGGAAACAGATTTGTTCCATCTTTTTCGTCAAACTAAAATTTTATCTCGTTATGAGAACGAAACTTTTCTTCGCTATTTTCCTGGCGTTCAGCAATTTGTATGCTAACGCAACATTTAATCCATCCTCCCCGATTGCTCGTTGCCTCGCTTGTGAGATCCCCGGTGGACTGAGCGTGAGCGACCTGACCGGGGCCTCCGCCACGCTCTCCTGGAATGCTGTAGTTGGCGCAACGCAGTACACGATCGAGGTGCAGGATGAGCAGGTGAACCCTAGTGTCTTTCAGCTTGAAACCAATGTTGTCGGAACCTCATACGCAGTCACGGGCTTGACCGCAGGGGTCTTGTACAAGTTCAAAGTGCGCACACGCTGTGGCGGTGACAAAAGCGACTGGTCGGACTGGTCCTTTTTCAACGGCAATTTCGGTGGAGGAATTGGGGGTGGCAATGGCAATTGCAGCAGACCGACCAGTACGCAGATTGCGAATATCACCGCCAATTCGGCCATCCTGACCTGGACCGCCGTCCCGGGCGTAGCTTCCTACTTCCTTGAAATTGAACGCGAACAAGGCGGCGCTGCCCCCTGGCAGATTACGCAAACGGTAACCGCTAATTCGTTCGTGCTGACAGGGCTGAATGCGGACACGAAGTACAAATTTAAAGTCCGCTCCAACTGTGCTGGCGGTGGTCACAGCAACTGGACGAAATGGCGGAAGTTCAAAACGGCTCCTTCCTTTACCGGCACCTCCGGTGGTAGCAATCTGAATCCATCCTCAAACCGCGAAGATCTCCAGCCTGTATCCACGTCAGCCCTTGAGATACAGGTTTGGCCGAATCCGGCGCAGAGCAGTACAACGGTCCGCCTACAAAATCTGAGCGCAGGAAC
>JAUSMG010000382.1 GCA_030645295.1 Saprospiraceae bacterium | reverse complement strand
CGTCATTGGTTCCGGCACCTTGCTTATTTCGTTCATTTTGAGCGTAATGTGCTTCAATCAGGTGGCAGCTTCCGGCCCGATCCAGGTGACCTTGTACAACTTTTTTACCGTGGGCAACCTGAGCGCCGACTTTGGCTTTCTCGTGGACCATCTTTCGGTTTGGATGATGCTGATTGTAACGGGCGTCGGTTTCCTGATCCACGTGTACAGCATTGGCTACATGCACGACGATGAGGGCTTCTGGAAGTTCTTCGCATACCTCAATCTGTTCATTTTCTCGATGCTACTGCTTGTTATGGGCGACAACTTCCTGATGCTGTTCTTTGGCTGGGAAGGCGTGGGGCTTTGCTCCTACCTGCTCATCGGGTTTTGGTATACGAACAAGGAATACGGCAAAGCCGCGCGTAAAGCATTCATTATGAACCGTATCGGCGACCTTGGTCTACTGATCGGAATGTTCGTGATCTTCCAGACCTTTGGAAGTCTCAACTTTGGGGAGATCTTCGCTGCTTTACCCGCCGAAGCCGTAAGCGTAGGCGGGATAACCCTGATCTGCCTGCTGCTGTTCATTGGCGCCATGGGTAAAAGTGCCCAAATCCCGCTTTACACCTGGTTGCCAGATGCTATGGCAGGTCCTACTCCGGTGTCGGCCCTCATCCACGCAGCAACCATGGTCACCGCAGGGGTGTACCTCGTGGCACGCTGCCATCCGCTCTACAACCTCTCGCCTGATGCCATGCACTTTGTGGCACTCATAGGTTTGATCACCTGCATATTCGCCGCCGTCATTGGTCTGCGGCAGAACGACATCAAAAAAGTATTGGCATATTCTACCATTTCGCAACTGGGATTGATGTTCGTCGCACTCGGTATGGGTGCTTATGCCACTGCGATCTTCCATGTTACTACCCATGCATTTTTTAAAGCCTTGTTGTTCCTTGCGGCGGGTAGTGTCATTCACGGCATGGGCGGTGAGCAGGACATCCGAAAAATGGGAGGCCTGCGCAAAGCGATGCCCGTGACGTTCTGGGTATTCCTCATCGGAACATTTGCCATTTCAGGCTTCCCCTTGATGGCTGGCTTTTTCTCTAAGGATGAAATCTTCGCGTTCACCTTTGCCCATGGCGGCAGTCTTTGGTGGGGTCTGGCCAGTTTAGGCGCCATGCTCACCGCGATCTATATGTGTCGGTTATTGTACGTCACCTTTTTTGGCGAATTCCGGGGCACCCACGAACAAGCGCATCATTTGCATGAAAGCCCGAAAATAATGACGGTCCCGCTCATCATTTTGGCCGTGCTCTCCATAGCGGGTGGCTTTTTAAATACCCCGCACTTCCTCCACCTGGGCAACGAACAATGGCTCGCGCACTGGTTTAGCAGCGTGATCCCGATCAATGAAATGCACCTGGATGCCAGCACAGAATGGTCTTTGATGATCTTCACAACTGCTTTGGCAGTGCTTATCATCATAGTTTCGTACTTTGTTTATGGCAAAAAATCAAACCTGCCGGTGGCGGATGCGGAGCAAACGAGCCTGACGCGACTGGTAGCGAACAAGTTTTATGTGGATGAAATTTATGACGTCCTGTTTGTCCGTCCTGTGGAAAAACTGTCTAAAATGTTCCACTACTATGTTGATATTCAAGCCATTGACGGAATTGTGAACGGTGTGGGTGCAGGCGTACAACGGCTCGGTACGGAGTTCCGAAAATTGCAAAACGGCAATATTGAATACTATTTGCTTGGCATGGTGGCTGGGGTGCTGCTGTTGTTATTGACCATCTGGTTATAAATCAATCAAAAAGAAAAACTAACGAATGTCACTGATATTCATACTCATACCCTTCATCGCCTCGGCGATCTTGTTGCTCCTGCGGCCCGGCGGATCAAAGTCTATCGCGCTTTTAGCCGGATTGGCCAACCTGGCCGCAACGGCCTATTGCCTCAGCTGTGATTACAGCCAGGGCATGAACTGCACGTTTTCTGTGCCATGGGTGGCCTCCGCAGGTATTTCGTTTAGCCTTGGAATGGACGGTATCACCTTGATCATGCTGGTGCTGACCAACCTGCTCGCGCCGCTTATCATTGTGTCAAGCTGGAGCCGTAATTACGACAATGAGCCCCGTTACTACGGACTCCTCCTGTTAATGCTGGGCGCTTTGAATGGCGTTTTTCTGGCGCAAGACGGCTTGCTGTTCTATGTTTTCTACGAATTGGCGCTTATCCCGATCTATTTCATCTGTGCCATTTGGGGCGGACAAGATCGTATCCGTATTACACTAAAGTTCTTCATTTACACCTTTGTGGGCTCGCTGTTTATGTTGGTCGCGCTGCTTTGGGTGTATTTACAAACGAACGTGACTGGTTTACCCGCTGGAGCCTTGGCGGAGGCGGGTTCGCACTCCTTTGCATGGGCTGACCTCGTAGCCGTGCAATTACCACCTGCCACGGCCAACTGGGTTCTACTCGGTTTCTTCCTCGCTTTTGCGGTAAAAATGCCGGTGTTCCCCTTGCATACCTGGCAGCCTGACACCTACGTAACTGCACCCACCGGCGGCACCATGTTGCTTTCCGGTATCATGCTTAAGATGGGTACTTACGGAGTGATCCGCTGGATGATTCCGCTTGCACCGGAGGCCATGCACACGCTCAACCCGATTTTCATCTCCCTGGCGGTGTTTGGTATTTTGTACGCGAGCATTATTGCCGTAAAACAATCGGATATCAAACGTCTGGTGGCGTATTCTTCCATTGCGCACGTTGGACTCATCGCTGCAGGTATTCTGGCCTGGAACAAAGCAGGCGTACAAGGTGGTATTCTTCAGATGCTCAACCACGGTATCAATGTGGTGGGCTTGTTCTTTATTGTTGATTTGCTGGAACGTCGCCTGGGCACACGTTCTTTGGCCGACATGGGCGGTATCGCCAAGTCTGCACCGAAGTTTGCAGCCTTGTTTATGATCATCGTTTTAGGTTCTGTGGCGGTACCGCTGACCAATGGTTTTCCGGGCGAATTCCTGCTGTTGAACGGGGTTTGGAATTATAATTTCTGGCTGGGTGTACTGGCCGGTCTGACCATCATTTTTGGCGCCGTATATATGCTTAGGGCTTACGGAATGGTCGTGTTTGGGGAAACCAGGCCTGAAACGGAAAATTTTGAAGATGTGAATCCGCGTGAATTTTTGGTACTGGGTATCATTGCCGGATTGGTGATCGTGTTGGGCTTTTTCCCACAGGCAGTGCTGGGGCTGACAGAGGCAAGCGTGGATCGGATTTTGAGCGCAGTGCAGTTTTGAGCGGATGGGGTTATTATAACGTTGACATGTTCTTGTTAGCAAAAAAGTCAAGATTATGGAATTTAAACTTACAGACCACGACCACATTCCCTTAAACAACCTGCTAAAGGTGCTGAACCTTGTCGAAACTGGTGGCGAGGCAAACATACGAATCACCGACAGAGAAGTGAAGGTGAATGGCGCAATAGAAACCCAAAAACGAAAAAAACTCCGTCCCGGCGACGTGGTGGAATTTCAAAAAAAGAAGATCCTAATATCCTAATATCCCAATATCCCAATCCCCAAATCCCCAATTACACGAATCACCCATAAGCATGACCGCACTACTCATACTCTTTCTTACGGCCATCGCCGTTTTATTTGCTGGATTGAAAAATCGCAGTTGGTTGCAACCACTTGCGTTACTGGGCACTTTGCTGGCGCTTGGAGCTACCGCATACGACCTTTTTGGGCCTGGATTTGGCTGGGGCGAAGAGTACGCTTCTATGTTCCGGTTCATGCCTTTTGCCCATGCGTTTACAGGGGT
>JAUSMG010000374.1 GCA_030645295.1 Saprospiraceae bacterium | reverse complement strand
ATACATCATACATCATACATAGCACGGTTTAGTGGGATAAAAGTAGTGTTCTTTACGGTTGAGAAAGAAGCAGTTGGGTAGGAAAATATTAAGCGTTGAGAAAGGGGGAGGAATAAGTAACACATTCCAAAAAGTGTCACTTATTGCACAGTTCCAGGGCTAAATGTATAGAGAAACCCAATACGCCACCCCCAACGCCGCTCCATACCCCAAATACCAATTCCAGTCTACCCAATCACTCGTCCTGACCCCGTGCTTTTTTTCTAAAATCCAGATCAGCCCAAGTTTCTCCACCCAATAAGAGATCACGACAGAATAGGCCAAGCCGGGCAATCCCCAGTATTGAATGAACAGGAATCCAAGTACAAATTTTACACACAGTTCCAACAAGCTCACCCAAAAAATACTGCGTGAATCGCCTTTGGCCAGCACAATAGAAGCAGGGAGCAATATCCGGCTCGCCAGGGTGAGCAGGTAGATGTTGAACAAACTGGCGCTGGCCGCAAAATCGGGATTGAAAACAATCGGGAAAAGGGGTTTGCTGATACACAAGAGTATGATGGTCAGGGGGAAAAGCAAATGCATCAAACGCCGGGATTTGGCCTTTAATTCAGCCAGTCCAGCCTTGGGCGAATTTGTAAGTAAGGGGATCAGAGAAACGCCCAGGGCGCTTACAAGTGCTGTAGCAAGCGGAAATTCCCGGGCGCCGTAGCGATACACCGCGAACAAGGCCGGATCGCCAAAATGCCAGCCAACCAGCCAGTTGTCAAAGATCAGCATGAGGTTGCTTACCACATTGCTGAGCATGAGCGGGGCGCAAAAAATGAGGTAGGAGACGATCATCTTTTTGTCAAACCCGACCCGGCCAAATTGCAATACAAGTCCGGTCGTCCAAAGGAATTTTAGTCCGCTCAGGATCACGAGTGCTGAAATGCCGCCTTCCAGGCCCAAGCCCATTTGAATGGGGACAAAGAGCGCCAATACATGAAGTCCAAAACTAATTACTCCCCAGACTACAATACTGCGTGGCCGTTCCTGGAGCAGGTAAAAATATTCCACCGGAAATGTGGGCAGATTGAGCAGCAGGTAAAGTGCAAATAGTTTGAAATGTGGCACTTCGGGCAGACCGGTCAGTGCAGGCGCGATCCATTTTTCTCCGAAAAATAGCAACAGAAAGAGACTGGCAGCAATGCCACAAAACAGTAAAAAATGATTGAAAATGAAGGTTTTGCGCTGTACTTCATCAAGTTTGGAATAAACGGGCGCTATCCCTTGCAACAGCCCGTTGACCCAGAAAAAGGTAAGGGTAGTACCGAGGTACAACAGCATTTCCCAGGCGCCGATCTCCGCTGTGGACAGGCCACTTTTCGCAAGCAGAATGCCGGTCAACACCGCTGAACCGAGTCTCATGACCTGGAACAGTTGAAGTGCAAACGTGGGCGATAATGTGGGTAATGTGGACAATTTGATCAATGGAATCCCGCTTTCGCTTTTACTCGCCTCAGCCTTTTTGGCGGCGGCGAGAAGCTTCGGCGGGTAAAAGTGGTCAATGTTGGGCGCAAACCTAGGCGGTTTTAATTGAAAATCAGGCCAACGCACTCCTTGAACTGAATTATCCTTTCTGCGTACAAATTTCCGCGGCCAACTGTTCTGCAAAAAAAGGAGCCAACAAAGCCCCCTTCGTTCCCAAACCATTGAATATGAATATCTTGGGGTTTAATGTGCTTGGTCCGATCAGGGGTCTTCTATCTATCATGGTTGGTCGGATGCCCGATACATGATTGACGATTTCGAAGGGCGTATCGAACATCTCGTGCAGGTATCCAAGGATGTAATCGCGCCCATCCGTGCCCGGTAAAGTATCTTCAAAATGCCAGCGGTAAGTACTGCCCACCCAAAAAGTGCCATCGCCCATTGGGACGAGCAGCATGGTTTTTTTTACCATTTCAGTGGGAATCCTATCAATATGACCTTGAAACCGAATGATCAATGCCTCGCCTTTGGAGACCCGGAACGCAGATTCAGGGAAAAAAGGATTTGTCGTTGCCCGCCAGCCCTCACAAAAGACTATGCGATCGTAGTCCTGAAGTAAAGTTTCAACTTGCTGATAATCAATACTTTTTTCAAAAAAAATACCCTCCCGGTGCGCATTTTCCCGAAAGGTCGTCAGGAGCAAGGGGAATCTAACCCGAGCAGATTTCCGTATGACGCCAAAACGAAAACCAGGTTTCAAAAAGGGTTCCCAAGCCCTTGCATGCTCTGTTTCACCCAAGTGATCGGCATATTCAGGCTGTGCACAGCGGATGGCCCAATCATTTGCTTCTTCCGGAGTGCCGAGCAGGCGTAGGGTGGGGTGCTCCTCCCAAATGGAAATGCCGAGTTCCTGTTCAAGTTGTTGATAAATTCCTTTTGCGATTGGGTAAAACTCATCAAAACGCCACGATTTTACAAAGCGTTTGCCCGTGACCGGATTGATGATCCCGGCGGCTACCGAAGAAGAACTTCCCGCCAGATCTCCGTCCCAAATATGAACTTCAGCACCTCTTTTTCGGAGCGACCAGGCCAACAAAGTGCCCGCAATACCCTGGCCAACAATCAGTATTTTTTTCATAACCAATTATCACTTTACCCGCCATAGCGCGCAGCGCGAAGGCGGGATCACTTCATCACTTCATCACTTCATCACTTCATTACTTATGCCTCCGTCGCACCAATTTAATCAACGCCTTGGCGGTATCAACTCGCTTTTTCTCCGTCCAGGTGTAGTAAACAGCACAGCTCTGGATGAGGAAGTCGCGGGCTTCTTCAAAGTTTCTGACCGTGTTGAGTGTAGCAAGCGCTTCCTCAAATGCTTTACCGTCGCCCGCAAAAAGTTCGCTGGTGTATAGCAAACGGTCATTGAGTGGAATGGCTTTTTTGAGATCAGAAATGGGCGTCTCGGCCAATTTTTCTGCGAGTTCTTTGGCTTGTTTTTCTTCGAACAAAACCTCCAGGCCGGTAGGGGAGTGCGCAGCATGACTGGGCGATGCCGGTCTTGGCGCTTCTACAGGCGGTGGTGGTGGAGCAGGCGCCGGGGGCTCTTCACGGACTGGTGGCGGAGCTGCAGGCGGTGGCACTTCTGCTACTGCAGGTGGTGGCGGCGGAGGCGGTGCGATTTGCATGACTGGTTCCACTACAGGGCTGCGGTGTTGCGTACGAACAGGCGCAAGTTCGGGCGTAGGAGCGGTATAAGTATTTGGTTCTGTGAGTATTGCATCATATAGTTCGCGTATATATGAGCCCATGATATCCACGTCGATCCGAACCGTATTTTCCGGGTCCTTGCTCATGCGTGCATACTCACGATTGAGCTTGTCGAGATAAATTTTTGCTTTTAGAAAATCCATTAGCGGGAGGGTTTGGTGACAGTGCCTACTTTCACCGGCGAATTTCTGAAAGTTTTTGGATGTCTGGGCAATTGCTTTGCAATTCAAGGATATTTTAGCCACTAATTTACACGAATCCATTCGTGAAAATTTGTGTAATTCGTGGCTTGAACATAAATATAAACCCACTACATCGTGTTTTTAGAACCACATTTCAAAGGACAGCGCAAGGGCTGGATAGAAGTCGTTTGCGGCTGTATGTTTTCAGGTAAAACGGAAGAACTGATCCGTAGGCTTCGACGTGCCAAAATTGCGGAGATGAAAGTCGAGGTGTTCAAACCGAAAATTGATACCCGCTATGATGAGATCGCCATCGTGTCGCACGACACCACCTCAGTGCTGGCGCAACCGATCAGCCATTCTTCTAAGTTATTGGAGATCAGTGAAGAAACGACCGTCATCGGCGTTGATGAGGCCCAGTTTTTTGATATGGAATTGCCGAATGTTGTTCAGGAACTCGCGCTGCGCGGCATCAGGGTTATTGTGGCAGGTCTGGACATGGATTTTCGGGGGGTACCGTTCGGACCAATGCCGTCGCTTTTGGCCGTGGCCGAATATGTCACCAAAGTCCATGCTATATGTGTGCATTGCGGGAATCTCGCCACGCATTCCTACCGTTTGGCTGACGAGGACTCTGTGGTGCTGTTGGGTGAAAAAGGACAGTATGAGCCGCGTTGCCGGTCGTGTTATCACATGGGGAATATATTGAGGTTGAAGTGATCCCGCCTTCGCGCTGCGCGCTATGGCGGGTGTAGTGGTCAATGTGATTAATGTGGTCAATGTGATTAATGTGACCAATGTGATTAATGTGACCAATGTGATTAATGTGACCAATGTGATTAATGTGGCCAATGTGATGAATCTCAACGTATTCACTTCATCTAATGAATTCTATTGAACATGAAACCAATTTCCCTCTTTCTCGCCGCGACACTTTGCGCCTTTTCTCCACTTTTCGCACAAGCCCCTGCCATCGAATGGCAGAATACCATTGGGGGAATCGACTTCGACTTTTTAAAAGCGCTCCAACAGACTTTTGATGGGGGGTATATCCTCGGTGGGAGCTCCTCTTCCAGTATTTCTGGCGACAAAACCGAAAGCTGTTTGGGACA
>JAUSMG010000368.1 GCA_030645295.1 Saprospiraceae bacterium | reverse complement strand
TATCCGCTGTATTACCCCTAACTTGCCATTATAATATCGCCGATCAGAACCTGTATCATTTTTTACAAACATGATTTGAGCTCCTTCTTTCAGGCTAAGGTTGAGTTCTGTCGGCATTTGTTTCTCCTCAAAGATCCCTGTAACTTGACCTCGGAAAACAAACACCCTTCCAGGTAAGGCTTCTAGTTCTTGTTCATTGATTTTCCCAACCTGATCATTCTTTGTGCCTAAACAGAGATATTTTTCTGTTGCGAATGGATAATCGACTCCGACAACTTTTTTTTGGAGCATTTCTAAATCACTATCTTTCACCTCATTTACACGGACCCGATTGAGCAAATCAATAAATGCGCGGTCGTTCTGCCGGTAGATTTTTTTTAATTCAATTGGAAGGGGTTTCGATTGCCAAAAAATGTCTGTTTTGAAAAAAAACGGGCTGGAATAAAATCTCCCGAAAACATCCTTTTCGTCCTTCCCTACTACCGGTGGCAGCTGATAGGGATCTCCAATAAAGAGTACTTGTTTGCCTCCAAATGGTTGCTGATGATTTCCATAATAGCGGCAGGTTTTCTCCACCATTTCTAACAAGTCACAACGAACCATCGAAACCTCATCAATTACCAGTAAGTCTAATCCTTTCAGAACGGCTTGTTTTTCCTTGAATAAATCATAGGCTGGGGGGGTATCTGGCTCGCTAAACCCAGGTTTAATTTGAAAAAGAGAATGGATGGTAACGCCACCAGCATTGATGGCTGCCACCCCGGTAGGAGCAACTACTGCCATCGCTTTGGAACAATTCTCCTTTAGGTATTTCAAAAAAGTGGTCTTACCAGTACCGGCTCGACCAGTAAGAAATACATTTCGCGAAGTGTTGGCCACCAAGTCGAAAGCGCGCTGAAAGTCTTTATTGTGGGGATCAACTGTCATGATTTAATTCGGTTTTTCATTAGATTGTGTCACGAAAATTGCGAAAATGAAACATTTTGCAACTCTGCTATAATGCTAGTGCAAACTTTAGGCCGAAAATAAATCCTTACCATTTTATCTGACCAAATTCATCATTGTTGGTCTAAGGCCTATGTAACCGCTTCTTAGTGTTGGTTTTCATAAGACCATGCTTTACCGAGAAGCATTCAGGCTGAACTGGGTCAAGAGTTAAGGCCCCTCCTTATTAGATGATTGTAAACCTCTTCTCCAGAAATTTTGCGTGATTCATTCCCAGTTCTAATGTAGAAATCCCCATTATAAAAAACTGGATCATTTGAATGATTCACGGTAATTAAACATATTTTTTTCTTCTCAAGTTCGTAAATCCCAATTTGGCATTTTAAACTGGCATTGTTATTCAATTTATCAGCAATCGAGTTTGTCAAATAAAGTTTGTAGCCATCTGCATTTTTCTTCCGGGGATCAGCAACTTCAATATCATTTTCAATGCCCACAATATTTCCGTCATCATCTACGCCAACTATTATTTTACCACCTATTGGACTATTTAAAAAAGCAACAATTGATTTAATTATTTTTTCAATGGCGTTAGTGTCTTTTTGTTGAGTGTGATGATTCCAGCATATACTTTCCTTAAACTCAATTGTATCATCCTCTCCTTGACTGATCAATTCTAAAATATAGTTTTCGAATTGATTTGATTTGTACTTATATGCATTCCAAACCACAGAATAACTATTCAAATTGTCTGAATTTAGAATGTTGCTAATAACTCCTTTTTGTAAAATTCGCTCAATCAATTCATCACTTCCAGATGAGGGTTCACTTCCCGCAATCCACTTACGGTTCAACTTTTCACAGGCATCAATCATTCTCCCTCGATAGCAAATTGGAATTAATACTACATCGTTTGGCCTGGTAGAATATTCCAGCAAACGCTCAAATCCAGATAAAGGAATTGTAAATTTGAAATCTCTATCATCAGGAGAAGATGATAAATCATTCCATACTGTTGGAATTTCAACTATATAGTCTTTATCACTTAAATATCGTTTTTCGTACGGAATCCCTTTTCTAAAACTGATTAAACCAGCCAATAAAAAATCATTTAATTTCTCGAGGGAATATTTCCACGATTGGCCCTTCGGAGGTGTTATGCCTCTCCAATTGAATTGATAGTTAGAGCGATCAACTGGCATTGTAAGCATTATTGTCATAAAACTACCGTTCTCATCCTGAGATGGAAATTTCTCTTTTAGTTCCTGTTCTGACACTTTCCGAACCCTCTTGTTAAAGAAGGTAGAATCTGTTTTGCTATATACAATCAAGGTCTCATGGGAGTTTCCAGTCACTCCCTTTCTAGGGATAATGAATTCTTCAAGATAGTGATCCTGACCAAATAATGCGCTTGCCTGAGCGTGAAAAAAAACGTTTTGATTAACAATCGAGTGAATGACAATTTTACCCGTTTGGTTTAGTACTCTATTTGCTTGTTGAAAAAGCTTAGACACAAGAATTTCATATTCTACTGCAAATGTATACGCATCATTACTCCACGGAGGGTCAAGATATACCAAGTCGACGCTTGCACTTGGCAAACGTTCCATTAGTGATAAAGAATCACAGTTTGCTAAGGTATTTGGAGATAAAACTTCTTTCATTTCAGAAAATGAACATGATGGTCATTCAAACTATAACTTTAATTCCGAATCGTGAATATTACCCACCTCGCTCGACTTTACCATCCAATACCGCATCCCGGCAGCCGTGGCCATTTGCTTGGCATATTCCGCTTTTGCTTCGATCACCGCATCATCAAACATGTGGTCGCCCTTAACTTCAATGATGGTGTAGGAACCATCCTTTTCCTGGATCACAAAGTCAGGGTAGTAGCTACGAAGGGTGTGCGAAACAGGATCCACGTAGTGGATTTTGAAATCGGATTGCCCATGGGTGAGCATCCCGGTAAACCAGACTTTTTCTTTTTTTGCCAGAAGTTGCAGGAACATTTCCTGCTCCGGAATAGAATCGAAGGCGTAGTGATCAAGGTGAAAGGACTTTTCGCGCAACCCATCAAATTTAGGGTCATTCATGGAGGCTAACAGTTCCTTTTTAGCAGTGATCTTGTAATAACCATCTTTAGGCTGTTTGATCAATTCTACTTCCAGTTCCTCATTGGTATCCGTCGTTTCGATCTCATAAAGGGCGTTGAATAAGGCAGGAATGATCTGATCGTACAACACACGATTGTACTGATTGACAGTACTCAAGAGATTATCCATGCCTTCGGCAGTGCTGTACAATAGGTCTCGGATTTTCAGGCATGGCAAATTGAGGTAACGAGATATTTCTGCAACCAGCATGATTTCGGAAAACTCTCGTTGCGTGCGATAAGACACCTCTTTTTCGCCAAGAGTATGGACTAAGTCCGTGATCTTGTACTCTGTCCGCTTTTGTGTGTAATGGTCTTCTTCAAATTTTTCGAGCAGGGCGACTCCCGATTGAACGGTCTTCTCTTTCGTGGTAAAGACCTTCCTTATTCGACTGATTTTGATTTTCACGGGCGGCGGCACTACTCGAACTTCGACGGGTTCCGATTTGTCCCCGGCATCGGTCATATCCTCAATGGAGATTTTGAAATTTTCTTGTAGTTCATCCCTCAGGATATCCACGTTCTCTTTGGAAAGCCAAACCTGACCAGTCTCCTGCGCATCACCGATGGCACGGAGACAGCGCATGGTGGCCTGGAGGACAAACACTTTTGATTTAGGCACGCGGTGCAGCGCGACGCCAAAAAGGGAGCGGCAGTTCCAACCTTCTTTCCCCTTGTTCACCAGGAGGATAAACTGCTTGTTGGAACCTGCAGAGTCAAGATTTCTGAAATCGCGGATATCGTCTTGAGAGGTGATCGAATTGTCTCCAACGTTAACGAGTATTTTGGAGACCGGGATGCCAAGTTCGATCAGGGCTGCTTCTACAGCCGGGCGGACTTCTTGGGTAAGTTCTTCTATGGTAGATGCGAAGAATGCTACTTTGGGGAGCATCCCTTCAGTCCGTTTTTCGCCATATTTGTTCCAAAACTCTCGCACAACCTGACCGATAAATGCCCTTGTTTCGTCTTTGATGTTAGAAAAGGACGAAAGATTCACCCGTTTGAGGTACTTGTTTTCTATAGCATCGCGCAGTCCGAAAGCATAGACCACCTCGGGCAGCAGTCGACTGCCCACATAGGGTGTACCCGTATAGTTGTAGCAACCTACCACCCTATTGCCAACTTTTTTGAGGTTCTCTGCCAGCTCATTGATCGTAAGACGAAGGCTGGTTGAGGTTTTTTTGAGACCAAAATCAGCTGCCAACTGATTTCCAAAAACGTGGTGCGCCTCATCCACATAGATACCAAGTTGTTCGAGGCGGGTTAGTTTGGCGAATCGCTGGTTGGTGGCGAGGTCAACTTCTGAATCTATTTCAAAACCATACAAATCCTCCAAATCCTTATTGAGGCTCAAGGCTTTGTACTTGGAGGACATATCAGAGAACAAAAGCGCAGAAGCGTTTTTGGATTTGTGCTGGCGCTTTAGAATGATCTTTTGCGTGTTGGAGATGACGATGTTATACTTCGTTTTGTCAATGGCGTTGAGTGAGTCGCCGGATTCATCCAGGAAGTGAAATTTGAGGTGTGTCTCCAGCCAGTTAAGATATTCGGGTGGCACCACTTTCGATTTATCAAAGGTTTCGATCTCTTTTAGGGAGTACAATACTGTTTTATCTGGTGCAAATACGAGGGCATTGTGACAGTAGCGTAGATCTTTTGGATATTTGTTGGCCAGTATGAACTCGTAAAAGATAGAAGTGGCCATGAGCACAGTTTTGCCCAGGCCCATGGTGAGCGCAAAAATGTAGTTGGGATAGATCTGGTTGAACAGTTTGATGTACTCAAATACTTCCTTGTATCGGGCAGGGTCCTCCGAAAATTCGCTCGGACCAAAAAGTTCAAGCGACCCAACTTTCCCTTTTTTCTGCGAAACCCCAATATCAACCCTCCCTTCAAACCTGCCCGTTCGCTGATACCATTTCTCAAAAATGAGATGCAGGTTTTCGTTGTCCAGAAATTCTTTCAAAAAGATATAAACCTCCAGGGCTTCAAACTGCGGACGGCGCAGAAAGGCCGTGGGGCTGCCTTCCGGGTCATTGAAATCCAGAAACTTATTGGTTACCCGATCGAATTCCTTGCGCACCGACTTCCGGTTCTCCCGGTAGAACTGCTGAAGGTAAATGTAGAACGGGAAGTCTATTTGTGCTTGCTGTCGTTTGGCCATGGCTTCAGTTTTTGATAGAAATTTCGAGGCTTTCGGACAACAGATCTGTGATCTTGACCCTGATTGTACCTGCCTGAGCCGGGACGGTGTAGGTGCCACGCACCAGTTCGTTTTTGTCAGGGATGTCTGTGATCTGAGGGGCAAATACTCCACCGTCAAAGTTGAAATCTATCATCACCGATTCGGTCAGTTCACGCCAGTCTTGCACGTTTTCTTTCATTAGCGAGAGTTTTTGAAGCAGGTTCATGGGGTAGAAGGCTTTGATGATGAGATGGCCACCTTCTATGCGGATATCGGCCTCCGCATCACGGCGGAATTCCAGATTGGATTTGTCTCGCAGGATATCAACTACTTCTACATCAAGACGGAAGGGCACCTGCTCTTTTAGCACTGCTGCGAGGTCAGGTTCGTGACCCATACATACCAGGGTAATATGTTCCACAGCCTTGTTTGGGGCTTCGTGGTTGCGTTTTTCGTAGGTGCGATAGTCAAGGTTGGCGATGAGTTCGTTCAGATCAGCGCGGGTAGCAATGCGGTTAACAGGCATTATCTTTACGAAGCGACCGTCTTTTTCTCCGTCCCAGACCTGATTGCCGGGAAGTGGTTGTATTTCCAAGGCTTCTATGAGCAGATCTCGGGCCTGGATTGGATTGCGGAACACGTCGTAGTGATTCACGTTGTACACCTCGAAGCCGGTGTAGAATTTTTCGTGGTCAAGTTGACCGCGAAGAGTGTCTGCAATTCCTAGCAAGCGTTTAGTGGTGGTTTGAACCGCGCCAAGGTTTATATCTGCACCTAAGAAGCGGCGACCAAGTTTAATAGCGGCAGCCTGGGTAGTACCGCTTCCCATGAAACAATCGAAGACTAGGTCAGATGTGCTTGTCGAAGAAAGTAATATTCTTTCGAGTAGAGCTTCTGGTTTTTGAGTGGGATAATTTGTGCTTTGACGCTCCTCTGCCATAGGGTTAAGCATATTAATATCGCTCCAAATATTAGATACTACATTTCCTTTCAGTTCATGAAGATATGTTTTATACTGTGGAAATTTAGCTCCATCTGACCACCTTACCCGACCCTGTTTTTTCAAATTTTCAAATGTTTCTTCTGAATATGAGGCAAGAGTATTCCAATAGAAATAGCCATAGTCATCCTTTTCCTTAAATCTTGCTTTGTATTCCTCAGACGGGGGAGTATAAAGTTTATTAAAAAAGTAATTCTCACTATGTTTTACATAAACTAAAATTGTATCGGTAAGAGTAGGGAACCTCTTTGCAATTGCTTTACTACTCCCAACAGTGGTTGATCGTTGCCATATGACCTCACTCAAGAAATTAGAATTGCCAAATATTTCATCTAGTATTGCCCTTAGATAGTGACTTTTATGAGAATCACAATGAACATAAATACTCCCATCTTCTGATAGCAATTCCCGTAACAGAATCAGTCGTTCATACATAAACTGCAAATACTCGTCATTTGTCCAAATATCTGTATATTGTTTCTCTTCAAAAGTCGTCTGATCGTTTGCAACGGATTGTCCGCGCACGGTGATTCTCTTTTTGTAGTCAGCCTTCGAATCAAACGGCGGATCAATATAAATCAACTTTACCTGCCCCCTGTATTTTTTCAAAAGGTGCGACATCACTTGCAAGTTGTCTCCCCAAAAGATCTGGTTCATCCAGCCCTCAGAAGCGGGCTCGCCGTGACTTTCTTTGATCTGGGCCGGGTAATATTGGGTGCTCTCGAAGGGGCGTTTGCCACGCCAGTGGAGCATGGGGTAGCCTTTGATGGGCTCGAAGCGGTATTTCTCTACTTCGGTTTCATCTCCAGTGATGTTCAATTTTGATTGTGTTGTTGGCATGCCTCAGCGATTTGGAAAAAATAAGCTAATGGGAAAGAGATATGCAAAAGTCTGAAATTTCATTCAATTTATTGAAAACCAATCACGTCCACTCTCCAGTTACTACATCAAGAAATTCAAAGTAAGAATTGACATTGATATAATGTGAAATATCCTCTGGGTTTCCAAGCAGTTCTGAAACCAGATATATTGGCTTTTCTTCTTTTCCCATGTTTTTACCTTCAAAGGCTTCTCGGAGTTTATCAGTATACTGATTTTCTAATTCACCCTTTAGAAACATTATTTTCTGGGCTTTCAAAAATTCTAAGCATTTTGAGACACGTTCCTTTTTATCATCTGCAATTTGGTCAAAATGCTTAAGTCTAGTCTCATTTCGAATTTCTTTTCGGATGATTCTTTCTGAGACATTCAGCCCTTTCTCTTTTAAGAGTTGAGAAAATTTAGTGATTTCATCATTTACTTCTTGAGGCAATTCTCTAGGTAAATCCTGATTTATTTGACCATTTAATGCATTAAAAGCGTCAATCACTCCAGATCTCCAATATTTTTGTGTTGCCGTAAAGAAATCAGCCAATCCGCGTAAAAGAAAATCAAAATCAGCCAAAATGTAAACCTCAATTCCAAGTTCTTTGAGTTTATTGTAATATTTAAAGAATTCATTTTTGCTCCCTGTTGCAATGACTGAACAATTTTTTTCGTCAAGCCAATTTTTCCCAAGATTAGGTTTTTGGATAATGCCATAAAATTGAGCAACTGCTTCCAGAACATATTTATCTCCCCCTTCAACCAAAAGGACTTTGTCAGAGAAAAACATTTCTGCATTTTGTCGTTGAACTAAAATTTGACGTTCTTTTGAGGTAGAAAAATGTGCGTTACTTGCAACAGTTCCCTGCTCCTTTACCTTTCTTGCGAGAATAATGTTAAGATTATCATGAGCAGATGTAATGAACTCTGTAGAATGTGTGGTAATTATTGCTTGACTTCGGTTATTTTCTAAAAAATCATCAATACGGTTTGAAATAACTCGACGCCCCTGTGGATGTAGGTAAATTTCTGGCTCCTCAACAATTAGTAATGAACTTGAGTGATGAGCATAACTTCGGATATAATAGTTAAACAATCCAATTATTACAGCACTTTGTATACCTGATCCTTTATCTTGCAACTGACTATTAAAACCATCATCTACATAAATCAACGCTGATTTGTAAATATCCATTTTAGTATCCGGGTTAAACTGAATAGAAATCTCGGTATCAGGGAATGCTATGTGAATTCGAGAGTCATTCATATCCTTATGCAAACCGGTAAATACCTTGTCAGATGCAGTTTTTAATTGTGCGAATGCATTTTTCAAATCCTCATCCTCATTATTTATTGATTGCCTTAATAGCTTCCCAAACCAAGACCATTGATTGATTCTCAACGTGTTCTGGGGGTCTCTAAAAGAATTAATGATAGCACTTTGTAGAAGTTCGTTCCGAACAGGTGCTGAAAATCCCATATGCCAGTCACAATGCTCCTGCTCACGGTATAGGAATCTTATCTCCTTTGTTATCCTCCCATTGTCTGTTTTAGATGCTTTAAAGATGAATGCAAATTGATTTTGAGCCTCGAATTCTTCTTCGAACTTTCTTTGGCTTTTTAATTTACCGTCAACCCAAACTGCGTTCTTGGATTTTTCTAAATAACCTGGGGCCGCTGTATCATCAAGATCAAAGTGATATATCTCGTTTATTTCTTCTTGGCTAAAGTCCTTGAAAAGGATCCTTCTTTCATGAATAGTATTATAACTAGGCTTGAATGCCAACTTGTAAAACCCGAAACAACTATTAATAAGGTCATAATTCAACTGCTCCGCTTCGTCTTTTTTTAAAATACAAACAATAGTGATCTCGTTTGCTGTAGATATGATAGTATTATCTGACTCAACCCGTTTTTCAGAATAAAAATCATTCTCTGAAACGTTCTCATACTTGTAATATGCAGGTGAGTTCTCTCCTAAAACAAGATCAATGGCCTTTATTATATTGCTTTTACCAGCATTATTCTTCCCAACAATGATGTTTTTGCCAGGCTCAAAATCGAGTTCAAGGTTTTTAATTGAGCGAAAATTTCGTATGATTAGTTTTGAAAGAAACATAGCGCAAGTATTTGGTTTTATTTTTGATATTGTTTTGGGTTACAATGAAACCGCATGTCACAGTTGCCGCAAAGTTTTTCTGTTTTGTTGGTTTGGCCCATGTCGTAGTCCTTTGATTTGATCTTGCGCACAACTTCGTCGAACACGCCGATGGTCTGGGCTATTTGTGCGTGGTTGAAGTCGAACGTAATGGTCGGGATACCATCCTCTACTTTCGGATAGTAGAGATGCATACGGCTCACGTGCTGTCCTGAGCGCTCGTGCACGAGGTGTGCATAGATTTCCAGTTGGCGTCGGTACTGTTCGAGTTGTTGGCGGGTCCGCTGGTCACGGGCATTCACATCGGGTTTGTCCCCCGACTTGAAGTCAATGATTTCGACGGTACCATTTTCGCCTTCGATGAGGTCGATGGCGCCTTTGAGGATATAATCGTCTTTTACGAGCGAGACGTCAACTTCTGCTTCTTTGATACGGTGCCATTTATCGGCATTCCTATCGCGGTAGCGCAATATCTGGATGAGCAAGGCCCGCTGTTGTGCTTCGTGTAAATAAGAACGCTGGGCTTTCGAGAGCAAGTAATAATTGGTGTCGAACCATTGGGTAATATTCTCGTCCGTGAGGGTCTTCTCCTCACCCCTGAGCACTGCTTTGTGGATGTCCTCAATGGTCTGGTGCAAGAGCGAGCCGCCGAGTACGCCGCCCGTACGTACCTCCGTGAATTCGAGTTCTTTGTAGAACTTGTATTGGAGCGGGCAATTTTCGTACAGAAGGATGTGGGAGGTGAAAGAATACTCGTGTTTGATGTTGACTGGTTTTATGGCCTCGAAGTCTAGCTTTGACACATCAAAGGCGGGATCACGCCAGGAAGGTAACGGGCGAAAAACCCTGTCGAAATATCTGGAAGGGCTTTTCCCTTGCCCTTCTTTAATACGGCAGGTGAGGGCGAGCAAGTTCTGGGGGCGAGAAAAAGCCGTGTAAAAAAGCCGCCAGAAGTCGTAGTTTTTGATGTTCTCAATCGGCTCAAAGGGCGGTTTAGCGTAGAATTCATTTTGGAGAATTTGGTCAATATCATCGTAGTCTTTGCGTGGCACCAAGTTTATCGAGCCGACCAGCGTTACCGGGAATTCCAGGCCTTTGGACTGGTGAATGGTCATAAACGACACACAGCCGGAAGGCGCATACTCATCAAAATCCTCAAATTCTTCTATACCTCCATCGTATAAAAAGCGGAAGTAATCATTGAAAAGGTTTCGCAGAATTTTCTCTTTGTCCTTGGGGGCAATAACGGAGATATGGTATAGATACTCGAATTTAAAGAGCAGTTTGGTCAACAGGGCAATGTTGTAAGCGGGACGAAGGTCCTTTTTATTGGAATTCAAGTCTACGTTCAGGAACTCTGCGAACATAGGATATTCGAGCATTTGATAGATCAGTGCAGCGAAGGCATAATTGGTAGCATCGGCCATGACCATGTGCGCTTTGGCTTTGATCCGGCCCCACTTCAACAATTCTGCGTGTTTCACCGGGTCGCCTTTCAATTCTTCCACAAACCGGGCCAGGCAGGCTTCGTAATAGGTCCAAATCCCATAAGTCCGTTCTGGATCGTACTGGAGCATTTGTTTCCAGTCAGGGAAGATAAAGAAAAGGCAGCCGAACAGAAGTTGGACTTCTTCTCGCTCGAAGAAAAGGGACGAGCGCGGAGAGAAAACATTGATACCTCGTTCTTCTAAATAGTGAGACAGTCCGAGTACATTTTCATTTTTGACCGACCGAAAGAGAAATGCGACCTGATTCAGGTCCGTTAATTTGCCGGAATTGGTAAGATGTTGGAGAAACTCAAACACTTCTTGGTACCATGCTTCATAGTCGCCCTCGCATGCCACCTTCACCACGGCTGCCGTGTCTGGAAAAACGCCTTCCCTGGCTTTTATGGTTTTATCGAATCGGAATTGCTGGCCTTCGTGTGTCCAATCCAGTTCATTCATCCATCGGTTGTAAAATTGGACGATTTCAGGATGCGAGCGATAGTTGGTGTATAGTTCAACCTGATTGCACCCGGGAAAAGCCTTTGGAAATTCCAGAATATTTCGAATAGTAGCACCCCGGAATCGGTAAAGGCCCTGATCGTCGTCTCCTACCACAGCAATATTGCGGTGTTTTTTTGCCAACAAAAACAGGATGCGCTCCTGGATGGTGTTGGTGTCTTGATACTCGTCCACCATGATATATTGGACGGCATCCTGTAAGGATTCGAGCACTTTTGGGTTGGTTTCGAGCAGGTAAAGAATTTCCGTTTGGATGGTCGAAAAGTCGAGGGCATTTTGCTCTTCCAGCAATGCTAAATAGGTCTGGTAAAAGCCACCGATGGCTTGAATGCGGTTATCCTGGTCATAGTCTTGCAGTTTTTTGAGGTCTATGCACTCTTCAGAAACTTTATTCAGATAAAAGACAACGTCTTGGGATTTTTGCCAGCGGTTGGCTTGTGGGGAGGTAAAGAGCTCCGTCGCGCCATCGATTTCAAGAAAGGATTTGAGGTTTCTGTAAACGAGATAAGTCTGGTCGAACAGGTCGAGGATTCGGTAGTTGCGTTTCAGTCGAGTATGCTCCCGATGATTTTCGAGCCAACGCAGGAAGATTGAATGAAGCGTTCCGAGGAACATTTCATTTAGGTTGATCCGGTAGCCTAATTGAAGCAGGCGGTTGGAAGCACGGGTAACGAGCTCTTTCGCTGCTTTTTCTGTGAAGGTGGAAACCATGATTTTGGATGGCTCCACGCCCTGGCTGATCAGATAAACGATGCGCTCTACAAGCGTGAAGGTTTTGCCAGAACCTGGTCCGGCAATGATAAGCAGGGGGCCTTCTCGATGGAGGACTGCTTGGCGTTGGTTCGGGTTTAGGGCTGAAAGGGAAGATGGGATTGTATTCATCACTTAGAATCTAGAAGGGTAAGGTAGTCAGAGAAAACTGACTGTTGACTCAATTGGAAGTAGGGTTTCTAAGAATTGAAGCAGTGCAAATAATAATTGCAAAAATAGAAATATATGAGGTGGTTTAGTACCCACAATACAGATTGAGATGCTTAGTCGGACTTTGGTTCTATCTTTTTGCCGGCTTTGTATTTCGTTTTGTTTATCAATTTGCCCTGACGGTCGTATTTAAGGGTGTTGCCATGACGCAATCCTTTTTTGACCTGGATGATTAAATAACCTCCCTCAACGGGCGTTTGCAAAGTGAATTTACCGGAGAAGGGTAAGGTTGATTTGATTTCACTAAAATGCTCTTCAGTTCTTTTGCCTTGATCATATCTGATATGGCGAATTACGTTTTGGTCATAAAAGTAATATTTACTTTCTCCTTGTTGAACTCCTTTCTGGAAGAAGCCTTCTTCCAACAAAATATTACCTTTCCCTTTCTTGATGAATGGGCCTGTAGCGTAAATATTTTCTGATCGAGCTTGGGTTTGAAGCATAAATATAGAGTAAAAAAAGAATGGATCTTGCTCCTGGTTAGGCGTCTTGGATTCATAAATTAAATGCATCTTGGAGATTGTGTCTCCAATAATAATATTTAAGTCAAAATTATAGGTACTATCCTTGAAATGGATATTATCAAATTTATAATCAAGTGTGTTTTTGATGGTATCGAATTTCTCCAAATAAGACATTTTACCATCTATATACTTTGCAGATAAGTACAATCGGCCATTTGGGCCAAACATTTTGGAAATATTACGTTTGTCTTGAACATACTCTACCTCGGTATCAATTCGCTTTGAACGATCAGGATAATAATTGTGCCAGAGACCATTTTTTTTGTTGTATTTGTAATTCCCTTGTCGCAATAAAATATTTGTGGAAGCGTCAAACTTTTGAAACAGCCCACTCAGTTGGTCGTTTTCATAATGCACTTCGAATCTATATTTATTGTCTGGTTCTTGAGGATCTTCATCTAATAATGTCCAGGCGCCCTCCATTTTCCCCATGCGATATTCACCTTTTCGTGTCAGTGTACCTGCTTCATCCCGCCATTCTAATGGACCATGTAAAAGGTCATTTTTATAGTAGGTAATTTCTCTAACTTTTTGGTATTCAATACTATAGCAGGTATCCAATGGGTTGACCGTTCCGATGGAAGTGTCGCACGGAATAATTGCCTGAATCAAATAAGCCAAACGTTCCGAACGACCGTTTTTTAGACCGCTTAAGTAGTTTTCAATCAGAAAGAGTTTCCCGGAATATGGGAGTTCTTTGCCATCGCTAGTTGCATATTTCCCAAAATAGTATCGCCATTCGCCATATTTTAAGTCGTTTGAATAATTGCCCTCTTCCACTAGGGTTTCGGTACGGTCATAGCATTTCCAGTTACCCGTTTTTTTTCCGTTACTGTATTGACCTGAACATAAAAGATCGTCAGCGGAAATTTTTTGAGGTGGGACACCCAATATCCAAAGTGAAATCGGCTGATAGGACTTAAAATCGCCATCCAACAATCCGTTTTTGTAGGTTCCGGTAAGTATGGAGTCGCCCTTGATTTCCTGGAAAGAGCCATTTAAGATTCCATTATTATAGCTGAACCATTCTGCCAGAAAATACTGGCTGGAATCCAGCCAATAGTAGTTCCAACGCCCCTGTTTTTCACCTTTAAGATATGTACCGTTAACCACAGGTTTGTTATTCCTATATGCCTTAAACAGACCATCAAGTACTCCATTAACGTAGGTTTCCTGAAATCTCACCGCCCCCCTTTCATCGTATGTGCTAAGTTGGCCATGCAGTTCACCATTTGCGAGAGAACCTTTTTGGACCAGCATATTATATTCATTGAAAATCTCAAATGGCCCATGAGGCTTATCTGTTTTGAAAGTTATTTTTTTGCAAAGTCGCCCATTTTCATCGTAAGAACGCCCCTCTCCTTCAAGTTTGCCATTTTTATAATTTAAAATTTCAAGCAGCGTTTTGCCATCATTTTGAAATTTACGAAATGGCCCGTCCAATTCTTGATTTAGCTTGCCATATTCGGCAATGATTTTTTGAGAGCCAGGAGCATATTCAACCCGATGGTCACGTCCATTCCCTAAGAATTCAATTTTTTTATAAAGTCCACTATTATTGGATAAAAGCAATCGGGATCCAGCCTTTTCATATTCTCCAACTAATTCAAAGGTAGTCCCATCCTCCTTGGTGAATTTTTGATAGATTGTTACGCCTTCAAAGTATTCCTTTTTATTTGATAATTGCCCGTTTTCATCATATAGGAAGGCCAGACCATGTTTTAGTCCATTTTTATAAGATTCTGACACCCTCAAAGTTCCAGATTCCTCATAGAACTTATAATTTCCATGCAAAACCAGCTGGCCTTCCACTGACCCGATGGATTCTTTGATCTCGTGGTTGTAAACATCATAAGAGAAGTAGGTAAGGCCTCTTTTAAAGATAGTTTTTGGAATCGCCACCACATTGAACTCATCGCGGCCATCCTTATAATTGATTACACGTGGGCCGGCCGAGAGATCATTTGAAAAGTTAGAATATCCCGCTGAAAGTCTATTAGTAGGAAGAGCGGTTGAGTTGGTAGGGTTACTTGAATAGTCTGATGTAAATTGTGTCCTGGGGTAAGTATTGATTTTACTTGGTACAATATATTCAGTACTAGGTGTATAAGCGGGGGGAGAATATGACGGTACGCTGTAGGAGGGAAGCGGTTTGTTGTCAGGCTGAATCCAACCTGGTTGCCCAGTCCAACTATTTACATTTCCAAGTGTAGAATAATTGTCCCGGTTGGTGCTATTGGGATTGGTGCGGTGATGTCCTTTTACATATGTTCCATCACTCCGCACATGAGGTGCAACATAATGGCTGTTAGGGTTTACCCAGCCTTGAGCAGAAATTATAAAACAGGAGAAAAACAGGAGAAGGTTCGTCAGTAAAAGAATTCTCATGGTTGTTGGTTTTGTTTTATCGTTTGAAGATGTTTGCAGACCCACTAAATTTGGTCATTGAAAGCATATCTTTTGAAGGCCCATTCTTTAACCAAAGCAAAGTATATGCCACGATTACATAGCAGATTCAAGTTTTAAATGCGCAAGACTTGGTTCACATATCTATAGTCTGAAAAAGTCAAGTTCAAGTAATAGCAAAACCCTGTGCGTGCTATTACGTTTCGGATTTCTGACCCAAGCCCAGGGAGTGTTCAGAAAACTGTGTCAATCAAAATCTTTTGAATTAGTTGGTTCGCAAAACAGTTTTCTTCCCAATCTCAAAACCATCCCGCTTTTCCGAAAAACTTTTCCTCCCAATCGGAAAACCTTCCCGCTTTTCTGAAAAAGTTTTCTTCCCAACCAGAAAACCTCCCCGCTTTTCCGCAAAAGTTTTCTTTCCAAGCGGAAAACCTCCCAACTTTTCCATAAAACTTTACCTCCCAATCCCAAAACCTCCCCGCTTTTCCGAAAAACTTTTCCTCCCAATCGGAAAACCTCCCCGCTTTGCCGAAAAAATTTTCTTCCCCATCGGAAAACCGCGCCACTTTTCCGGGAAAATCCCCCTTTTTAGTCCGGATCCGAAAATATTTTACAAAAATAAGGCTGGTTTTTGGCCCGATTTTATGCAGACCCTGCAAAAAGTGTTACTTGTTTTTGGGGAAAAGTGGTCAGAAACGACGGGTTTTTGAGGGTGAGCAGTCAAAGAACAGGGCAAAATCGGCAAATTCAGGTTTTAGAAGGGGCTTTTGGACCATGAAGACCCTGCAAAAAGTGTTATCGAAATTGAAAAGACGGGGCCTTCACCTTTGACCCATCGGACAACGCTGGAGTGTCCGGGTATCTTTTCACTGTTTAATTATAGCAAAATGCTTAAGCCACTCATTTTAAAAAAGGCCTACAAAAACCTTTCGCAAACAGCCCTGGCGAGCTTTGCGGACAACGTTTTTAAACGGATGTCTTCCAAACCGGAGTACCTGCCCTATGCGTCAGACGTCACCCTGTTGGGACAGCAATTGACTGCCTACACCGAGGCGCTGTCCAGGGCCGTCAACCGTGGGACCGACAATGTTGCCTTGAAGGAGGAGATCAAAGTCGCCCTGATCCAAACGCTCGACCGCATTACGGACCAACTCAATCTGCACCACACCGGCCTTGAATCCTGGGGCATCAATGCGGGCATGGAAGTCATGCGGGAAAAAGTGAGCGCCACCGGCGACCTCCAGCCACCCGGCAACCTGCAGGTGCTCAGTCGCGGCATTCGCGGGGAAGCGATCCTCACGTTCAAAGTGCTGGAACCCAAACGCGTGGTCAACAACGGCGCGGAGTATTCCACGGACAACGGCGAGAGCTGGCACAACGGCACCTACAGCAGCGCCAGCACCATCAAACTCAAAGGGCTGCCTTCCCGCCAGGCGATCTTGTTCCGGGTATGTTCTATGGGGACGTACCAGCGGAAGAGCGCATGGACGGAGGCGGTGGAGGCGTTCGTTGTATGATGTATGATGTAATGCTTTGGCCGCGTATCCAACATTGAAAATCAGAAAATCCTGTCTCCTGTCATAAATCACCTAGCATCATACATCAATTGCTTTTCAGGAAAGTTGAATTGTACTTTCAATTTGGTCATTGGGATTGGCCCGTCTTTTTTGAAAAGGCGGGCTTTTTTTGGCCGCACCCCCTACCCCTAAAGGCGAGCCTATCCTATTGAGTGCATAATTTGTTGAAAATCATGAGATTATGCACTCGTCAGGATAGACTCCCCTTTAGGGCATGTCGTTGACTTAACACATCTATCATCTTGTAACCGCTCGTTTCAACGAGCGGCCATGAGTATCCTCTGATCACATCTATCTTCTATGCAGAACATCAGCATTTGGAACTCCTTGAAGATGTGATGTTTTTGCAAAGAAGATAGATGTGATCTGCAGAGATCCGGAGCCCCCGACTGAAGTTCGGGGCTTACAATATGATAGATGTGATCCTGAATTTTCCTTAAGTCAATGACATTGCCCTTCAGGACAATGTCATTGACTTAAGGAATTGTGTTGATAAAAGGGGCGTAGCCCCGACACCGTTTATAGAACCATATTATACGTGTTTTATGGAAGGGCGTAGCCCTGGCACGACTTGTCAAGGGGTGCCGCCACTAAGTGGCTCGTTCGAATACCTGATTTTTTCTATAAATGGTGCCGCCACTTCGTGGCTAAAATCCTTAAATTAACGACATTGCCCTGAAGGGGAGTCTATTCTGCTGAGTGCATAATTTGTTGAAAATCATGAAATTATGCACTCATCAGAATAGACTCCCCTTCAGGGGTAGGGGGTGTGGTCCGGAAGAGAACAGATTTTCACCCCATATTCCTCAGGTCAGTAGGCCGAACTCCCAGGTTAAATTAAGAAGGTTTTCAAGCATTATTTCCTTCCCAGGCTCCTGGCTTTTTCGAGCAGCCATTGTCTGTCAACCCCATGTTTATTTTCTTTGATCCGTTGGTAAACCCGTTCAGCACGCTTCAGATCGCCGGGATTTGATTTCGCCAGTTGTTGGAGTGCATTGGCAAATTCGAGGTTCCTTTTATTCAATGGTTCGGGTAGCAATTTCTGGGAGGTCCGGCTTAAGAACATTTTGAAGGCATCGAGTTTGAAGTGGAATAACTCGGACTTTAACTCATACAGGGCCATTAATTCCAGTCGTTTCCCAAAAAACAGGTAATCAACAAAGGTGGAAGCGTCGGGGAGACAATCCAGGCATTCCACAAACTGACCTGTTGCGAATAAATAGTAGGCTTTGTTAAAGCGATAGAGATCCCGGCTTTCATTTTCACCGAGCAACTCATTTTTATAATTTTCAATAAAAGTATGGGCCCATTCCAGCTGTCCGATCTGTATCGCATTATCAATGGCTGCGCGATACCTGCTTGAACTCATTTTGCCGTTATAAAGAAGGTACCCACTGGCTAAATTATCCTGGTACAGTTCATGCAGTGTTTGCCGGATCTCCAGTTTTTCGGGGTTATGCATCAAAAAGATTACACAAAAGTTCCTCAGATAGGCATAAAATTCCTGTAAGGATTCATCATCTATATTTTTTTCGTAGGCCCGAACCAGCTCGAACAAGGTTTGAATGTCTTGTAAATCAGGCAGCCCTTTTTTTAGGGTATTAAAAATTTCGTAATTTATTTTCAGGAGCGGAGAGGCTTCCAGATAACTTGTGGGAATTGGATACTGATCCAGGTAATGTTGAACATAATCCGGGACCTCGATCCTGGTCACTTTTTGTTGTAACAGGTACCGGCTCAATACTGCAAACTGGCGGATAAAACTGAAAGTATCGGTAGCCTTGAGCAGGTTTGGAATGTTCAGATCGCCCTTTTTATGATTGTTCAGGCATTCCTCAAAATGGATTTCGGATTCTAATTCGAATTGTCTGCGATAGTGTTCCGGGCATTTTATTACGGTCTCCTCCTGAAGTTTTTGCAAACGGGTTATCAACTGGTTGTAGCGGTTTTTCAGCCCCCGGGCACGAACAATTTTGGCAAAGTCGAGCACTTGATCAAATTCATTTTCGGCGCTTAAATAATGTTTCATCCCTAAAAAGCTCCGTACAATTTTATGGGCCTCTACCATGACATGTTCCAGTCTCCATTGCTTAAATTCATGCTCCGGGTACAGGGAGGCATGCATACTTCTTTTGTCGGGGACTGTAGCCGGATCCTTCCATGGATGCGCCATGCACAAATCCAGCAGCAGGATAACTTTTGCCCGGTGTGCACCATGGTTGACAAAGGAGATCTGCGCAAATTCTTTAATCTGGGCCCGTTCCGATGGATTAAGGGTTTGGATCAACTCTATTAGCTGACTTTGCTCCATATTTGAAGGGGAAATTTTGGCTAAAAAGTGTTCCTGATATTTCTGGGCGAAGTAAAGGGCTTATCCATGCTCAGGTGGATGTACCCCCCCCAATACCATCAAGCGGCGGATGTTGACAAGCCCTGCCCGGTTCAAGTGTAATGTGCCAACGGTTGCCCTTCCAATTGCGGTTATACCGATGATTTGCGTGAAATCAGCGTTCCAGCTGAAATGCTTTGCCCACGGATCGGTTCGTGGATTTAAATTCTGGAATCAGGCATGCTGTACCAGTTGAAGGTCTTGCATCAGTGTTCTTAATAATTTCGTCCAAACCAATCGTTGCTTTCGAGCGTGTAAGAATTTTTCCGGTGCTTGCAATCGGTATGAATTTTGTGCAAAAATAAACAAGAATTCTGACAGAATGCAATCACACCCATACATTATTCAGCCCTGCCAGTATGATTTGCCTCAAAGGGCATCCTTCTCGTCCGCCGATCTTGTTCCGGGTGTGTTCTATGGGGACCTACCAGCGCAATAGCGCGTGGACGGAGGCGGTGGAAGCGTTTGTGGTGTGAGGGTTTTGATTGACGAATGACGATTGACGATTGTTGATTTTTGATGTGATGGAAGATGGAAGTATTTAGGATGGATGGTGTTCTGCTCTGGTAACACATCATCCATATAACATCAAAAAATCCCACATCACATCAAAAATCAACAATCATCACTCGTCAATCATCAATAAACAGACCCTGGGATCACAAGCGCCCGGAGTGGGGAATGTTACAGGAAGGGAGATTTGGCTGGCCGGTAGAACCGGCGCGAATAGGGGTGTCAAGACTCGCATAGTCAACATCCCAGAACGGGAGTTTGGAGATGCCGGAGGATTGTATTTTTGAAACAGCGGTCATGTAGGATGGGCAAAAATAGGATTAAGCGTTGGTTCTCAGTGTTTTTGGTGGGGTGCGTCAACAATAAAAAAACAACAATTAATTCTAATAGTTTAAAACTAATTGTTTGTATATTTGCCTCCAACAAAAATCAGATAAAATATGCAACTGACAGAACTTATCTCCGCGATACAAACCACGCACGAGTACACACAGCGGTTTGCCGTGCAGCAGGCAAACGTAGCACTTACCATCCGAAACTGGGTGATTGGGTTTTATATTGTTGAATATGAGCAGCAGGGGGAGGATAGGGCGGAATATGGAACCAGACTTTTTAAAGAACTGGGTAGGCGGCTTGCTTCTATAAAAGGCACCGGTGAGCGAAATTTATACTTGTTTAAAGACTTTTATTTAGTCTACCCCTGGATTTTGCAGACAGTGTCTGCAAAATTACAAAGCACTGGTTATCAATTGGATACAACGTTCTTAAGCATGTTGGAAAAATTGGAATCCATCCAAAGCAAAGAAGTCGCTAGTCATTCTTTTCCAGCGGATATGTTGCTTTCCCGTCTCAGTTTTTCTCATTTTATTGAATTGGTAAAAGCCGACACTCCTCTCAAACGCGCCTTTTACGAAGTACAGGCGATCAAAAACAATTGGTCTGTCCGCGAATTGGGGCGAGCCATGAGCACCTTGTTGTTTGAGCGTTCGGGATTGTCAACGAACAAAGAATCCGTCATCGGCAAAGTAAAGGTCACAATACCTGTAACGCCAGCGGATGTCATTAAAACGGGTGGAATACGCTACGGCAGGATTGGCACAGGAAATTTTTGTGCGCAAATATTTGGTTCAGTTGCCCAGCGTGGAAGAATTAAAACAACTCATCGAAAAAGACCGAATGGCTTTGTATCCGGATGATTTGTAGGCCGAATCAGCCGTTGGCTGATTCTCGGCATTTCGTTCTTCACCTGCAGATATCAAGGTGACACCTTACTCGGGCCATACGCTACCGTCGCGGGCGAATAGCGTCACGTTGGCTTTACCGTCGGCGGTATT
>JAUSMG010000365.1 GCA_030645295.1 Saprospiraceae bacterium | reverse complement strand
CAAACAAACCAGACCAACGATTTTAAAGATTCCGGTTCGCATAAAAAAGAATTGAATAGAGTGACAATGGGCTTTTTTCAAACATACTCCAGGTCACAAACTTAGTTGGTTTTTGAAAATAATCCTGTCCGGGTGATATTTACGTGATTTTTGAGCGCCAAATTCTTTAGAGCAAACAATTTAGCCCCTACTATGTTAGCCGATTCGATTGTATGATCCTGCCGAATCATTTGGCTGGAACTTCCAATTCAATCTTCAATTTGATCCAGACACACTCTAATTCACGAACTTTGCTCCATGGCAAAAAAGAAGGAATCAGACCCTGCAGAACAGGCTTTTGTTAATCCGATAGACAAGGACAAAATTACCGAAACACCCGGATTACTTCCCTATGCCCATACAGCGGGCAGCGCGGTCATTCGACCGGAAGACAAAGGCCGCATCCGTGGCAATGCCATGACGGCGATGTACGACCAGACTGACCGGCAAATGGAGCAGCTCCGCAAACAAATGGAGACGCTGATGAACCAGGCCAAGTCGCTCAACTCGCGCATGGAAGTCTCCGAGGTCATCTACCAATCGGACATCCCTTTTCAGCCGGTTATACACCATATATACCATCTTTACCAGCGTAAATCAGACGGCAAACACCTGCTTTCGATGATTTCGCCCACGGAATGGGGACGGAAAGCCCCGTATGACTACCTGGCCAGCGTTCGGTTATTGGGGGATCATACTTGGGAGGTGATGGAAGGTGGGGTGTAGAATGACCAATTCAGAGGTACGGCACAGGCAAAAGTATCGCCGGCTTATGAATTTTGTTATTTTTGCTCCACAAATCTGCCTGGTATGAAACAAACCATTGACAACAACGCTTCCGCTGATAAGCCCGCCACTGACCATTTCTTTTATCATGTTGATCCGCCATTGCTGGCTGCTGTACAAGTCGCCAGTGATTTGCAAATGCCCTTGTTGGTAACCGGCGAGCCGGGTACAGGGAAAACTGAACTCGCCAAGTGGATCGCCCGTTGGTTGGCAGACCCAATTGAGCTGAAAAAGGAGGCGGAACCTTATCGTTTTGATACTAAAACCACTTCTTCCGCCAAGGACCTGTTTTACCGTTATGATGCGATCCGGCACTTCAGCAAGCGCGAAACTGCTCCCAATCCCTTGGAATTCATCACCTTTGAAGCCATGGGTAAAGCGATTATTGAGGCAAAATCTGGTGCTGTGCGGCAGGTTGTTTTGGTAGATGAGATCGACAAAGCGCCCCGGGATTTTCCGAATGATGTGTTGTTCCAGTTTGAAAAATTTGCCTTTCGGGTGGATGAGGCCACTGATGCAGATTTTAAAGATTTTACAAAGAAGCATGAGCGCGCGTATAACAGGGATAAAAACGGAAACATTTGTTGCGCGGAGGATGCAGCCCCGCCTTTTTTGCTCCTGACCAGCAATTCAGAAAAGAACCTTCCCGATGCTTTCCTGCGCCGCTGTGTTTATTATCACATCGCGTTCCCAAAAGACAGCAGTGATGAAGTCTTAAAGGAAATCGTGCGCCGTAAGTCCAAAGCCAGTGCAGCTTACCTTCAACATCTGGATGATATTCTCCATTACTTTTTTGAAAATGTGCGCAACCGCGGCCTGCAAAAAAAACCTGCCACTGCAGAGCTGATCAAATGGGTCGATGCGCTGAGTCGGCCGGGCCATGAGGTGGATTGGGATAAACTCAAAGGCGAAAACCCTGATTCGGTCATGAAAGCCAGACTTCGGGAAACCATGCCAGTGCTGCTCAAAAACCGGGAAGATTTGGAGGGTTTTGTCTCCTGAACCAGATAAAACCTTGTGAGTAATGGCCAAAATAATGCTCATTGCATATGCTTATCATCAGGACGACCCTACGAGCGCTCCTGTGGAGGAGCGTAAACTCAATGCAGCATTTGGCAATTTCATTGGTACCCAACCGCTCCCGTCCGCGACCAGTGAACTGATCAGCGATAAATTCAGTCCCAACAACGACATCCGGAACGATATACAAATCTTTCACTTTGCGGGTCATGCCGAGCAAGGCAATCCAACCTTGAATGATGAGGATGCTCTGGAGGTGAAAAACACCCTGGATGTTGCCGCATTTGCTACGGTGGTAAAAGGTTATGGGCAGGGGCTCAAACTGGTTTTCCTGAATGCCTGCAATACGGCCAATGACGCCGAATGTCTGGTGGATATTGGAAACGTTCCGACCGTAATTGGCGCCACGATTCCCGTCCCCAATCGGTACGCCTTGAGGTTTGCGCTGGTTTTTTATGAGTTCTTTATCCAGCACAAAATGAGCGTCGAGGATGCCCTGAAGGAAGCACACAACCGTGCAGGGATGACCAAAGAGGAGGATCTGGAAACCCGGGGCAACATTAAAAGACCCAATGATCTGATCGACCCAAAAAACATTTACCAGATCTTTGGCGACAAAAAGCAATGTTTTGCGGACTGGCCCAAGGGCGATCTGGCGCAAAAAACCACCAATATTGAAAAGGAAATTCCCGTAGATCTGGGGCTTCAGGAAGACGCTTTTTTACTCTGCAATCGGGACGAACAAGCCAGACAATTGTTCCAGGGCGTCCAAAGACTCCTGTATGATCGACCTTTGGTACAGCCCAGTAAAAAATGGCGGACCAATCTGTTTTGTCTTCCGCAGGATCAGGTTGAGCCTGCCCATGCACCCTTGTTTGTTTTGGTCAACAGTAGTTATCAAAACGGCCCTTTTGAGTTTTTGGCCAGATTTGAAAAGTATATTCTTAAACTTCATTGGCCTCAGAACTCACTCCCGGTACTGGACCTGGGGTTCCCTGCTCCGGATGATTTTGACCAGGCCGCCGATCCGAATAAACCGCTGGAAACCCTGCGCGGGATCTATGCCAGCCAGGTGCTGAGCACAAAAGAGGGGGAGGCTTTTGATAAGGATCTGCTGTTTGTCGCCCGCCATGCCCTTTCTGCAGAAGTCTGGAAGGCGGGTTACCCCTCTTTTTTCGAGGCGTTTATCAAAGAAGAAAGTCAAAAATTTCAACATAACCTGAAACGCCTGGTGGTCATCTGCTGGTTGCAACACACAGGCGAAGGCATTGCACTGGAAAATGCCAAAAAGTACGACGCCATGTTTTGCGCATTGAAACTTCAATTCCCCAAACAGGTGCTCCATTTCTGTGATTTTCCACTGGTGAACCCAATCCACGTGGTGCAATGGCATCAGGATCTGTACGACGACAGTATTGATCCGGACGATTACGATTTTGACGATTCAATGCCTTTCCTAAAGGCCAAAAAAGTATTAAAAAAAATCATTTCTGACCGCCATGCCACAGTCCCAAAATAAAAAAGGGGTCGTGGGGCAATTGGCGCTCTCGTTGCACGACCTGTTCGATGAACTTTTTCAGGAGGGTTTCCGCGAAATCTATTCGCCAAGGTTTCAGCTTCGTGCAGCGGAACTGCTCAATCATTTACAGGCAGATGCTTCGCTGAAATATGCGCTGGCCTCCCTTATCTGCCATTCTGCGGAGGACCAAGAGAAATTCTACCGGGTGTTTGACGCATTTTTAGCCCGACACAAACCATCTGTTGGTGAATTGCCGCCACTGCCTGTTCCGGAAGCTTCAAAGCCGTCCCAAATAACGGACGCGCCCGATACGCCGTCTACTATTTCTGCCCCGCAGGGAGGGATTTTGCCCGATCATGAAGGAGAAAGAGTACCCGATCTTGCTGCGGCAGCCCGAAGCGGTCCCATTACGATTGAACTTCGGTTTCGCGACGACGGTTTTCGACCCTGGAATCTTCCGGAACTGGAACCAGCCTTACGTCCGTTTAGAGAGAAAGAATGGGCTTCATCAGAGGACTGGGACATCCCGGCCAGTATCCAAAAGACCATACGTGGCGGTGGAGTACCCAATTTTGTGCGCAAGCAAAAGCGCTGTGCACCGCAATACCTTTTCCTGATCCAACAAAAAAGTGTGCGGGATCATTTGGCTGCCTTTTATGCCGATCTGGTCAAAGAGCTGCTTCGCAGGGATGTGGATGCTGATTTTTACTTTTATGGCGACGAGCCAACCCGCTGCTGGCGCGACCGTCGTTCACCAGCCTCCTTTACTACCCTGGACCGGCTTTATCCCAGCCATAAAAACAGCAGGCTGGTCCTCATTGGCGAACCGACTGGTTTGTTGAAACCACTGCGGATCTATCCCGCTGAATTGGCTTTTGAGTTGCGAGAATCCTGGCGCGAGGTCGCCCTGCTCAATACCCGAAGCACTGCCCTCTGGGGCGCGGAAGAAGAAACCTTGTGCCGGCTTTTTCCGGTTGCACCGGCCAATATTGCGGGTTTTGGCAGTCTTTATGGGCAATGGCAGAGTCGTCAATCTTACACGCCGGCTCACTGGAAAACCGAACAGGCCGAATCTGTACCCACCAATTTGAAATCTATTGGTAATGATCCGGAATGGGTATCAAAAACCCTTCAAAATCTCAAGGTTTATCTGGGTAAATACGGAATCACCTGGCTTTGTGCTATTTGTGTGTATCCCGAGATCTATTGGCAAATGACCAAGATCCTGCACGATGAGGCCATTTCGCCGGTTGACGTGCCAGAGGAAACCCGTCGCAACCAAATCTGGCACAATGCTTTGCTTCAACTAAGTCGCCTGGATTGGCTGCGGCAGGGCAATATCCCGCCGGAGTTTCGGCAGAAATTACGAAACCTGCTTCCGGCGGCCAATGCGATTGAGGTGCGTAAAGAACTGCTGCGCATGCTCAACTGGGATGAAAATGTGGCCAGAGATAAAGATTCGTATGCCTATCAGGATCGGGAATACACCATTGCCCTGCTCCAGCATGAGCAAGTGCTGAAAAGTCAGCCGACGATCACTGAAGCCGAAAAAGCCAGGTTAGACGCTTCCTTCCGCGAGCGACTGGACCAGCAAGGCATTACCGTATCCGATATTGCAGATGCCGTGGGCCGGGAGATTTTTAAAAAGATGGTATTGCCATCGTCTAAAGCCAAAGCATTCCGGGTCTTGTGGGTAGATGATTTCCCGGAAAACAACGCTTACCATATAGAATCCATCAAAAAAACCTTGGAGATTGAATTTGAATTGGCAAAAAGTACCGGGGAGGCCTTGGACAAAATCCAAAACCAGACTTTTGATGCCATTATTTCAGATCTGGGAAGAGGAGAGGACGAATGGGCGGGATTGAATCTGCTTAAAGCCTTGAAAACCAGCAGTAATCAAACCCCGGTAGCCATTTTTGCCGCTAAACGCGCGGTAGAAAACCGGACGATGTTGTTGCAGGAGGGCGCACAACTGGCAACGAATTCCTTTGGGGATGTTGATGACTGGATAAGGCGTTTGATGGTTCGGGAATCCAAAGAGAAAGATCCTGGATTCTGGGTGCTCTGGATAGACGATCGACCAGAAACTGATGCCAATTTTCAGGAAGAAATGGCAAAACTGTTTTCTGTCCGCTTTGTAAACACTACTGATACACAGTCTGCCTTGGAGGCATTATCAAAGCAAACATTTGACCTGATTATCTCTGACTTAGAGCGAGGAAAGGACCTGCGAGGAGGTGTTGACACCTTAAAGATAATACGCGAAAAGGGCCATAAAACACCAGCTGCAATATTTACACGCTCCAAATTTGTGGATCAATTTCGTGAAGAATTGGCTGCTTTAAATGTGAGCGATATTTTGAGTAATCGGGATGCGCAGCGGGCGTATCTGGAGCGGTTTATCACCGGGAACCAAAGGCAGAAATCAGAAGGAATTCATTTGGAAACCTTAGTGCACGATGCAGCAAAGGCAGTTTGTCGAGTAATGCTTCCCAACGGCCGCATGGGCACAGGTTTCCTGACCAAAGACGGATATCTTTTTACCTGCAACCATGTAATCGAGTCGCCAGAAATGGCAAAGGATGCGCAAGTTGAATTTAATTTTGAAAAAGGGGATTCGGGGCTAATAAAGGTAAAGGTCACTTATAATCTAGATGCTTTGGACTTTGTATTCAGTCCCACAGCTGACCTCAATTTTACAAGAGTAAAGATCATTGATCAAAAAGATGAGCCATTGAGTCAATGGGGTTACATAGAGCTGGAGACATCCCAAATTCCTTTGGAAGGCGACCGTCTAAGCATTGTACATCATCCGGAAGGCAGTAATAAAGTCATTGAGATTAATGTTTTAGAGGTTTTAGGACAAATCCGTGAAAGCATATATTATACCCCAAATACCCGTCCGGGCAGTAGCGGAGCGCCAATTTTAAATATAAACGCAAAAGCTGTGGCAATGCACCGCCAGAGAAGAACAGGAGAAGGAAACAATTTTGTTGTCAATGAAAAAGGGGATAGGCGTGATGCCAGCCAAGGGGTGCTATTCAGGGACATCCTTGCCTATATGGAGGAATCAAAAAAGAAAAAAGCGGTTGATTTGGGTGACCATGGCGCTGTTGCAGCGGCTGCAGCAAAGATTTTGGAGGAAGGGGATCAACTGCTCGCTGGCAATCATTATGAAAAAGCGGTTGAAAAGTTTCAGGAAGCCCTGGGATATTCAAGGTCCGTTAAAGATAAAAATTTACAAGGGCAATGTTTAACAGGGCTAGGAAAGTCATTTCAAGGTTGGGGTAATTTATCCGCAGCCAGGTTGAATTTCGAAAAAGCCTACGATCTCTACTCCAAATCAGGCGACAAGCGAAATCAATCCGAATCCCTCAAATTGCTGAGCAGGGTCAGCCGCCAGATTGGAGAGCTTTCTAAGGCAAAAGCATACCTTCAAACCGCTTTGAGGATTGACCAAATGATTGGCAACTGGGGCTTCACCATGCACGAAATGGGGGAGATCAACGAAGCCATGGGTGATCTCGAGGACGCAGAAAAGAATTACCGGGAGGCATTGGAAACGCTGGAAGAGGAGATCAATGATGATCGCGCTTGGGTGGATACGCAGGAGGCCCTTGGAAGGCTGGCTTTTAAACGTGGGGATACAGAACGGGCCTGGGGTTATTTCCAGCAAGTGTCTCGTACTTTAGAAGAGTCCAGCGATCAGGGTCGACAGGCAAATATTCTGGCAGTTTTGGCCGAAATTGAGTTAAAGCGTAACAATCTGGCGCAAGCGACGCGGTATGCTCAGCGGGCAAGTTCGATTTATATCGCCTTGAATGACAAGGAAAATGAGGTGCGTGTGGAAGGTATTTTTAAAAGCATTGAAACCTATGCCAGGCAAAGAGAGGAGTCAAACAATCCACCCATTCAGCAACAGGAAACGGCACAGAGCCAATCCGGTAGCATGCAGGAAATGTCAGAGGATGAAAGTCCACTGGAACTAGCCCTGGCGAAGAAAAAAACAGGCAAAGAAGCCATGGGGAAAGGTCAAATTGAATCGGCCCGAGAAGCATTTAAGGCTGCCATTGACCTATTTAAAGGAGTCAAAGATGAAGGCTATGATCAGGCAGATATAGTCTATGAACTGGCCTTGTTAGAAAAGTCCGCAGGGAATACCGATTTAGCCCTTTCCTTATTTGAACGAGCTTATGGTTTATTTGCCCCGATGGGCCATCAAGGCACTTTGGATGCAATTAATGGTGAAATTGAAGGATTGTTGAAGTTGGAGGAGGAAAAGAAAGAAAATAGTCTTCTCACTAAAACCAAACCTATTCAAAAACAAGCCAAACGTAAATAACCTTAACCAGACTACTGGATTTTTTGATGCTGGACCTTAGACACAATTTAGCAAGTACATGATTTTCAAGTCATTAGAGTGCAAGTCCAATATCCAAATATCTAATATCCAAATGTCCAGTAGTCTGAACCTAAACCCACCCACACCATGTCCAAAACAACCCTATACACCCTCATCGTAGGCATAGACACTTACGATTCCAGCCTCACCATTGGCGGCAATCTCTGTTTCCATCCCCTTCAAGGCTGTGTCCGGGATGCCAAAGCGCTCCAGGAATGGCTCGCTGCAGATCCTGATTTTGAACTTAAATCTGTTACGCTCTACAATCAGGACGCCACCAAATCCAACATTGCTCAAGCCTTCCGTGATCACCTGTCCAAGGCCCAGGCCGGAGATTCTGTTCTCTTCTTTTACTCCGGACACGGTACACAGGAAAAGGCTGATATGGAGGTGTGGACCGAAGAAACCGATGGTTACATCGAGGGATTGGCCTGTTTTTACGACAAAGGCAATCCTCAGGATTTTATCCTGGCAGACAAAGAACTGCGCTATTTGCTGCATTCCATCAGCAAACCCGGCGTACACATTACCACCTTGTTTGATTGCTGCCATTCGGGCGACAATACCCGTGCTGCCATGGGCGAACCGCTCATTTTAAAACAAGGCAACCTCGTTTTCCCACAACGTCCCTGGGATAATTTTTTGTTTGCGAAACAACACTCCCGCGCCAGTGTATTGGGTAAAAGGACCCGCGACTTTTTGCCGGAAGGTAACTACGTGGCCCTCGCCGCTGCTGAAAGCGATCAATCTGCTGTGGAGACCGCCATCGGTGGCGAGCGACATGGCGTATTTGCCTTCCATTTACTCCATGTTTTGCGTCAAAGTGGTGGGAACATCAGCTATCGCGACCTCACTAATCAGGTTCGCAATCGTATCCGCTTCAAATACAGTCAGCGCACCAAGATCTTCGCATCCCGTGCCGATCTGTATGAGGACGGTTTCCTGCAAAAAAAACTACCCGATCCCAACGCTGGGGTGGGTGTCGTTACCTTCAATCCCTATACCAGCCAATACAGGCTGGATCGCGGCATTCTCGCCCGGGTAATGCCCAATTCGACTCGGGTACAAGCCCGGACTCCGGAAGGTAAAATCCTGCTGGGGCGTGTTGGCGCAGCAGACCTGAACACCGCCGATGTCATTTTCAGCGCCAGCGATCTTGCTGCTTTGGAGAAACCTATTGAGCGGATGAGCGTCACTTTGGACCGCCTGGCAGGCAAACCAATTCGCCTCTATTTTCACAACAAAGACCTCAGCGAACAGGAAGCTGACTCTGTTGCTACGTTCCTGTTTTCCGCTGAAAATCAAGCGTATATCCTGCCAGAAAGTGATGAAGAGCGATCGGACTATACCTTGCTGGCCTGGGCGGGCATGTATTATCTGACCCTCAAAGGCGACTGGTTTCGACCCGTAGTCCTGCCCCTGCATATTGACGAAGAGGACGCCTTGAAAAAATTGCTGTCTTACCTGCAGCAGATGGCAACCTGGCATTTTTTCAAGGACCTCAGGAATCAGGGCCCTGATGCCATTTCACAGGATCTCTTGCAAATTGACATCATGGATGGACAAGGAAATCCATTTCAGCTACTGGACTATGTCCTGACCAGTCCACTTCGTCCGACCGGACAAATGGATAAATTTGGTCGGAACATTTACGAAACGGAACTCAAGATCCAGGTCACCAATCGCAGCGACAAAAACCTTTATGTGGCGGCGCTTTGGTTTTCAGATTTCGGGATATATGCCAGCGCCATCGGCAATCCGGACAGTACGCGGCCCATTCCCGGCGGCAAAAGCGAAGTCGTGGAGATCTTTGGCAGCAAGGCCATTACGCTTGAGTTGGACGATACCACCCGCTTGTTTCATAAGCCCAATGGGAGCAGTGAATTCAAGTTTATTTTCTCTACGGAGCCTTTTGAGTCTAAAATGCTGGATGAGGAGTCATTGCCTACCCCGGATCTGCTGTCAACCCGGGGTAAAAACATCAAAACACCCGCAACTGATGAGGCAGAAAGAACCTGGCCTTCATCGGGGTGGAACTCCCGGAATATAGAGATCAGGACCCTCAATCCAGAGTTTGAAATGCCCGATTTGCGCGAACTTGAGAATGCATTGGATCCGGCAATGGGCGACCCTGATCTGGGACACTTTCTGACCGGGATCTATTTCCAGAAAAAATCAGGGACTGCTACCGGGCTTGAATTGAAAAAGGAGATGGATGTACTCGAAAAAGGCGGGTTTTTTATGGATCGTTTGATGGCTGCGGCCAATTATTGGGCAAACTACCGCCGTAACAGCCATTACAGTAAAATGGCCAAAAAGAATTCAACCCTGCCCAAAATCGTTTCAGAAGGCGACTCCTGGTTTCAACACCCATTGCTGGATGACATCATTGACAATGTTGGACGATTTTACCCAACGTATTGCCTAGCAGCCGCTGGAGACACGATACGCAACTATTTTGCTAAAAACGAGATCGCAGACGCCGTAAAAAGGATCAAGCCCACCGTATTGCTCCTGAGCGGCGGAGGAAATGATATTTTGGGAGATGACCTGCCAAAATTTTTAAACGGAACTTTTGATGATGCGCCGGAAGGGCAACATCCTGAGCGGTTTTTCCTGGATAGTTTCAAAGCAGAATTGGATGCCATTATGGAGATGTATCGAACTATTTTTGATTTTTTGAAAGTTGAATATCCGCAACTTAAGATCGTGACACACAGCTATGATTATCCGCGTCCAGTGGAGTATAAATCTAAAAAAAGGAACTGGATTGGACAGTATTTGGACGAAAAGGGCATCGAAAGACCTGGAGATCGATCGGCCCTGGTACGGTACATGCTCACCCAGTTCAATCTCCGTCTGAAAAACCTTTCCGACGAGTATCCGGGACAAGTCTTTCACCTTGATTTGCGCAAATCTGTCCGCGACGATCAGTGGAACGACGAGATACACCCGGATAATGTAGGTTTCCAAAATGTTTCGACCCAGTTTTTGAGGTTGATTACTTCATTGGTTCAAAAGCCGGAAGTATAGGGCAATAATTTGGCTGTTTTCCATTTAAGAACAAGGCCTTCCAAAATTCAAATTGGAAGGCCTTGTACATTTCAATGCACATAGAGCGTGTTGTAGTTGAGCGTACCTTCAAAGGTCTTTTTCACAAGTTTTTCTACCTTTGCCTTGCTTTCCCCAAATTTCTAAAAAGAAGCGCGGCCTTCAAACTTCATTTTCCAAACAATACTTGGAATTGTGTGATTTGAAGCATGCGCGGGCATCGAATCTCAGCCCGAAGCAGTCAATCCCCAAATCCACAACTCAACCTATCCGCCGCTACATGGAACTTTCCGCGCGCTACACGCCCTCTGAAATTGAAGAACGCTGGTATGCTCACTGGGAAAACCGGGGCTATTTTCGCTCTGTACCCGACGAACGCGAGCCTTTCAGCATTGTTATCCCGCCACCCAATGTGACGGGGATGTTGCACATGGGGCATATGCTCAACAATACGATCCAGGATATACTGATCCGCAAAGCACGCCTGGACGGCAAAAACGCCTGTTGGGTACCCGGAACTGACCATGCCAGTATTGCAACCGAAGCCAAGGTGGTGCACTGGTTGCGGGAGGAGAAAAAACTGCGCAAAGCCGATCTTACCCGCGAGCAATTCATGCAGTACGCCTACCAGTGGAAGGATAAATACGGCGGCATCATCCTGCATCAGTTGCGCAAACTCGGCGCTTCCTGCGATTGGGACCGAACGGCGTTCACGATGGACAAAAGCTACTATTCCGATGTGATCCGGGTGTTTATTGACCTGTATAAAAAGGACAAGCTTTACCGCGGGCTCCGCATGGTCAACTGGGACCCGGAAGCCAAAACGGTGCTTTCAAACGAGGAGGTTATTTACCACGAGGAAAACGCACAACTCTATCACTTACAATACAAAGGCGTGGACGGTAGTGCAGGCGTGACGATCGCCACCCAGCGTCCTGAAACGATTTTTGCCGACGTTGCAATTGCCGTAAACCCCAAGGACCCGCGGTACAAAAATCTGGTCGGGAAACAGGTGCTGATCCCGCTCATTGACCGCGCCATTCCGGTCATCGCCGACGATTATGTGGATATTGAGTTCGGAACAGGCGCGTTGAAGATCACGCCGGCACACGACCCCAATGACTACGAAGTAGGCCAGCGCCACAATCTGGAGGTTATTGACACCATTGCGAACGATGGAAAGATCAGCGAGAAATGCACTTTTCTGCCCATCGTTGGTCTCGATCGTTTTGAGGCCCGCAAGCAAATGAAGGGCTTTTTGGAAGAAAGCGGCAGTCTGGTCAAAATTGAAGATTATAAGACCAACATTGGTCGCTCAGAGCGCACCAACTCGGTCGTGGAACCCAAACTTTCGCTTCAATGGTTCGTGAAAATGACCGACCTCGGTGCGCCAGCGCTCAAGGCTGTGATTGAGGAGGAGGTGAAATTTTACCCGCCCAACTTCCAGAACCTTTACCGAAATTGGATGGAAAACCTCCGGGACTGGTGTATTTCCCGCCAACTTTGGTGGGGGCAGCAAATCCCGGCCTGGTACCTGAAAAGCGAAGGCTTGAGTCAGGAAACCCACGTTTTTGTAGCCGAAAGCGCTGAGGAAGCCCTTTTGAAAGCCCAGGAAGCAACAGGCAATAAACAATTGACTCTGAAAGATTTGCGTCAGGACGAAGATGTGCTCGATACCTGGGCCTCCTCCTGGCTGTGGCCGATCTCGGTGTTCGATGGTTTTAATAAGCCCGATGGCGAAGTGTCCTATTATTACCCGACCAATGTACTGGTGACGGGTTGGGACATCATATTTTTCTGGGTAGCGCGAATGATCATGGCGGGCTATGAGTTTCGGGGCGAAAAGCCTTTTAAAGCCGTGTATTTCACCGGCATGGTCCGCGACAAGCAACGCCGTAAAATGTCCAAATCCTTGGGTAATTCTCCTGACGCGCTTCAATTGCTGGAGGATTTCGGTGCAGACGGGGTTCGCTACGGACTCATGTCAAGTGCGGCAGCGGGCGGAGATATTTTGTTTGACGATAAACTTTGTGAAAACGGACGCAATCTCTGCAACAAACTCTGGAATGCCTTGCGTCTGGTAAAAGGTTGGCAGGTGACTGAAGTCGCTGAAAACGAGGAAATTATAAAGAAAAATGCCTTGGCGGTCCGCTGGCTGAATGAAAAATTCCAGCAAGTGTTACTCCAGCTTGAATCCGATTTTGAGCAATTCCGGCTCAGTGAGGCCTTGTTAGGGCTTTACACCTTCATTTGGGACGATTTCTGCGCCTGGTATCTGGAGATGGTAAAACCAGGCTACGAGCAGCCGATCGACCGTGAAACTTACGAGGCGACCTTGGATATGTATTCCAAAATCATGGTTGCGCTGCATCCCTTCATGCCCTTTGTAACCGAGGAGATCTGGCACCAGCTTCGTGCGCGCACCGAAGGCGACGACGTTTGCGTACAGCGCTATCCAAAGGCAGTGGCATATAACAACGCATTGATTACCAAGGTGGAATCAGCTAAAAGTATCATCACAGGCATCCGTGATGTGCGCAATCAAAACCAGGTTAAGCCCCGCGACCCCCTGGCAATTACTGTGCAGGACAGCGAATCTGCACGGGCGCTTTTCGCTCAGGTAGGCTTCCGGGAAATGTTGATGAAAATGGCAGTACTGGAATCACTCGAACTTTCCAGCGAAGAGCCAGCCAACGCCAAATCCTTCATCTCCGGCACAGATAAATTCTATGTTGCCCTAAATCTGACCATCGACGTAGCGGCCGAGCGTAAAAAGCTTGCCGATGAACTTGAATACCAGCGCGGCTTCATTCGGTCCATCGAAGGAAAACTATCGAATGAGCGCTTTGTTAGCAGTGCACCAGCCCCGGTAGTTGAAAACGAGCGCAAGAAACTCGCCGATGGCTTGGCGCGGGTACAGATTCTGGAAGAAAGCCTTTCTAAACTTTGATGTATGATGTATGATGTATGATAACCAAGCCGTGTTCCTACATCATACATCATACATCATACATCAAAGTGATTACCTTTGTTGAAATGCGTCCAAAATTGTTGCTAATCGGCTTTGTTTCATTTCTTTTCCTGCGTTGCGCAAGAGAAGTGATCATCGACTTGCCGGACGAGCCAACCAAATTGGTTGCGGTGTGCCATTTTACAGATGGTGAAAATTTTAGGGTCAGGATCTCGCTTAGTCAGGCAGTAAACGATGGCAATGAGCCGGAGTTTTTACAGTCAATGGTGGATGCAACGCTTTCGGTAGATGGCCAGTTCTGGGACCGACTAAAGCCGGATACCACCATTATCAATGAGATCACCTATTGGGAAAGCAATCGGTTTCAGAAAGCGGAATCGGGAGTGGAATACGCATTTTCAGTGCGTGTACCTGGATATCCTTCCATTCAGTCTTCCAGCAAAATCCCGGATCATGTTGATTTAGAGGCCATTGTGCTGGGTGCGGGAGATGTTTCGATAGTACCATTAAGCGATGGGCAAAGTGAGCTCCGAATTCCACTGGAATTACGGTTGAAAAACCTGCCTGTCGGCGAACATTACTTTGCATTTAATTTAACCCATGAAACAGACGTTTATGAAACCCTCAATCCGCCGGTGTTTGATCACAAGGAAGAGAGCCGCACCAACTTCTTGACCGATGGGCGCACATTCTCTCTACTGCACGACATTCCCGAACCCGTTGTGCTCATCAATGAAAACTATTGGGCAGATGACCGTCGCACCCTTTACCTCACAGCCCGCATACCGTTTGACCCTGAAACAGACCAGCCGCGCCTCATTTTCGTAGAATGGCGCACCCTTTCTGAACAATTCTACCGTTATCACCTTTCCCTTTCCCGTCAGGGCAGCAATTTGCCCTTTAGTGATCCAGATGCTGTTTTCAACAATATCAAAGGCGGTTATGGCAATTTTTCCGGTTATGCCGTTTCGCTGGATACTGTGGTGATCCCGGATTTCTAAGAAGTGTGTCATTTTGCCATTTTGAGTCTAATTAATTGGAAGCTGGGTTGTGCTTTGCCGTTTAGCCTTCCTACTTTTGCGGCGCATTTTTACAGGAAAATTTTTCAAAATAAAACCATCCTTGCTTTATGCAGGATGAAAAGCCTTAACGAATGAGCAAAATAACTGTAGTAGGCGCCGGAAATGTGGGCGCAACCTGTGCCAACGTCCTGGCCCACGCGGATACGGTGAACGAAGTCGTACTCATCGACATCCAGGGAAATATGGCCAAAGGCAAAGCCCTTGATATCTGGCAGCAAGCCCCGATCGATGACTATTCTACCCGTGTAACCGGCGGCGACGATTATGCACTTACAGCGGGTTCTGACATTGTGATCATCACTGCAGGTATCCCACGGAAACCGGGCATGAGTCGCGATGATCTGATCGCTACCAATGCAAAAATCGTGGTCTCTGTAACGGAAAACATCCTCAAGCATACAAAAAATCCGATTATCATTGTAGTGTCTAACCCCTTGGATGTGATGACCTATGCTTGCTATAAAGCATCCGGTCTTTCTGACAAACGTGTGTTGGGCATGGCCGGTGTGCTGGATACGGCCCGCTATCGTGCGTTCCTCGCGGAGGCATTGGACGTTTCACCTAAAGATATCCAGGCGGTACTCATGGGCGGACATGGCGACACGATGGTGCCACTGCCCCGCTACACCACGGTGAGCGGTATTCCTGTGACAGAATTGATCCGAAAAGACAAACTCGATGCAATACTGGAGCGCACCAAAGCAGGCGGCGGCGAATTGGTAAACCTGATGGGTACTTCGGCCTGGTATGCGCCAGGTGCAGCGGCGGCTCAAATGGCCATCTCGATCTTAAAAGACGAAAAGCGGATTTTCCCTTGCTGTGTACGCCTCAACGGGCAATACAAACTCAAAGATATTTTCGTGGGCGCTCCGGTAAAACTGGGCAAAAAAGGCATCCAGGAAATCATCAAACTCCGTTTGAAAAAAGACGAACTCGAGCTTTTGCACAAATCCGCCGAAGCCGTTAAGGAAGTTGCGGATGCACTCGATGCTATGAAATTGGTATAAGTAAATAGTTGCAAGTGGGCAAGTTTCAAGTTAAAAGTGGGCAAGGTTCAAGTTAAAAGTGAGCAAGTTTCAAGTATTGTATATCCATCAAACTATTTAATACACAACTTACCAATTTGATACTTGCCCACTTTTAACTTGAAACTTGCTCACTTGAAACTTGCCCACTTTTAACTTGAAACTATTCGGTCAACAGTCAAATGCCAGCACCTACAATTTGGAATGAAATGGTCTCTGCCAAAAACGGAGAAAAACTGTCGGAAATTGCTGAAAAACAGCCGGTTATGCTGGTATTTCTGCGGTTTTTTGGCTGTTCCTTTTGCCGGGAAGCCATCAGTGATATTTCAAAGCACAGGGCAAAACTGGAGGCCAGTGGCTTTCGGGTGGTCTTTGTTCACATGGCGCCGAATCCAGCATTGGCCGAGAAGTTTTTCAAAAAATACAAGTTATATCCGGTTGACCATATTCTGGATCCTGAAAAACGATTCTATCAGGCATTTGGGCTTGGACGCGGCACTCCGCAACAACTTTTTGGGTTGATGAATTGGATCCGGGGCTTTCAAGCCAGTATTTTAGAAGGCCACGGTGCAGAACCCGTTTTTGAAAATTCTTATCTGGGTGATGGCTTTCAAATGCCGGGCGTGTTTGTACTCCACAAAGGCGAAACACTTCGATCCTTCATACACCGCCATGCATACGATCGACCTGATTACGAGGAAATTTGCCAGATCTGATTCAGGGGTGCGTCTCCTGCTGGCCTTCTTTTTTTCCTGCACCGTTTCGCTACAACCAGTTCAGGCTCAATCACCCGACAGCACTTTTTCCGAAAGATCTGAGGAACGATCCTCCCCAATCGCCAAATCATCCACTATTCTTCCCGAGCTTACCATACGGGATATCCGTTTTGAGCGCACAGGCTACTCCTTTTGGAAGGCGGATTCGCTTCCGCAAAGCGGCATTTTTTCACTTTCCGACCGACTTTTCTGGGAAAACACCCTCGATGTACGGGCCAACGCGCCGGGCACACTGGCTACAATTTCTATTCGCGGTACAGGACCGAACCGAACACCCATTTTCTGGAACGGCCTAAACCTTCAAAGTCCCATGAATGGGGTGATGGATGCCGCACTGCTCCCCATTTGGCCGGATGATCAAGTAGAAATTCATTTCGGTGGACAAAGTGCGGCTCAAAGCAGCGGCGCTTTGGGCGGGAGTGTAGTCGTAGAACAGGGGCAGCAAAACTTTGAAAATGGTTCTTCTGGCTTTGCCACAGGAGCCGCCGGGAGTTTTGGTCGCCTGGATGGTGGCGCAGGCGTCGGTATTTCTGGAAAAAAAATTACCTCCAACGTTCGGGTAGCCTGGCAGCAAGCGGACAACGATTTCTCGATTCAAAAACAGGGACTTGATGGACGATTCTACTCCTCAAAACAGGTCAATAATTTTATCAATAAAACGGATCTTCAACAGTTTAACGCTTTGAAGATCAACGATAAGAATACCCTAAAAACGGCCTTTTGGCTTCAAAGCGCATTTCGGGAATTACCGCCTGCAACCACTGAATCTCCGCGGCAAACCTGGCAGCATGACCGCGCCTATCGGGCCATCGCAAGCTGGGAACACGCTCCGGATAACCGTACCCTTTGGACGACCCGAGCGGCTTGGATAGATGATTATCTGGCCTTCCACCTTGCCGGCGATACAGACACCAGTCGCTCGCGCCAAGCCTTATTCCGTACCGAACGCTCGGCCTCCATCGGCAAACAATGGTCCTGGCGGGCAGGCGGCACCGCGCTCCGGCAATGGGCGAAAGTGGATGGCTATTCCGACAGCACGCATTGGTTTGGCCAAACGCGGTTGGCCGGTTATGCCATGGGTGAATGGAGACAAGGAGGGACCCGCTTTTCTGCATTGCTGCGCCAGGAATGGGCGGAATCCCAGGCGGCGCCATTCACCTGGTCGCTGGGAGGGCAGACAGGACTGGGAAGGGTAGGGGAGATGAAGTTTCACCTTTCCCGCAATTTCAACTTACCTACGCTCAACGATCGATTCTGGAAAAGCCTTGGCAATCCGGATTTGCACCCGGAAAAAGGATACTCTACGGATCTCAGATGGGCATTTCGGCGCCCCGGTTATACGGTGGAAATGACTGGTTTTCAGTTGCTTATGGACGACTGGATTCTTTGGCAACCCGATTCAAGCGGGCTTTTCAGGCCTGACAATTTGCGCAAAGTATGGAGCCGGGGGGCAGAAGTCAGCGGCAAGTGGCAGATGACCGGCAATAAGCTTCGCAACGGCGCATGGAAAACTGAATTATCGGGCAGGTTTCAATGGTCCAAAACGACCAATGTGGCAGTGTATGGAGGCTCGGAAAGTGTACTGGGGAGGCAATTGCCTTTTACGCCGAGGTTGTCGGGAGGACTTTCGCTGCGTTTATCCCGGGGCATATTTTCGGCGGCGTTTTTACAGCAGTTCACGGGTATCCGCCTGGACAATGGCGGCAAAAAGATCAACGCGTTTAGTGTTGGGAATGTGTTGGCATCCTGCGCTTTGTTAAAACGCCGTTTATCCCTTGATTTCCGGCTCGAAAACCTCTGGAACACGCAATATGAGATCATCCGATACCGCCCAATGCCAGGAAGGGCGTGGCGGCTTGGTGTGGGGTACAAATGGTAGTTTTTAACCCCTGTTCAATACGCGCGCAGTCCCTTCGGATGCTTTTCCACATATCCCAATATGATTCGCCCGGCATCAGGATCAGGAAACGAAGTAGAAAGACATTCGATCAATTGCTCCACAGACTGGTCTCCATCTTCCGTGCTGACATAACCGTATCCAATGTAA
>JAUSMG010000025.1 GCA_030645295.1 Saprospiraceae bacterium | reverse complement strand
GGCGCCCTCGACGAATCCGCTTGGCAAACGGGGGCAGAAAAAGCCGACCACTTTATGCTCAATTTTCCCAACGATACTGCCTACAGTCCCTGGGCTACCGAGGCGCGAATGACTTTTGACGACCACAATCTGTATATTGGCATCGTGTGTCGCCAACGTCGTATGGATTATACAGTGCAGAGCCTGCGCCGCGATTATGCGGGCGGCACTACGGACGCGATCAGTGTAATGGTCGATCCCAGTAAAGATGGTCTTAATGGATTCATTTTTAGTGTGAGTCCACTTAATGTACAACGCGAAGGCCTTATTTCCACGGGCGAAGTCATGTCCTTGGAATGGGACAACAAATGGTATTCCGCCACCCAAAACTTCGAGTATCATTGGACCGTAGAAATGGCCATCCCTTTTAAAACCCTGCGCTATAATGTGTCAGATGGAGAAAACTCCTGGGGACTTCAATTTATCCGTGCAAAAGTCAAAGATTTCGAAGCGAGCGTGTGGGCGCCCGTTCCATTTCAGTTCTCAAACACCAACCTTTCATTTGTCGGACGACTTATTTGGGATACGCCGCCACCCAAGCCCGGAGCAAATATAAGTTTGATCCCTTACGTGATTGGCGGTGCATCCTTGAATTACTTGCGCGATGGTAATTCATTGGAAATCAAAGAGAGACAACAGGATTGGACGGGAGGCCTGGGAGGGGATGCCAAAATTGGACTCACCCCCGGCTTGAATCTGGACTTGACGATCAACCCCGATTTTAGTCAGGTAGAGGTAGATCGCCAGGTGCCAAACCTAAGTCGTTTCGAACTTTTTTTTCCTGAAACCCGGCAGTTTTTTCTCGAGAACCGCGATCTGTTCGCGATGTATGGGTTCCCGGGCACACGGCCATTTTTCTCCCGCCGTATTGGATTGGCCTACAACCCTGTGGCGGGGCGGAACGTAAAAGTCCCGATCATGGCAGGTGCGCGACTAAGTGGCAAACTGACGGATGGCCTGCGCATTGGCTTGCTCAATATGCAGACCAAAAGGCAGGATTGGGACTCCAATTCGGTTTTGCCTGCGGCCAATTTCAGCGTCGCCACCCTGCAACAAAAAGTATTCAGCCGCAGCATCATAAGCGGTTTCCTCGTGAACAAACAGAATTTATTGAGTGATCTGGGAGAGACACAACGTGCCGGTTGGCAACCCTGGAACCGCGTCGCTGGGCTTGAATACAACCTTTATTCCAAGGACAATCGTTGGGAAGGTGAGGCTTATTATCACCGTTCTTTCTCACCTGATATAGCGCAACGTGGCTCCACGGCTGCTGTTTTTCAAGGCTATCGCGACCGGTATTTAAATGCTAATCTTGGCTATATGCGTGTGGATTCAAGCTATTCTGCGGATGCGGGTTTTGTACCTCGAAAAGGCGTACAGTCGCTTTTCCCCGGAATCGGCTGGAGGATTTATCCCGAAAAAGGCTGGGCATCACGCCATATCACCAACTACAACGTGGGCGCTGAAGGCTCCCTGACGTATGGCCTCAGCGGCAAAAACACCGACCGCGATGCGTCCATATATGTCGGGGCCAACTTCAAAGACCAATCGTATTTGGGTATGGCTGCGTTCAACACATATATCTTTCTCTTTAATCCCTTCGACCCCAGCAACACCGAGCAGGCAGAACTTCCAGTGGGAGGATACAACAACTATGGTGCGAGGGTAGAATATTTCACAGGCACCTCTACCAATTGGCAAGGGAATGTGGAAGTGGTGAACGCTGGCTTTTTCAACGGGCGAATTTTTAGCAGCGATGGGCTTCTGGCTTATCGCTGGCAACCTGTCGGGCGATTTTCCTTGCAATACAGCTACAACCGGATCCGGTTGCCAGAGCCTTATGCCTCAACGGATTTTTGGCTTGTTGGGCCCAGAGTAGAAGTGTCGTTCCGCCGGGATCTTTTTCTCAGCGCGTTCATGCAGTACAACACGCAAGCCAACAATTTTAACCTGAATGCCCGGGTACAATGGCGTTTTGCGCCGGTTTCCGATGTATTTTTGGTGTATACAGACAATTCTTATGCAGAACAAATACCAAATTCACCAATACGCCTTTTTGCGCCCAAAAACCGGGCAGTGGTGTTGAAAGTGGTGTATTGGTTGAATCTTTGACCTATCTTTGAGGGCTTCAAATAATCACCATGAAATTAACCGCCGACATTATTATTGCTCGGGAAAAACTAACCAATTACCTGTTACAATGGCGAACGGTTAGCGATAAGTCACGTTATTTGGCAAAAGCTGGCTACACTTCAGAAAATTGGGAAACACTTCAACAAGACATCATTGAGCAAATTCTACCTCATGACGCAGAATGGCAAGAAGAAGATGAATATGGTGTTTTTTATGTAATTAACGGAACTTTGGTAGGTCCCAATGGTAAAAGTTTGTTTGTAAAAACCATTTGGATAAAGGAACATTTTACACAGAAAACGCGTTTCGTAACGCTATTTCCACAATAAAATATGCCATGCAATTACCACTCTATTCTTTAGTTTCACTACTGGTGGACATACCAAAACACAACCTACGAACGGGTGATATAGCCACTATTGTGGAATACCTACAGCCAAACGGCAACTTACCAGCTGGTTATGTTTGCGAAGCTTCCAATGCGATCGGAGAGACCATTGCCGTCTTCTCCATTCGCGCTGAACAAGTTAGCCCACTGCATCGCAATGAAGTTCTACATGTCAGAGCACTTGCTATCGCTTAACTAAACATGTGTGGAAAGGAACCAGCGCATCGCCCATCTCGCCCTCGTAGTACAAGACTACGACGAAGCCATTGCGTTTTACACACAAAAGTTGGGATTTGAACTGATTGAAGACACCCGACTGAGCGAAACAAAACGATGGGTCATCGTTGCGCCCAAGGGCTCGGGTGGCTGTTCGTTGTTGCTCGCAAAAGCTGCCAATGAGGAGCAACAAAACCACGTGGGAAATCAAACCGGAGGCCGGGTTTTCTTATTTCTGCACACCGACGATTTTTGGCGTGATTATCACAAATTGCTCGAAAACGAGGTTGTTTTTGTCAGAGCCCCCTCCGAAGAAGCCTACGGCACAGTGGTCGTTTTTCAGGATTTGTACGGGAATTTGTGGGATTTGATCGGGCCGGGGAGCGATGGCCCTGGTGGCAATATCCCCTGACTTCGCGCAAAATTCTACCTACGTTTGTTCCCAATTTTGCCCGTAGGCAATGCCGCTCAGGACTTTTTTGGACAGGATTTACAGCATGAGCAGGATTTTTCATCGAAAAATTTTATATCCTGATTATCCTGTAAATCCTGTCCAAAAAACCTGCCCAAATCCGCTTCTATACTCAAGGTCACAATAATGAAAAATCTAATTTCCCTTACGCTCCTGGTTGCCTTTTTAATGGCCTGTTCAGGCGGGCAAAAAGCCGGCAATGGCAGTTCATGGATGTTCAGATCCATCGAACGGCTCGATGAGTTCAACCCCTTGATGGAGCCTGATTCCCGCTCCGAATATTATTGCCCCATCCGTAAAAAACGGGTAGAATGGGAGGAAAGATCAGTGTTTAACCCCACCGCCGTGATCAAAGATAGTCGCGTGTGGATGCTTTACCGGGCACAAGACCAATACGGCACCTCGCGCATCGGCATCGCCAACAGCCGAAACGGCACAGAATTTCGCAAGAACCCTGCGCCAGTGCTGGCTCCCAACAACGACACGATGAAAGACCTCGAATGGGAAGGCGGCTGCGAAGACCCGCGCATCGTGCGCAGAGACGACGGACTTTATGTAATGACCTACACCGCTTACGACAAAAAAGTAGCCCGGCTTTGCCTCGCCAGCTCCCGCGATCTGATCAGATGGGAAAAACACGGCCTGGTGCTCACAGACCGCAAATACCGGAACCTCTGGTCAAAATCCGGCGCCATCGTGTGTGCGCGCGACGGCAATCAGGTCATTGCCAAAAAAGTGAAAGGAAAATACTGGATGTACTGGGGCGACACCGACCTTTTCATGGCAACTTCCGACGACCTGATCTCCTGGTCTCCATTGGAGGACAAAAAAGGGAATCTCACCCGCGTGATGATGCCCCGCCCCGGACTTTTCGATAGCCGATTGGTAGAACCCGGACCATTTGCATTGATCAAAAAAGAAGGCGTTGTATTGCTTTACAACAGCGCAAACAGCGCCAGCAGCGGGGACAAAACCCTGGGTGCAGATGCTTATTCTGTGGGACAAGCCCTTTTTTCAGCCAGGGATCCGAAGAAACTCCTGGCCCGTTCGGACAAATACCTGCTCACCGCTGAGCGCGATTTTGAAAGAGTCGGCGAGGTCGCCAATGTTTGTTTCCTGGAGGGCATGGTGTGGTTGAATGGAAGGTGGTTGCTGTATTACGGGGCGGGGGATTCGAGGATAGCGGTGGCGGAAATGAGGGATTAAAATAGGTGGCGAGATTTGAATAAATCACCACTTATTGAAAATCATCTTCGTAAAATGAATCGCTCTTCTAGAGGTGCTTGAGAGGCCGGTGTATTGAACTGGCGCAGTTCAAGCAAGGTATCGCTGATTGTATGTATTTGGAAGTTGAAAAATAGAAAGTCCGGGTCTATTTCGACATAAATTTCGGTATCATTGTTTCGGAGTTCCCAGGTGCCCGAAATTACAAATATGGAATCAACATCTGTATCGCAATACTCGATTTCATCCCGAAGTTCAAATTTGTGGTCGGATGTGAATTTCCAACCGTCCCCAAACTGACAAGGCAGTCCTTTTTCAGTAAAAATACCGTCTCCATCATCGTCCGTAAGATATTCATACTGAATCCATGTGCCGTCAATAAGGGTTTGTTCTACTTGAACCGGCTTGTCCTTTTTACAAAAAGATAGAAGTAAAAGGGTGAGGATAGAGGCTGAAAGAAGCAGGTAGCGTGCAGAGGTTTGTTTCATGGTAGGATACAATTTGGAAAAAGGAGAACTTGTTGTTTATATCGAACAAATGTACTCCTTTTGGCGAAGCCGACGTTATCCTGATAATCCTGTCCATCCTGATAATCCTGTTAATCCTGTCAAAAAAGTGCTACTCAACGTGCAAACGAATTCCCGCCGCACTTGGTGTTATACTCACCCACACCCCATCTTTTGTCGAAAAATCCACTACCGCCCGCAACCATCTCCCCAATTTGCTGTCCGCTTCGAGCGTATTTCAAACACAGCAAATTAAGCATGAAATTATTAACCACCCTTCTGTGGCTCAGCGCCGCCTTTTCCCTGTCGGCCCAAACGGCCAGTATTCGCGGACAATTGCAAGGCAAGGGCGGAGAAGCCATTGCCTTTGCCAGCCTGGGACTGTACACTGCTGCCGATGGCATGCTTTACAAAGCCGGCACCAGTGATGAAGCTGGCATTTTTGATCTCAAAGACCTGGGCGCCGGAACCTATTTTCTGAAGGCGAGCGCATTGGGCTTTGGCAATATTGAAAAACCGGGAATCCAATTACAAGAAAATCAACGCTTGGATCTGGGCATTCTGCCCCTTATTGCTTCTGACATTAACCTGAAAGAGGTGACCGTCAAAGCCTCCCGGGTCATGGTAGAGATCAAGCCCGACCGAACCGTTTTCAACGTGGACGGCACCATCAACAGCGCGGGTTCTGACGCCATCACCTTGCTGCGAAAAGCCCCCAGCGTGACCGTGGATAACAACGACAATATCAGCGTATTGGGTCGTTCCGGGGTGCTCTTGTACGTGGACGGCAAACGCCTCCCATTGACGGGCGAGGACCTTACCAGTTACCTCCAAAGTCTGCCTGCCGAGCAGATCGACCGCATCGAGATCATCACCAACCCCGGGGCGAAATACGAAGCGGAAGGCAATGCCGGTATCATTGACCTCCGGCTAAAAAGAGACAAGAACCTCGGCGCCAACGGCTCGGTGAATACGACCTACAGTCAGGGCGTTTACCACCGCGCCAACCTCAGCGGCACAGGCAATTACCGCAACAAACGTTTTAATGCTTTTGGCAACGCCAGTGTGGGCGATGGCGCTGGGTTTAACAACATGAACTTTTACAGCCACCTTAATGGAATTGTACAAGACGAGATCAACCGCCGCAACAACGAATGGGACAACTACAATTACCGCGTGGGCGCCGATTTTTTCCTCACCAAAAAACAGACCATTGGATTTTTGGTCAGCGGAGGAGACAACGACCGTCTCGGTCGTGGCATGAACCGGATCACGCTTGCGCAGGATTCCACGCCAAATCTGATCGACAGTATTTTAGTGGCCAACACCACTGAGCACCACCAGCGCCAACAACAAACGTACAACCTCAATTACCGCTTCGACAATACCAAAGGCCGTAGCCTGAACGTGGATCTTGATTTCGGCAATTACCAGAACGACAACAAGCGCTACCAGCCCAATCGTTACTTCAATGCCGCCGAAGATAAAGTGCTCACCGAGATCATCAACAGTTTCGACACCCCTAGCGATATTGACATCTTCACATTTCAGGTGGATTATGAGGACAAACTCTGGGGAGGCGTTGTAGGGGGCGGAACAAAATTCAGCCAGGTGATCTCGGACAACACCTTTTTGTTTTTTGATGAGCCTGAGGGATTTCCCATTCGAAATGACCGTAGTTCCAACCTGTTCAAATACGACGAAAAAGTCTATGCCGGCTATGTAAACTATGCCCGCGCCCTGGGTAAAAAATGGAATTTCTCTGCGGGGCTCCGGGCAGAACAAACCGATGCTCGCGGCGACCTGCAGACCTTTTTACCTGAGTTGGCAAAATCGCCCGTTTTGCTGCACTACCTGAGCTGGTTTCCAAGTGCAGGCCTGACCTGGGATATTGCTAAAAACCACAACCTTGCGCTGAACGGCGGCCGCCGCATCAATCGCCCGGATTACAACGTGCTCAACCCCTTCAACAACCAGCTCAGTCAACTCTCCTACGAAAAAGGAAACCCCTTTCTCCGGCCTGAGATCGTGAACAACCTGGAATTGGGCTACACGCTGGCGCAGCGCTACAATTTTAAATTGGCCTACAGCCGCACCACCGACCAGATCACCCGCCTTATTGCACCCGACACCACAGACCTCCGGGCGGGGTATATTACCTGGGACAATCTGGCCAGACAAACCATCTTCAGTTTCAATGTCAGTGCCCCGGTTCAAATTTTCAAATGGTGGAATGTCTTTTGCAATGCTACGGTCGCGCATCAAGACAACCAGGCGGATTACGGTGAGGGCGGCGTGGTGGATGTGCAGGCAATCACCTACAATATTTTCCAGCAACACACCTTCAATATGCCACTGGGTATTAAGGGAGAAATTTCCGGCTACTTTTCCGGACCGGGCATCTGGGGTGGGGTGTTTTTATACGAATCCAATTGGGGTTTGAATCTTGGCCTTCAGCGCAAATTCCTGCGCGAGCGGCTGAATGTCCGCCTCAGTGCCGACGATATTTTCTATGAAACAGGTTGGGATGGCTACTCAGATTTCAACGGCCTGTATTCTTCCGGAAGCGGTCGCTGGGATAGTCGCCGGGTGAGCCTGAGCCTCGGCTATCGTTTTGGGAATGACAACGTAAAATCTAGGAAGCGGAGTACGGGGATGGAGACGGAAGCAGGAAGGGTTGGAGGCGAATAACCTGATTCGACCTTTTAGAAAGCATAATTAAACCGCAAAACAGGAGAACAGGAAAATGTAAAACCGCATAACCAAGAAAGATAACCGCTCGAAAAATTCAAAATTTTGCTCTGGTTCACCATCATACGTCACGGTTTTATATTTTCCTGTTCTGCTGTTTTACATTTTGCGGTTTAATTCATGTACTTGAGAAGACCGCCTCCACCTCCAATTCCAGCCCCTCCAATACCAAAGATTTCACCATGCCTTCTTCCGCTGCAAAAGAGTACAATCGAAAGCGGTTGTTCTCCATGCGATACACCTCGATGCTGCGGTTTTGAGGGTCTACAATCCAGTATTCGCGCACGGCAAACTGCTCGTAAATGTCTTTTTTGATTCCACGGTCGTAGTTTGTTGTGCCTTTGGAAAGTATCTCGACTACCAGATCGGGTGCGCCCACCACACCGTTATTTTCTTTGATGATAAAATTGCGCGTGTGGCTCACGAATAGGAGATCTGGTTGAATGCCTGCATTATATTCGTCGAGATAGACATCGTATGGGGCATGAAAGAGTTCGCCCAGATTTTTCTCTTCGATAAACCTGGCAAGTTGAACGAGCAGTTTCATTGATACCCGCTGATGGGGCGTATTAGGGGAAGAGCGTCTCACTATTTCACCGTTTAGGAGTTCATAAATACCCGTATCGCCTTCTGGAATATTAAATTCCATTAGGTCGGCGTAGGTCATTTTTTGCTCTAAAACTTCCATTTTGTAGGATGATTTTAGTTTTTCGGGGATTGTGTTTGCAAAAATAACAAAATTTATTCGGAATTCCTACTCCACCGCAACCTCATCCGCAAAAACCCAACAAGCATGCCCGGCTCCCTTGTGTGTCGCAGGGCATTGGCCCAGCGAAACCCCTACTACCCGTAAATATCGCGCTTTCTTACCGTCCATTTCAAGGCTGAGTTCCTTTTGCAAATTGCCTGGGGCTGAAGGCGAAGTATCGCAAAGTGCTTCTCCTGCGGGGACAAACGTCTTTCCATCTTCTGAAACCTCCACCTGCAGCTTGGTTGGGAAGAAGATCCAGGAGTTCTCGTCTTGCAGAAAATTGGCGCGTACCCGATTGATTTTCTGTTGTTTACCAAGATCTATTACCATGTCGAGGTTGGCGCCTTCGAACCCTTGCCAGCCGCCCGTTCTGAAATCCGCCCCGCCCCGGACGCCGTCCACCAGACCATCGTCGCCGCCGGCAGTGTACTGCGAAGAGTATCGATTTTTGTAGCCCAACACTTTAAGATCGCTGCGAATGCGATGGAATTCCACCAATACCGCGCTACTCTTTTCGTTGCCGCGCTCGGCCGTCACGAACATGCGTTGGCTGCGGTCTACGGTGATGGGCGACTTGTAATCACGCCATTGCACCTTGCCCGTAATATCCGCAAACATATACCGGATATTGGCTTTCGGGTCGGCGCAACCCAGTTCGATCACGGTGCGGTCCTTAAAGATCGTCGCACCGGATTTCACAAAAGGAACCGACACAATATCACGTTCCGTAATGGCCGAAACCGGGCAATCCGTTTCGGCAGAGCCCCAGGTACCGGGTTTGTTGTCCATCTCAAATTCAAGGGTGCCGCCAGCCGTCAGCATTTCGTGACT
>JAUSMG010000348.1 GCA_030645295.1 Saprospiraceae bacterium | reverse complement strand
AAATTCTGAGACTGGTAAAAGACGGTTTATTGAGCAAGGAAATTTCCAATAGATTATCGATCAGTCTGCATACTGTAAACACGCACCGGCAAAGATTTTTAGAAAAGTTGGGGGCTAATAATTCATTTGAAGCAATCATGTTTGCTTCAAAATTTGGGCTTTTGGATTAGAGTGTGTCTGAAAAATGCTCACCGGGCTGAAAACGCATCTTTTGGAACCTGTGCTGCGTGATGGGAGCGTACTGATAAATCAGTATTGTACACATTTAGAGCTGGAAAGACTTTTGTGCTTTCTAATTTCTAAATTAAAATCATGATACGATTTGCTTTTGCTTTCATCCTTGTATTCATTACGATACATGTGATCGCCCAACCTACCCAAACCATCCGCGGAACGGTTATCGATGATGCTTCCAATGCTCCGGTAGCATTCGCCACTGTAGGTTTGCTCAATACAGCTCCGTTTCTTGGCGCAACAACCGACACTACAGGAAATTTCTCGATCCCAAATGTGCCGGTCGGGAGGTATGACCTGCAGGTTAAATTTATCGGTTATGAGCCTGCCGTTATTCGTGAAATAACCGTTAGTTCCGCAAAACAAACATTTTTGACCATCCAGCTTAAAGAAAATGCTGCTTTGCTGGGTGAAGTTGTGGTAAAACCCCGTGTAAACAAAGAACAAGCCCTTAATACGATGGCCACTGTAAGCAGCAGAATGTTGAGTGTGGAAGAGGCAACACGCTATGCAGGCGGATTTGACGACCCTGCCCGCTTAGCGTCTTCATTCGCCGGTGTGGCCAGTAATACCGCGGAAAACGGAATCATTGTACGGGGCAATGCCCCTAAATTTCTGCAATGGAAAATGGAAGGAATAGAAATTCCAAATCCAAGTCATTTTGGAGACTTAAATTCATTGGGAGGGGGCACCGTTACAGCGTTAAGCAGTCAAATGCTGGCGAACTCCGATTTCTTTACCGGGGCATTTCCAGCAGAATTCAACAATGCATTGTCGGGCGTTTTTGATATCGCCATGAGATCGGGCAATAATCAAAAGCGGGAACATACCTTTCAGGTTGGTCTTCTTGGCATTGATGCCTCCTCGGAAGGCCCTTTCAAAAAAGAAGGCAGATCATCTTACCTGTTTAATTACCGTTATTCTACGTTTGCTTTATTGGCGCCCTTATTACCGAAAGATGCAGGCAGCATTAAATACCAGGACCTTTCTTTCAAGATGAATTTTCCCACCAAAAAAGCAGGCATCTTCTCTTTATGGGGCATGGGAATGACAGATGGGGCTGCCGCAAAGGCCGAAACCGACATCACGAAATGGGAGTACGCTGACGATATTGAGCACAATGATATCAAGCAGAATATGGGCGTAGCAGGCATTAGCCACAAGTATTTTTTCAAGGATAATGCATATCTGAAAACGACCTTAGCTACAACAGCCACCAGTACAGATTGGACCACTGAAAAGCTTAATCAGGAATTATCACTGCAGCCGCAAAGCCAGATCGCAAATTCAAACTGGAATTTTGTTTTATCCTCCTTTATCAATAAGAAATTCAGTGCCCGGCACACGAATAAAACGGGCATACTGCTTACCGGTATGATGTATGATATACAGCTAAATAATTCCCCGACATTGGGCAGTCCGCCACAGGAAATTGTAAATGCAAGTGGATTCAGTACTGTAATTTCAGGTTATAGCAGTTCGTCTATTAACCTGACCAATAAACTATTGATGAATATTGGAATTAACAGCCAGCTATTCACTTTAAACAATCATTACACCATTGAACCTAGACTTGGGTTTCGTCAACAATTAAGTAAAAATCAATCCATTGGCCTGGCTTATGGATTGCATAGCCGCTTAGAAAAGTTGAATTACTATTTCAACAATTCGCTTTCAAGCGGGGAAACTGCCGTAAACAAAGACCTTGATTTTACAAAATCTCATCACCTTGTACTGAGTTATGATCAGAATATCACCGACTTGATCCATTTTAAGATCGAACCCTATTTTCAGCAGTTGTTCTCCGTGCCTGTAATTGCCGACAGTTCTTTCTCTTTTATTAATCTGCAAAACGATCTGTTTTTTGGCGAGCAGCTACAAAACACGGGGGAAGGCAGAAATTTCGGACTTGACCTTACCCTTGAAAAGTATATTTCCAAAGGGTACTACTATTTATTTACTGCATCGTTGTTCAATTCGGAGTTTAAAGGCGGGGACCATGTTTGGCGAAGTACCAGATTCGACCGGAATTATGTGTTCAACTTTTTAATTGGCAAAGAATGGCAATTGGGCAAAAGCAATCAGAATACCTTAAGTTTGAATACCCGGTTTACATACCAGGGTGGCAACCGGTATTCACCAGTAAACGAGGCCGCATCGCATATTGCGAAGGATATTGTTTATGATGAAACAAACGCCTATGCAATGCAAGCGGATCCCGCTTTGAATGTACATTTCACGGCCAGTTACAAAGTAAATAAAAAGAAAAGCTCCCGTGAAATTGCCTTAAAAATATTGAATGTTACAGGACAACCTGACTTTAAGGGTTACCGGTACAACCTGAAAAATAATAGCATCGAGAAGGATCTGGCCTCTATATTGATTCCAAATCTGAGTTACAAAATAGAATTTTAACCTTTTTTCCCCCACTTATTATCCCCTCTATCCACATCCGGAATCGTCGTTTTCCCCAACAGGACAGTTTTCACAGTTTTCCCCTCCGTACAGGCCACCCGGACATTCTGCTTACCATCGCGCCACACCGCAGCCGTCTGGTGGAAAGTCTCTTTTGAGCCATCCGCATACTCTACTTCCAAATGAATGGGCACCGGGATATTGCCCTTGCGTTCCACCAAAATGACCTGACAGTTCGCTGCTTCATCGCGTATAACGCCCTGAATACCAAGGTCAGGGTAGCCCCAATCAAAAAACCAGGGTTTCCAGAACCAGTCGAGGTTTTGTCCGGAAGCGTTGTTCCAGGTCTGGAAAAAATCGAAGGGCGCCGGGTGCTTTCCTTTCCAGCGGTTCATGTATTCGGTCATGCAAGCGTGAAATTTTTCGTACCCCAACAGATCCAGCAAGGTAAAATACGCCTGGGAAGGCCGCTGATACGAAGCATTGCGGTACGCCGTAGTCAGGTTGCGCGATTTCACCATGGGCGGCACGTCATTTTCGGTCCCTGCGATGGCGGAGTAGTCGCGCACGCCGCCTTCGGTGTGATTGGAAAGTGAATCGGAGAGCAGGTAATCGAAAAAGGCCGCCCAACCCTCGTCCATCCAGGCGTGATCCTGCTCATTGATGCCCATCATAAAGGGGAAATAAGTGTGACTTATTTCATGAATAGTAAGCGTCATGGGAGAGCGTGGGGCTGTACTCACGTCGTTGCACATCATGGGATATTCCATGCCGTCGTCGCCATTAAACACGGTCATAACAGGATATGGAAAGGGATAACCTGGCAACCAGGTACTCATTAAACGGATTCCATCGGCAGCGATTTTGGCGACTTGTGGGTAGTCCGTAGATGTCGTGTTATAGGCCGCGCTGACAAAGGTGCGTCGGCCCGTTTTGTCGTCTACGACCACTGAATTTGCATCCCAGTTATAATGGTCGCTGGCGGCGAAGGCGAAATCCGGGACATCGGAGGCTTTGAAGCGGAAGGAGACAGGAGCTGAACTTCCCGAAAGCTTGGCACTTTCGGGAAGTTTTGGATTGCGATAAACCCAACCCGCTTTCAATTCCTTTTCCGAAAAAACCGAAATTACTGCTGCGCTCGAATGCGCTTTTTCCCAGCGAGACAAATATTCAGGGTTCAGAATATCCCTTGCATTCTGCCATTCACCGGTGGCCCAGACCTGAAATCCTGCGGGCATTTTGATCGTCACATCGTAATCGGCAAAGTCGTGGTAGAATTCCTGCTGCCCGGTGTAGGGGTGACTGGCCCAGCCATTCAGGTCGTCGTATACCGCAATTTGCGGATACCAGTACGGCACAAAAAAAGTGGTGCTGTCGCATACGCATTCCCGCGCAGAGCCTTTGGCAGCAGGTAAAGTGTACGACCAGCGCACCGAAAAAGTTGCCGAAGATCTGGGCTTCAAAGGGGTGTCTTTGATCGAAACATCGAGAAAAGTAGCGGATCGGTTTTGGTCATTAGCATCCACTACCCTGCCGTTGAAGGTCAGACTTTCGATGCGGGTCCCTTCGTCGCTCACATCACTTGCAGCAACGTCAAATGAACGCTGGACTCCCTTGCGGTAGCGGTCGTGCTGAAGTTTGAACCGGACGATTTTTAGTGTATCGGGGCTGTTGTTGAAATAAGTGATGGTTTCCTCACCGGAGAGTCTGCGGGTTTTAGGGTCTATACTGGCGCTGATATTGTAGGCGGATCTGTTTTGCCAATAATTAGGGCCGGGCTTCCCGTCCCAGCTGCGCGTGCCTTGTTCGTAGGACTTTAGGTAATTGCGCGGCACAAAGAGTGAAGTTTGGGCCAACATGGCGTTGGCCGCAGCGAAAAAGGCAAGTATCGCGAGTGATTGGCGGAGCATAATGGTCGTATTTGAAAAATTCAGGGCGAATTACGGGAGAATATGCCGCTTGACACAACAAATGATATTTGGTAATGGGGTTAAAAAAGACCAATAAGCCAATGGAAGAACTAAATGACAATTCATTGCAGAATTAAATTCGCAAATTCAAAACACTTCAGATTAAATCGGTTGAACTTCTGTCCAGTCCCTGACAAAAATTATCCGCTTTCTCGGATTTCAAAAAAATATATTTGCTGCACGAAAATTCGCTGGGCCAAATCAAATCGAGCAAAATCCTTTGATAGGGCCCATTCGCATTCTGCCTACAACTCTTCGTACGTACAATCTCAAACTGTTCATTTTTTAACCTAATTTCATTACATGTTTAAAAAATTCCTTTCCCCGATTGCTGCATTTTTGCTGCTCGCGTTCAACGCGTCTGCCCAGCACCGAACCTGCGCTGCAGAAGAAGTGCTTGCCCAACAATTGCTGGACAACCCGGCAATGCTCCAGGAAATCCAACGCATCGAAGAGCACACCCGCCAATTTGCGCAATCCGGCGGGGCCATTGACCGCGCCGTGATCACCATCCCGGTCGTGTTCCATGTGGTGTATTACAACAGTACCCAGAACCTCTCGGATGCGAAGCTCATATCGCAGCTGGATGTTTTGAACGCCGATTTCCGCCGCACCAATGCCGATAAGGGCAACACCCCCGCTGCTTTTCAAGGCATTGCGGCGGACTGCGAGATCAACTTTTGCATAGCGACGCAAGACCCCAACGGCGCTGCTACCAATGGCATCCAACGCCGCCAAACTACGGTCAACGGTTTTGGCACCAACGACAACGTAAAGTATTACTCCTCAGGTGGTCTTGATATCTGGGACCGCAACAAGTACCTCAACATCTGGGTGTGCAATCTCTCAGGCGGCTTGCTTGGCTACGCACAATTCCCCGGCGGCCCAGCTGCTACCGATGGTGTGGTTTGCGACTATGCCTATTTCGGCACCATTGGCGCAACCCCTCCTTTTGACAAAGGCCGTACGGCCACGCACGAGGTGGGCCACTGGCTCAACTGTTACCACATTTGGGGAGATGACGGAAGTGCATGTACCGGTTCAGATGGATCAAGCGATACGCCAAACCAGGCCGACGAAAACTATGGCTGCCCATCTTTCCCACAAATCAGTTGCAGCAATGGCCCCAATGGCGATATGTTCATGAATTACATGGACTACACCGACGATGCCTGCATGAATGTTTTCTCGGCAGGTCAAAAAACGCGGATGCAATCGTTGTTCTCCTCTGGTGGAGCACGGATAGCATTGGCCAGCTCACCGGGTTGCCAGGAGCCCTCCGGCTGTGGCACACCATCTGGTCTTACGGCCACCAACATTACCCAAACCAGTGCAACCTGCAATTGGAATGCAGTAGGCGGGGCTACGACCTATACTTTTGAATGGAAGAAAAATTCGGACCTAAACTATACTGTTGTGCCCAACCTCACCGCCACTACGCATAATTTGAATGGTTTAACGACCGGAACACTTTATGACTATCGGGTGAAAGCAATTTGCAATGGCCAGGAGAGTAGCTATGGTTCAGCACAATTCACTACCGCATCCAACTGTGCCGACCAATACGAGACTAACAATACCAACAGCACGGCTAAATCTGTCCCGATCAATACCGCCTTTACAGCACAAATTGCTTCAACGACCGACAAGGACTATTACTTGTTTGGCAATACCAGCAGCCAAAAAAATATCAAGGTGGAATTGACCACTTTGCCTTTTGACTACGACTTGAAACTTTATAAGGGCACCTCGCTGAAAAAGACCTCACAAAATGGCGGTACTGCCGACGAACTGATCATCCTGAACAATGCTACTGTTGGTACTGATTACAAGGCATATGTGTACGGTTACAATGGCGCATGGAGCAATACGCAGTGCTACACCTTCAAAGCCAGCAGAAGCTCGAGCGCATGGCGTACTGATGGCTCTACGGATGGTGCGGTGGAAGAAATTTCACTGGATGTCGTGTTTGAGAACGTCGGCTTTGGTCTCTTCCCCAACCCCGCTATGGAGCAATTGACCGTGGAAGTCCCTCTGGAGGCAGAAGGCAATGTTAGCGTTACCATCATTGATCCATCGGGTAAAATGGCCCTTACACAACAGAATACGCTCACCAAAGGCGAAAATCAATTCACTTTTGATGTTAGCAGCCTTCCAAACGGCGTGTACTTCGTACAAGTACGCAACGGAGAGATCGCTAAAACGCGGAAATTGATCGTACAGCGGTAATCGATTTACGATTTACGATTTTGGATTTACGATTTACGATTATTTTGATTGGAAGAAAGGATGAATTATGCCTTTTTCGGATCAAAATAATCGTAAATCGTAAATCCAAAATCGTAAATCCAAAATCGTAAATCGTAAATCGTAAATCCAAAATCGTAAATCGTAAATCCCTACCCTCTTACCAACTCAATATACCCACTCAACACTCCCGGCCTCAACACCACACCGCCTACGCGGCTCTCATATACCTTGCACACATAGAAATAAGTACCCTCTGACAGTTCTTTCCCGCCTTCGTTGGTGCCATTCCAGCTGATGTTTGGATCAGTGGTCTGGAAAACGAGGTTTCCCCAGCGGTTAAAGATCTGCATGTCAATGCTTTGTATAAAGCGCCAGCCAGGGAAGGGCGTATAAAGGTCGTTTGCACCATCGCCGTTAGGTGTAAAGGCGTTGGGAAGTTCATAGTTTGGGCAATTGTCCACACAAAAAAGATTGCTGAGCAGACTTTCGTTGCCCACCGAGTCAATGGCAGAAACAGCATAGCAGCCTGCGAGCTGGTTTTCGAGCGTATGTTCGAAAATTGTGTTGGTAGCCCCGGCTTGGTCGGCCAACAACATCAGTGGTTCGCCTGCAACCGGGGTGTACCAAATTTTGTACCCAACCGCATCGTCGGTTCCTCCACAAGCCACGTTGGGGTTTGTCCAGGAAAGGTTATTGAGAAAAGGTGGCCCGGGACTGGCCGCTGGATCGTCGCATAAGTTGCTCACTGCCAGCACCGGCGGACAAGGCGGCACCGTATCAATGGGTGTTCCACAGGTCTCCTGAGATTTGTTGAACAATGGGTTCAAAAGCCCCCCGACGCTATAAGTCCCTTCACTTTCCACATAGTAACAGTATTCCTTTCCATTGATCAGACCACGGTCTTCGTAGCCGTCAGTGGCGGAAGTCCCGATGGGAGCGAACAATCCCGTCTGGTCGTTTTTTCGGAAAATTTTGAAGGCGTAGTTGGTCCAGGGCACATTGGCCTCCCAGGAAAGAATATTGGTTTTGTCGGTCGAAGCCACATTCAAAAAGACCGAAGAAGCGTCCCGGGTAGCGCCGTGTAAAACATTCCCTTTCACATAAAAATCAACTTTGTAATGGTAAGGCCCGGCTACGGTATTGAGGCCTTCGTCAAATTCATAAATGGTGTCGTTGGCCTCCCAAAAAGTATTGGAAACAAAGGATGCGCCGGGCAGTGCTGTATACACCCCGCCCGTAAACCCTGGCGCACGAAGCAGCTGATAGCGGTATGGGCCGTGATTGATTACCGTATCCAGATCGCCTCCAACGGGTTTGGACCAGGCTACCCGGATCTTACCCGCCGAGGCATCCGTTGCTTCCACGGATACATTGGTGATGAGCGGCAGGTCTCGTGGAAGCTGGGCACAAACCTCTGCAGAAGCCAGACTTTCCACGATATTGTACGGATAACCGCCCGCTGAAACCCGGGCAAATTTTGCCAAAACCCGGTAACAATAGGTGAATCCCGGCTCCACTTCGTTGTCCTTAAAATAATATCGCCCGTCTTTCACCGCTTTGGTAACCGAGATCAACTGGGTGTAGCCCTTTCCCGCCAATCCGGGGGTGCAGGTGTCGATCACAAATGGATTGCTGCCCTCGCGTCGCCACACGGAAAACCCGAGGAAATAATTGTTGGCAGCGCCCTCACAGCTGTATGGTTTATCCCAACTGAGCTCGATGAAGTCCGGTTCGGCATTGGCCAGCAATCCTTCCGGTGAAGGACCGACTACCTTGATGGTTACGGTGTGCAAATCAGCCAGTTGCGGGGTTGTGAGCGAATCTGTAGCCTTGAAAACTACGGAGTAAGACTGATTGGAAATGTGTTCGCAGGCGGTAAGCCAATTGAATGTACCAGACACAGGCGCCTCACCCCAACTAGTGGGTGCATCGAAAGTGGCCGGGCTGAAGGGCGATGTGAGCGGGGCGCCCAAGGCAGTTAGCAATATCTCATCCGTGCTGTCGACATCTGTGGCGGTAACTTCAAAATCTACCGTGTTACCAGCCACCACGCATATTTTATCGATCGTTTCTACTATCGGCGGGTTGTTTTCGCATGCGGAAACGAATATCTGCATGTCCCGAATGGTGATGTCAATGAGCCTGCCTTTTCGCCAGGAAATAATGGTGAACGCAATATTGTAAATGCCCGCAACTTGTGGCGATAGCCATAATATATCGCCAGAGACCGGGTCCAGTTGAAACGCGTTGTTAAGCCCCGGCATGATCTCGTTGGGGAATGAATAATTGGGGACTTCTACGCCAGGCCCCTGCATCGGCACGATGAGTGCGTACGAAAGACTGTCGCCATCAGGATCAGAAGCATTCGGATTGTGTTTGAAAGGCTTGCCAATACAAGCATTATCGATGGGCGGCTGCAATAGTAAAGGGGTGGTATTGGAGCCTCCAAATTGCGAATCCTGAAAAATGTAGGTAGTCTGGATATGAAATGGAATATTGTCTGAGGCAGGCGGGTTCACGTTGATAATACCTCCAATACGATTCTGGTCCGTCATGGAGATGACGAAACTATCCGCTCCGGCGTACATATGTTCGGCAACATAGATATTGTACTTAATGTCGTTGGCCAGCGGGACGCCCTGTGGAGGATTGCCGAAACCATTGGAGCGGCGCACCTTTTGAATTTGGCCATCCCCCCAGTTGATCTCCAGGGTATCACGGTCAGCATTCACACTGCTTGTTTTTGTCCAGGTGATGACGGTAGCGCGTATGGTGAGCGGACCGATTTGCTCAATGTGAATCTCCCCGGCGCGGTTGTGCGTGGCAAAAAGCGCGATGGGCGCAGCCAAAAAAACGAGGAGCGGAAGCAGTAGTTTTTGTTTCATAATTCCTTCGGAAGCGGTTCGTGGTTTATAGCAGACGGTACAAGAGTACAAATTTATCCATTAGGCTGCCCGCCAAAATTGAGCTTTTGCCATTTTTCGCAAAAATTATAAAGGAAAATTATACAGGAAAACCGCAAAACAGGAGAACAGGAAAATATAAAACCGCGAATACCTTGATCTCGAAAAGGGAAGATTTTAGCCCTCTTCGGATCATTATGTGCGGTTTTATATTTTCCTGTTCTCCTGTTTTGCGGTTTTCCTGTTTAATTCATGTGCCTGTTTTATATCCTACCGCTTTACCACTCGCACAATTTTTAACTCCATGCCCGATCTGATCTGAAGGGAATAAACACCCCCCGGAAATGCTCCCAGATCGAAGTTTTTTTGCAAGTAGCCATTTTGGAAATTCAGCTCCTCCTGACTGATCAATTGACCGACGGTATTGAATAGCGCAAATTCCACTTTTCCTTGTGGCGTACCACTCATCTCAAGACTGAAAATGCCGCTGGTTGGGTTGGGCGCAAGGCTCAAATGATTCAGCCAGGAAGGTTCATTTGTTGGTGTAACTCCAATTGGATAGACAATCGTGTCCACGAGGCCACAATTGTCTATTGCATAGAGGGTCAAACAGTACACCCCAGGTGCGGCGTAGGTGTGCACAGGATTGGGTAAAGTACTTAAATTCCCGTCACAAAAGTCCCACAAATAGGAAGTAGCGCCCTGCGAGGCATTGGTAACAGTAACCGTCAAGCCATCGGAAGAAAACGTAAAATCAGCCACCGGACCCTCTACCCTGAATGTGTCGGACATACCAAAACAGCCCTTGTCATCCAGTATTTGAACCTGATAAAGCCCTGGCTGGGTAGGGAAATAGGCGCCCTGGTTGGCGCCGGGTATAATTTGACCCTCATAAATCCATTGAAAAGTCGCCGCAGGAACACTATAAGTGGCTGCAAGCGCACAATTCTGGTACACTATATCTACGGTCGCCTCTGGCGTGCTTACGATGATATCGGTTGCACCCAAGGCTACCAGGTTGTCGGGAATGGTGCCCATAAAGGCAAAACGGCCCGGGTCTATTTCCACCAGATCGCGAATGGAAACGGGTGTGCTCAGGTCCAGGCTTATCCCGGAAACCACGATAAGGTTGCCAATTTCGTATGCCTGTGCCAGAGCAACCGCGGGCACGCCAAATGGAGAGCCATCGCTTTCGCCAGCCATAGAGAATAAGCCGTGGAGGTCGTGGTGGGCAACGATTGAATGTGTTTTTTGCTGACCCAAGGCCGCTGCATAGGAAGTATCCAACACGGTTCCATCCGGGCTGATCAGGGCAAAAAATGCATCCTGTGCCCTGGCGTCCGTGCCACCATAGAGCGTTCCACCCAGCATAAAATTGCCAGAACCCTCGTTCTGCGCTGCACCACAGACCCTTCCCACGCCATATTTGGCCAAAAAAGTCTGCTGCACACTGATTTGCCAGATGAGCCCACCGTTTTCGTCCACCTTGTATGCCCGCAGGTGGTTGTTAATGGGCGCATCTGGATTGAAGATATTGCCCACAAAACTGGAGCCCGTCAATAAATAATTGCCATCGGCTGTGGGAATGATTCGACTGGCCAGGTCCACGCCATTGTTGACGATCACGGGGTCAGCAGTAGGCAGCAAGGTTACCGGGCTGACGCGCTGGAGGAACGCATCAGTGAAGTCGACCGAAAAACCAGTCACTTCGCCCCACACCAAAAGCTGACCGGTAGGAGTTTTGGCGATGGATTTCCCCTGGGCTTCCTTGTTGAGTATTTTAAAACTGGAAGAGGCTGTTTCGGAAAGATTTGCCATAGTTCTGAGTAGTATTACATGGCCTCCAGTGTCGGTAAAGGTCGCAATGCTCGCCCCACCCACGGCCACGATACTGCCATCGGGAAGCTCTGTAACATCCCAAAAACGGGCAGGACCTGGAATGAATGATTTTTCGATCTGGGCCACAAGATTGCCCAGACAATCCGTCTTGTAAAGTACTGCCTTGGTCCCCGCTGAACCTGCTGTGATGTAGCCGCCATCGGAGGTGGCTATCATGCGATGGCCCTCATCTACTATTTGTGTAGTTCCGAGCTGTATGAAGCCCTGGGCATGCGTTACCGCTGCGAGCAGAGAGGCAAAAACGAAAGTGAAGAGGGTAGATTTTTTCATTGATCGTTGTGTTTGAAAGATCGTTGTAGAGGACGACGGACAAGGTTTCGACCCGCCCTACAGCCCTTTCCTTAACCGTGCCACCGGGATATTCAACTGCTCCCGATACTTCGCCACGGTACGCCGCGCAATGTTGTAGCCCTTTTTCAATAAAATGGTTTTGAGTTTTTCGTCCGATAGTGGACGACGCTTGTGCTCCTCGGCAATGACTTCTGAGAGGATCTTTTTCACTTCTAAAGTCGACACTTCTTCGCCATCCTGGGTACTGAGACTCTCGGAGAAAAACTCCTTAAGACGCTTGGTGCCAAATTCAGTCTGCACATATTTGGAGTTCGCCACACGGCTCACGGTCGAGATATCAAGGCTTGTCACATCGGCGATGTCCTTGAGGATCATGGGCCTGATCTTCTTTTGGTCGCCGGTAAGGAAGTACTCTTCCTGATGTTTGAGGATGGCGCCCATAGTAAGCATCATGGTTTGCTGGCGCTGTTTGATGGCATCAATGAACCACTTGGCCGAGTCTATTTTCTGCTTGATGAAGAGGACAGCCTCCTTTTCTTTTTTGTTGGCGCGTCGCCCGTGCCGGCCATCGTGGAAGGCCTTGAGCATGTCGCGGTATTGGTCGTTGATGCGGAGGTCGGGCGCATTTCGGGCGTTGAGCGTGAGTTCCAGTTCGCCGTCGCGGTTGCTCACGATATAGTCAGGCACCACATAATTGTGTGCGCGGTCGCCTTTGGAAGCAAATCCACTGGCGGGTTTGGGGTTGAGTTTGAGGATCTCGTTGATGGCATCCCGCAGGTCTTCTTCTTCGATGCCAAGTTGGCGGCAGAGTTTGGGGTAGTGCTTTTTGGTAAATTCGTCAAAATACTGGTCAATGATACGCAGGGCTATCTGGACAACGATCTTTTCTTCGTGCGAGAGCGAATCATCGTCCTGGCGAAGCCGGTGCTGGAGCTGAAGGATCAGACATTCCCGCAGGTCGCGTGCGCCGATGCCCGGGGGATCGAAACGTTGTATTTTTTGTAGTATTTGCCTGATCTCCTTTTCGTGCGTGCTGATGTTTTGGCTGAAAAGCAGATCGTCCACCATGGCCGAAGGTTCCCGACGGAGGTAACCATCGTCGTCAATGGAGCCGATGACCTGAAGCGCAATGGCGTGTTCGCGCTCATCGTCAAGTTTGAGCATGCCCAGTTGTTGCTCCAGATATTCGTGGAAAGTACTTTCGAAGGCGAGTGGAACTTGTTTGTCCTCCTGGTCGCCGCCCCGGCTATCGTCGCGGGTTTTGTAGGTGGAGGGGTCGTCTTCTATAAAATCAATGAGGTAATCGTCAAGGTCAGGACCGTCATCGTCGCGGATTGCGGTGGCTTCTTCCTCCGCGTATTCATCAGCGGTTTCCCGTTCGATCTCCTCAAATACTTCTTCACTTCCGGTGCTAATCTCCCCCCCCAAGTCATCGTCTGTTTGACCGCTCTCGACTTTTTGCTCCCGCTCGTAATAACTCAGGTCGGCATCAGAAAGATCCATATCGCTGAGGCCTTCGGAAAGGTCGGCGGTTTCATCTCCTTCTTCCAGCGCAGGGTTAGCCTCCAGCTCTTCTTCAATCCGTTGTTCGAGGGTAGCCGTCGGGATTTGCAGCAGTTTCATCAATTGAATCTGCTGGGGAGAAAGCTTTTGCTGTAATTTTTGAGAGAGCGACTGCCTCGGTCCGTATGAAGATGCCATGGAGCGGTTGGGCTGTTTTCGGTTATTGGTCTAAGGATTTGGATTATTCAGGAAAGGCCAAAAAACGGCCTCAGCAAATAAAAGGCCAGATTTAACTCAAACAAGATTCAGGCCGTATATACTATTTCAGAAGATCTCAATCTGTTTTGACAAACAATTGATTTTCAATATTTAAAGAAAAAATAGTTGAAAAAACGACCGTTAAAAATAGTTGAAAATTTTTGGCAAGGATACAGCAATTTTCTCTTTTTAGGGAAAGGTTTAACTTTCAAAAGATGCAGTTTTGTCGCGTATATACATTCTGTAAAACTTTGTTTTGATATGGCAAATAAATTGCTCAAAACAACTCCCCCTGTTCTGCAAACCGAACCGGATTCTCATGCCGCAAAAGCAGCATTTTTGTATCAAGTCCATAAAAATACCCCCGCAATTCACCCGCCTTTCCGATCACCCGATGGCATGGAACCACGATGGCGATGGGATTACTGCGGTTGGCCATGCCCACAGCGCGTGAGGCTTCTGGGTTGCCTAGCCGTTCGGCTATGGCGGAATAAGAGGTGGTTTTCCCGAACGGGATTTTCAGCAATTCGGTCCAGACCTGGCGGTGAAAATCGGGCGCGCCGCCCCAATCGAGTTTCAGCTCAAAGTCCTGCCTCGCTCCTGCAAAGTATTCCGCAATTTGTCGGGCACACTCCGCCACCGGATGGGTTTCAAGCATTTCCGCCACCTCCTGCGCAGAGGCGTCCGCAGAACTCTCCCGTCCCTCACTGAGTTGGGCTGTCCGGACACCGAGCTCGTTGCCCGTTATTTCCATACGGCCAATGGGGGTCGGAATTGTGTATCGGATAAGCATAAGATAATGATTTTAAACCGCAAAACAGGAAAACCGGAGAACAGGAAAATATAAAATCAAATTTACTCCACCCACCTTTTCCTATCCGCCAAGGCTCCCAGTTGTTCCCAGGTCAGCAGCACATCGGTTGCGCCGACGGCGTAAGGCGCCACTTCGTAGGCGTTGTAGAAAAAGCGAATGCCTTCTGCTGCTACGCCGACATTGGCGGGCATGGGCAGTTGTTGCATTTCGCCGTAGACCATTTCGCCCAGCGGATCCGTCTCTTTCAGGCCTTTTGATAATTTGTACGCCTTTTCAAGTGCCGGGCGGACCGCATTGGTATCAAGGACTAAATCAGTGATCTCCAAGGGCTTTGCCCCTTTCGAGAGGTCATAAGAAACCAGCAAACCAAAAGGATTTGGGTGCGCACCGCCGGTGTAGGAGTAGCCATCCATTTGAATTGTGGCCACTTTTGCATTCAGAAACGAAATGGTGTCCGTAATTTCAGTGGAATAGCCCATCACAAAATCCGGATTATCTTTGAGGACCTCCATATACATTTGAACAAACTGCAATCCCGCCGAATCAAGGGCCTGGGCAAAGTTCGATTGCCCGTTTCCGCCCACTGCACTGAGGACATAGTTTTGCACCGATTTATTCAAGGCCGCTACTATTGCGGTATCACCGCCCGAAAAAACAGGGTAAGAAATGTTGAGCTCGGCGCACTGCCCATTGGCTTCATCCACACAATGCCGTTTGGAGAATTGGCTGCTCTCGGCTTTCATTGCACTGGCCACTGGGGGGGGCGTGTCTTTTGATTTACAAAAAAGGAGCGCAACAGCGCAAAAAATCGCCAGAGCGGGTAGAAGTAGTTTTCTCATAAAAAGATGTACGGGTGAAATTTCGGGGGCGAAAGTAAGGACTCAGAACAGATACACCGTCTGGAAATTCAAACAGTGGCTGTTCCAGCTTTTTCCACCCCGTGGCGATGTGCGGGAATCGTATATCAGTAACAAGGATCGATTCCAGCGGACGGTGAAGCCAAGGTGCCGGTTGGCAAAAAAATTGGCCCCCAAAACGATACCCAGGTCGTTTTTTTTCAGGTAGTCGGGCGCCACACCATTGAGCCAGTTAAAATCATCGTCCACCTTCGAGCTGATCAAGCGTGCGTAGGACAGACCGATATTGAACGCAACCTTGTAATAGTTGTACTTGGAGTCATCGTATTCCATGAACCAATCCTTAAAATGCCATTGAATCGGCACTTCGACGTAATTGAGCGTCAAGGCAAATGGGTTAGGGTCAAAATCCCTGGGGATAAGTTCGTTTTGGCAACCGCGCTGCGAAAAAAGAAATTCCATGCTGGCCTCCGTGCGCTCTTTGAGCCGTGCAATGACGCGAAGTCCGCCTTGAAAGCCAAGTTTGTTGTAGCCCGCCGAAAGGTCGCCATCGATCTGCGATGCGGTGAGGCCCGCCACGACTCCAGCCTTAAACCGGGGCTGTGCCGCAATGAGGAGGGGAAAGAATGCAAGTAGGAGGAAAAGAAGTGCTTTTTGCATGATGTAGTTATGGTGTTTAAAAACCTATGAGGTTTCAAAAACCGCATAGGTTTGTTCGAACATCCGAAAGTTCAAAACTTTCGGGAAGTTTGGACTTTGCCCGTGGTATTTTTGCCCCACAAAATTGCTGCGAAAACCCGAGACAATATGCGCTATACGCAAACAACCCTCAAAAAAATTGAAGACGTCTTCGACGAGCTCGACTACACAGTCCGCTACGAGAAGGGCAGCTTCCAGAGCGGCTACTGCCTCGTGGAAAGCCGCCGGGTGGCCGTGGTCAACAAATTTTTTGATATAGAAGCCCGGATCAACACACTGCTGGATATTCTTTCCAGGCTGGAATATGATCCGGCGGTGCTTTCGGAGGGGGCGCGGGAGCAGATGGAAAAGTGGAAGAAGAGTGGGGAGTAGTTTAGAGTTGCAAGTTTAAAGCATGAGATTTGTCAACTTTTTAAGGCAGCAACAGCTTGAGGCACCACTAGTTTGGTCTTTTCAGCCTCTGCTGCGTAAGCCAGCACAGCGATAATGTCTGCCTCGGTCAGTTTGGGGAAATCGTCCAAAATCTCCGAGATGCTCATGCCGGCAGCCAGATAACTAAGCACGTCATAGACCGTAATGCGCATCCCCCGAATGCAAGGTTGTCCGCTGCGCCTGCCCGGTTCGATGGTAATAATATTCCTAAAATCGCTCATTAGCTTCAGAATTGTGAAAACAAAATTAGGCAAAAAAAGTAAATTTATTCGCTTTTTGTGACGCTGCGATTTCGCTCACTTGCCAAGCATTTTTTGCAGCCAAGTTATGGTTGAAAACTAAGATAGAAATCTCCCACTTTTCCCTTATTTTTGAATACAAAACCATGCCCACACCAAATGTATTCCTCCAAGTGTACTACCCATTCATTACCCACCTCGTTTGATGGCGTTTTCTTTGTAACCCTGCGGATGCGGGATGCACTGCCAAAGAGCTTTGGACTAAACCTTGCACTTCAATACTACAGCATACAGGTCAAATTCGCCCAACAGCCTGATCAAACAGCGCAATTGCGGCAAGCCCGCAAACGCCTTTTCGCCCGCTTCGACAATGCGTTGGATTTGGAAAAATATGGACACGACCATCTTCGCGAACCTGCTTTGGCCAAAATTGTTGCGGATGAAATACTTAGTCGCGATGGTTTGGATTATACACTGTTGAGTTATTCCATCCTTCCCAACCACGTCCATTTGCTGTTCGATTTGCACAGAACACTTTCCGAAGCGCCAACCTTGGATGATCTCGAAAGCTATCGGTACCAACCTTTGCGCGATATTGTCTGGAAAATTCAAAATGCCACGGAAGCACCTTTAAAAAAGGCATTGCAACAATTAGGAGAGCACATTGACCCTAATACATTTCAAAAACATAGTCATAATGGAACCGTGAAAATGGAAGGGAAATTCTGGCACGAACAGACTTTTGATTTTCGGGTTCACGATAATGCCGAGTTTGAAAAGATAGCCGAGTACATTCTCCATAGTCCCTTGAAGTCGGAGCTCGCGGTTTATTGCCTCGAATAAAGCAAAGTGCCCGCTCAGATTCACTCTGAGCGGGCGCTTGTCACTTGTAACTTTCAACTTGTTACTTGTTCACCACCAACTTCCGAACACCCACTTCATATCCAGTGCGGAAGCGAAGTGTATATACCCCGCCAGGCAGATTAGTGCAGTCAATTCTGACCATACTTTCCTGTTCGCTGATGTCGGTAAATAGAATACGGCCCGTCGCGTCAATCACCGTGATCTCCAAAGTGGAAGCCACCGGAAGACTGAATATGACATTTGTAATGCCATTGGTTGGGTTGGGCTGGAGGCTGACCCCGGTAAGCCAGGTTGGTTCTTTTACACTGCTGGTATTCTGCAATTTGATGTCCGTTTCAGTATAAACGCAACCATTTGCGTCGGTGATCTGAACGCGATAACTGCCTTCACCAAGGCCTTCCACATCTTCTGTATTGCCTACGATATTGCCGTTCTCGTCGATCCATTCAAAGAGATAAGGGCCTGCGCCGCCATCTACCGTGATATCAATGGAGCCTACTTGCTGACCGTTGACGTCGTTGTTCACATTTATATCGGTGAAAAGCACTGCGCTGGTCACCGTAACATCAAAAGAGCAGGTACCTGCGTTGCCACTGGCGTCCGTGTAGGTATAGGTCACCTTAGTTACGCCTTCAGGGAACATTGAGCCACTCGATGGGCCATCAATATCCCAGTGGCCGTTACCGGCGAGCAAACAGTTGTCTTCTGCCACCGGCGATCCGTAGTTCACCACGTTATTGTAAGAGCAGACCACCATATTCGCCGGGCACGTCAGCACTGGAACTATGTTATCTATCACGGTTACCAGCGCTGTTGCAGTGGACGTATTGCCCGAAAGATCCGTCACGATCAAGGTTACGGTTTGTCCGCCAAGTTGCTGACAATTAAAATTTTGCGGGCTGATACTCGTACTGGAAATACCGCAGTTGTCGCTGAATTGGGTATTTAAAGCAGCGAGCGTCACTTGCACCGTACCATTATTGCTGAGGGCCAGGGTTGCGTTTTGAGCCGTAATCGTTGGCGCTTCATTATCGGAGGAAGTAAGCGATACCGAGGTGCTGGATTTACATCCGTTTGCATCGGTGACCTCCACATTGTAATTGCCTGACGGTACGTTGGCAAGCGAATTGCCTGTAGCGCCATTGCTCCAAAGGAAGCTGTATGGCTCGGTGCCACCGGTAATAGAAGCGGTAGCTGAACCCGTTGCATCATTGGGACAAAGTGGGTTGACCGTTTGAATATCCCAGGGCGAGTAAGGAGCCGGCTCAGCGACGGAAGCTTCGGTACTGAAATCGCAGCCATTCGCATCCGATACATTTACCGTGTAGATACCGCCAGAAAGGTTAGCAATGGTGGCGGAGGTTCCTCCATTGCTCCAGGCGTAACTAAACGGCGCGGTGCCACCCGTGAGGGACACGGTAACTGAACCGTTGGCAGCCCCCGCACAGGTCACGTTCAAAATGGTATTCTGTGAAGAAATGGCGCAGAGGAAGGAGGATACTTCCACCGTTTGCTCGGAAGTACAGCCTTTTTCATCCGTAACGACCACTGTATAGGTTCCGGGACTTAGCCCTGTGATGGTTTGTGTAAACCCGCCATTGCTCCAGGCGTAGGCGTATGCTCCAGTTCCGCCCGTCGGATTGGCAGAAGCGGTACCATCGTTTGCGCCCAGGGCCGATTCAGCGGTGGAACTTATGTTGGCATCCAACAGCGCTGGCTCCGTAATGCTGATGCTCAGGGATGCCGGACAATTGTTGCCGTCGGTGACATTGACTGTATAAAGTCCCGCGGTGAGATTACCCACTGAAGCGGTGGTTGCGCCATTGCTCCAGATAAACGTGGTGGGATCTGCTCCGGCGGTGACCAGCACTTCTGCCGAGCCATTGCTGGCGCCGTTGCAAACCACATTGACCCCTGAAATGTTGGCGGAAAGAATACAGTTGAAAGCATTGACCGTCACCGTTTGCACCGCAGTGCAGCCATTGGCATCCGTCACTACTACGCTGTAATTTCCAGGAGCCAGGTCTGTAATGGTTTGTGCGATACCGCCATTGTCCCAAACATAGGTGTACCCTGCGGTACCACCGCTTGGGTTGACAGTAGCCGTTCCATCATTTTGGCCAAAAGCCGATTGTGCGGTAGCATTGGCGTTGGCAGACAAAATATTGGGTTGAGTGATCGCGACAGAAGTTGTGGCCGAGCAATTTTCGCCATCGGTCACTACTACTATGTAATTGCCTGCCCCGAGGCCGGAAATGGTAGCCGTACTACTGCCGTTGCTCCAGACATAGGTGTAATTACCATTGCCACCTCCACCAGCTGCAGTAGCCTGGCCATTGGCCGCGCCATTGCAGCGCACATTGGACTGCGCGGCTATGGCTGAAGAAACCGTTGGACTTTGCATTACATTGGCTGAAGCCGTTTGGGTGCAACCATTATCCACGTTTGAAACCAAAATGGAGTACGTGCCTATTGAATCCACGAGCGGGGTTTGGGTGTTTGCACCGGAAACGATGTGACCGCCATTGTTGGCTGTCCATGCGTAAGTGATGTTCGCGCCTTGTGATGAGCCCGTGCCGTTGAGTTGTATCTGGGACGTGTTGCAATTCAAATTGCCGGCTGCGATCGCCGATGCAACAGGCGGTGTTATGTTCAGCACAACCGCTGCCGAAGCCGTAGAAGTGCATCCGTTTATGGTATCTGTGACCACCAGATTGTAGTTGCCAGCCTCACCCACCGTTGGGTTTTGTAGACTGGAACTGAAATTATTAGGGCCTGTCCAGGCAAAAGATGCGGTCGTATCGGGTGTTGAACCCATGATGACCACGCTGTTGACGACACAAGTCAAGGTATTGCCCATGGCCGATGCACCAGGTGCATTGGTGTTGGACGTCACATTGGCTGTAGCCGTGCTGGTGCAGGTGGTGATGCTGTCTGTAACGACGACATTGTATGTACCAGAAACGTTCACCGTTGGGCTCTGCAGAGAGGAGGAATAACCGTTGGGGCCGGTCCAGGCAAAAGTGGGGCTGGCGGCATTGGTTGTGGTGGTAAGATTAATAGCGGACACCACACAATTGAGTGTCCCGCTGGTGGTGGTTAAGCTGGGTTTAGGGGTGCCGGTCACATTGGTGGTAGAGGTTTGTGTGCAACCATTGGTGCTATTGGTTATTTTCAGGGTGTAATCACCAACCCCGTTTACCACTGGATTGAGTGTCGTGCTGCCGCTAACGATATTGCCACCATTGGCAGCCGTCCAAAGATAGCTAAAGTTTGAGCCCGATGAGCCCGTTCCTTGCAGCGTGGCTTCCGGCACAGTACAGGAGATGTTTTGAGAAGGCCCAGCATTAGCGGTCGGCGGATCGAGATCGGCGCTCACGGCTTTGCTGGCGAAAGCGGCACAAGTGGTTATGATATTCGTGACTTGCAGGGTATAGGTTCCAGCGGCATCCACAATCGGTGTGGTGCTAGTCGCACCCGAGACAATATTGCCTCCGCCACCAGCAAACCATTGATAAGAAATATCAGGTCCGGAACTGGAACCTGTCCCATTGAGTTGTATTGCGGGTTGACTACAGGTAATGGTACCTGGCGTTGCAACAGAGGCCGTGGGATACACGGCAGGTGCCATGTTTACGGTAATGCTCACTTTGCAATTGTTGTCGTCCGTTACGCTGACGATGTGATTCCCTGCATTAAGGTTGATGGCGGTCTCTCCAAATTGGCCGTTCTGCCAATTGTAAGTATAGTTGTCACTCCATCCCCCGGCAGCTGCCACAGTAGCAGTGCCCAGGATGCCATTGCAGCCAACAGGAGTAGTGCTTTCTAGCGTCAGTGAAAGTGGCGCAGCCGGGCCTTCTACTTCGATAGGATCAGAAATACCAACAGTGCCAATTCGCCCTGAGACTGTGACGGTATAGGTGCCTGCAGCAACATTGCTTATGTCCTGCGTGGTAGCGCCATTGCTCCAATTGTAAGTATAGGGCGGTACGCCACCACTGGGCGTGATGTCAATCGCTCCCGTGTTGGTACCATGGCATTTTATTTTGGTAACACTGGTGGATTCGATCAGCAATACCGGTGGCCCGCAATGGGATAAATGGAAGTCATATAGTCCGGAAGTTGGCAATTGCCCTGCCTCGTACACTTTTTTGTCCCAGGGACAAATGGCAAAAATGGTGGGATAATAAGATATCTGGTAAGAATTTCCAATGCTTGGGCCTTGGGCATGTAGAATGGGGTAAGGTGTGCCTGCTACCCAGTTCCCTTGAGTACCTCCTACACAACCCGCTGGGCCATAAAGACAGGCCAAGTTGGTTGAAGCGTCGCCTTCAGCAAAAAACACCCTGACCTCATTGGTGCCATTGGGGCCATAATCGTCATAAAGTTGCTCCAGTGCCCCGGAGTTGTGGTAATTCCAGCAGGGGCCGCACCAGGTGGCCGACACATCCAAAAAGACGGTATAACCCGAATCCAATAAGCTGTAAAGATGATGGGAACCTCCGTTAAGGTCCGTGGCCGTAAAATCAGGTGCAGTGCTCCCATCGGGGATTTGTGCGTACGCCGAAGTCCAACCCATCATGACAAACATAAGGAGTAAAAGTTGCTTTTTCATAGGCAATAGAACAAGAAAGGTGGTGTTGAATGAAAAATAAAGGGCGAAAAATACAATTCCTCGGTGGATTCCTATTTTATTATACATTATTTCGTGGGAATGGAGGATAGGCGACAGATTTAGAAATTGGGATATTGGGATATTTCCTCCTCCGTCAGCGGCGGCGCCACCTCGTATTCACTGCGCCAGTTGCGCACCGGCATACGCCCCAGCGGGTACCAGTTGCCCCACCAATCGAAATATTCAAGATTGTTGAAATTCAATTTGTAATCAAACTCGCTCGGTACGTCGTACACAAATCCGGGGTAGTAATACGGGCGCTTGTGCTCTATTGCAAACTCAATCTCCTTCAACATCGTAAAGGTACCGAGGCCGCGCTTCCATTCTTCAGGTTCGTGAATGCAGTAATTCGCTGCCATACTCTTGCGCCCCATGTGGAAATAACTCGTGGCCACCAGCCGCTCCCCGCTAAACACATCGAATTGAATGCCATAACAAGGCATCAAACTGCTGAAAGCACTGAAAAAGCCATAGATGCTTTCCGGGCGATTGTGCCTGAACCTTTTTGCGTGCCGCTCAAACAAAATCTCGTGCATCGGCTCTATGCGGATCGGGCGACGCAAAACCACCAGATCATCATTGCGCCGAAGGCACTTACGCTGGCTCTTGCTGAACTCAAAATTCCGCAAATCAATGCGCAGCAATACCACCCGACAAGGCCTCCCCCGCCATTCCCAGTAATTTCTTCGGAAAATCTGATCCGACCAATACGTCCATCCATCCTCACAAAACCGGTCAAACACCATCGTATGCAAAGGCTGCATTGGGATGTATTCCTCAATGTAGTTCGGATTGAACGAGATGTTCGTAAAGATTGGGAGGGTTGGTCGGTTCACTTTTTAAAATGTGGTCAATTAGTAAAATGTGGTCAATGTGGTCAATGTGTAAAATGTGGCCAATGTGAAAATGTAATCCCGACTCCGCTAAGGCTTTGACGGGTAGAGATGTGGCCTATGTTGTTCATGAACTATGAACCTGCTTTCAAGGAATCTACACGTTCATAGTTCATAGTTCATAGTTCATAGTTCATAGTTCATAGTTCACTTTTTTCGCTTTTTCTTCCCTTTTACCAGCTTCATCTCGTTCAGCAAATACCCCGCTCCACCAAATTTATCCACCAGGAAAAGCACGTATCGCGCGTCCACCATAATGTTGCGGCAAATGGCCGGATCATAATTAAGGTCGCTCATGGTGCCTTCCCAAACCCGGTCAAAATTAAGTCCAATAAGGTTGCCATTTGCATCCAGTGCCGGTGAACCGGAGTTGCCGCCGGTGGTATGGTTCGTGCCAATGCAGGCTACGGGCAAACGCCCATCCGCAGTAGCATACTGGCCATAATCTTTTGCTTTCCAAAGGTCTATGAGTTTTTGTGGCACATCAAACTCGTAGTCGCCGGGAATGTATTTTTCCATTACCCCATCCAGATCGGTCTGGTACTCGTATTGCAAGGCATCGCGGGGCGAGAAGCCGCGCACTTTGCCGTAAGTGAGGCGCAGCGTGCTGTTCGCGTCCGGGAAAAAGCGTGTTTCTTTAAAAACCTCCATCTGTGCTGCCATGTACTGGCGCTGAAGCAAGTTGATCTGTGGTTGAATTTCCTGAATTTTTGGCTGTACCTGTGCTGCATAATAGCCCTGCAATTGATCCCAAAGTTTGTAGGCCGGGTCATTTTTTAGCGTCTCATAGATCTCAGCAGGCGTTTTGCTGCTTACAAGCGCCCTGAATTTGTCGCGATTGGCGATGGTGCTGTTCCCAATGATCTGCTTTGCCAATGCCGGATAACCGCCTGCTTGTTCAGCCATGCCCTGCACATCCTTCGCGCCCCATTCGGGCTTGGTGTTCTCTCCAAACATTTCAAGCATGGCAGCCAGCACTGCCTCATCTACTTCGGGACGGTAGTCTTTGAAAAAATCCTCCATCGCCGCCCTAACATTCATGAGTTTGCTGGTAAATACGGTTTCGTTCTTAGGATCGTAGGAGCTTATCCAATTGTTTAGGTTCGCAGCCGTTGCCAGAATTTCATTGTTGCGAAGACAGGTTTCAGAATAATAATCGCGTGCCAGGGCATACGGCTCAATATCTTTATGCAGCTGCCGGAGACGGGGCAGCAGGTTTTTCCACCGGGTGTACCATGCAGGATTTTGCTCGAGGCGGCGGGTAAATTCGGCTTCGTATGCGCGCTTTTTCTCGAGGGCCTTGTAGGTTTTTAAACCTTGCATTTCTCCCAGCCATTTTTTCCAGGCATTGGCGATGCTGGCGTAACGGCTCACATAAGCGATTTTTACAGCCGGATCCTTGCGCATAAAACCGTCCATGATCTTAAGCGAACGATCGCGGATGGCAACTCTGGCAGGGTCGAGCACCTCGCCCGTCAGGCGCACGCCTTCCTCGGTCAGGTATTCATTGGTTGCACCCGGAAATCCGTAAACCATCGTGAAATCGCCCTCCTCTGCGCCGTCCAGGGAAATCGGTAGAAAGTGCCGCGGGCGGTAAGGCACATTGTCTTTTGAATAGGGCGCGGGATGATTGTCTTTGTCGGCATACACCCGGAACATGGAAAAATCGCCGGTGTGCCGCGGCCAAACCCAGTTGTCGGTATCTGCGCCAAATTTACCGATGCTGCTGGGCGGTGCGCCCACAAAACGCACATCCTTAAAGGTTTGCGTTAAGAAAAGATAATATTGGTTGCCGTTGTAGAACGGACGAACTTCCACGTCTTCCCATTTCTCTTTTTTGGTCGTGGACCTCAGGCTGGCGATGTTTTTGTCGATCTGTGATTGGCGGTCACGCTCGCCCATATTTTCCGTCACCCCTTGGAGAGCCACAATGGTCACATCTTCCATTCGGGTCACGAACATCGCGGTCACGCCTTCTGCAGGCAGTTCGGAAGCCCGGTCTTTGGCCCAGTGGCCACTTTCGAGGAGATTGCTTTCGAGTGTGCTGAGTTGCTGGATGGCGCCAAATCCGCAGTGGTGATTGGTCAGGAGCAGGCCTTCCGGAGAAATCATTTCTCCGGTGCAGATACCGGCAAACTGGCAGATAGCATCCTTAATGCTGGGGTTGGCGGGGGAGTAAATATCGTCGGCAGAAAGTTTGAGGCCGAGCGATTTCATTTCTTTTTCATTCTGTTTTTCCAGCAAGGAGGGTAGCCACATTCCCTGGGCAGAAACGCTTTCAATGATGCTAAGGATGAGTAGTAAGAGCAGTAGTTTTTTCATGTGCTGTTTGATTGAACCTTATTCGCAGAACGCTTCGGCGGTTGAATGCGCGAATGTACGTCAGAATGAGATTTCTGACCGGCTTGCAGATCGTGGGAATTCAACTTCCCGAAAGTTTAAAACTTTCGGGAAGTTCGTGCCAGCTCCAGAATACCTTTGTCCATATCACTTCTCAGACCACTACCTTTGCCCTCCCAAATCACACATACTTATTTTTCTATGCTACTGCAACGTATCTCCCCGCTCTTTTTTCTTGCGTTTTTTGCCCTGGCCACAGGGTGTCTTTTAGATGAAAAACCGCGCAAACTCCCCATCCTGGGCGAGCGCGATGTGACGCCTTCTGGCGACACTATTTATCCCCAAATCCCTGATTTTCAATTTGTTGATCAGGACAGTCAATGGGTAAACAATGCCACTTTTGCAGGCAAAGCCTATGTCGTAGATTTCTTTTTTATCCATTGTCCTACCATTTGCCCAAAGGTGAAAGCAAACGGTTTGCGGGTGTACGAGAAATTTAAAAACGACGATCGTTTGCTCCTGCTATCGCACTCCATCGACATGCGCAACGATACGGTGGCTGCGCTAAAACACCACGCCGAAAAACTCGGTATCGATGCCAAAAAATGGCGCCTCGTCACCGGTGATCACGATGCCATTTATGCCATCGCCGACAATTATTTCAGCGTAGCCACCGAAGACCCTTCCGCCCCGGGCGGCTTCGATCATTCCGGAAGACTGATATTGGTGGACAAAAACCGACATGTTCGTTCCTTCTGCGATGGCACGGACGCAAAAGACGTGGATCGGTTCATGAAGGACATTGAAGTGCTTTTGCAGGAAGAAAAAAAGTAAACGCTGAATTTTATGGAATTAAACATCCAAACCCCCGCCCTGCTTTTTCCAGCGGTGTCGCTATTGTTGATTGCGTACACCAACAAGTTTCTGGCGATCGCCAGCCTGATCCGCAAACTCGTATCCGATTATGAGGAGAAACAAAAACATGAACTTTTAAAGCAAATAAGCAGCCTGCGCAGAAGGCTTATGCTAATAAGATGGATGCAAGTAACTGGTGTTACGAGCATCCTGGTTTGTGTGATCACCATGTATTTCATCTACGAGGGCTGGCAGGTTTGGGCCAAGATTTTGTTTGCTATAAGCCTGCTTTTAATGATGACCTCGCTGGTGATCACCTTGCTGGAAATCGCGCTGTCTGCCGGGGCTTTGCGGGTGCTGCTGAAGGATCTGGAAGAGAAGAATAAGCAAGTTTCAAGTTGAAAGTTTCAAGTTGAAAGTAGCAAGTTGAAAGTAGCAAGTTAAAAGTGGCAAGTTGAAGGTTTCAAGTACCAAGCGCGAAGACCTCTTGTAACTTGAAACTTGAAACTACTTCCGATACATCGCAAACTTGGCCAGCCCCATCCGCTGAAGCCAGTGGCAGAAGGACACGCGCAAAACGCCAAAACCATATTTCATGCTCCGGCGGAAGTTGATACTTGAGGCTTCCGCGAAATATTTGGTGGGACAAGTGACCTCGCCAATGTCGAAACCCGCATAAACGATCTGGGAAAGCATCTCGTTGTCGAATACAAAATCGTCCGAATTTTGGTTGAATTTGATGCCCAGCAATACCTCACGGTTGAATGCCCGATAGCCCGTGTGATATTCTGATAACTTGTAGTGGATCAAGGTATTCTGCGCAAAAGTGAGAAAGCGGTTGGCGATGTATTTGTACATCGGCATACCCCCTTTGCGCGCACCCATGCCCAGGATGCGGGAACCCAGTACCACCGGGTAAAGATCTTCCCCAATGATATTGACCATACTAGGGATAAGTTTCGGCGTGTACTGATAATCCGGGTGGAGCATGATGACAATGTCTGCACCAATTTCGAGCGCCTTGTTGTAGAGTGACTTTTGGTTGCCGCCGTAGCCTGTGTTCTTCTCGTGCACGATCACGTGCTGTATCCCCAGCGAATGGGCGAGTGCAGCAGTATTGTCTTTGCTATGGTCGTCGCAGAGTATGACCTCGTCTACCAGGTCAAAGGGGATTTCACGGTATGTTTTTTCGAGCGTAAGGGCGGCATTGTAGGCCGGAAGCACTACGACTACTTTCTTGTTTTTGTACATTGACTGGTTCGTAAACCTTCAAATTTGGGCGGACAGGGTATTTTAACGTGTAGAACGTCAGATGTCCTGCCTGCCAAAATTTAAGGGTTGTGTATATTTAGACCGAGGGAATACCTAACCTTTGAGGGCGCAAAAATTCAAAAAACACAGCACATTGGGGCGATTTTTTTAGAAAGGCGTTGTTAAAAACATTAGAAAAAAGAGGTTGAAAACCAAAGCAATAATATATTTTCGCTAAATTTGCGCTAAATTGGAGAATATGATAGCCAGATTTTTGGAAAATCAGATATTAGAGCGAATCCAGCAATCTTCAAAAATTGTCTTGATATATGGGAGTCGTCAGGTAGGTAAGACGACCTTAATGAAAGGACTGCTTAATAAGCTAGCCTATAAAACCCTTTATATCAATGCGGATAACCGGGAATACGCGGAAGTGCTTTCCAGCCGTGACAGTGGGAAGCTTCGTCGCTTAGTATCCGGATATGATTTGGTTTTCATTGATGAGGCTCAACGGATTACTGACATTGGTATCAACCTTAAAATTATCCACGATCAAATTCCCGAGGTAAAAGTTATCGCTACGGGGTCTTCCTCTTTCGAGTTGGCCAACATTGTTCGTGAACCGCTTACTGGCCGCACCTGGACATTCACGCTGTACCCAATTTCGCTGGGTGAGTTGAATGCCAATAATAACCTGTTCGAGCTGGACCAACGTCTGGAAGAATTCTTATTGTTTGGTATGTACCCGGAGGTTTTTTCCTATCCGGGTTTTACGGACAAAGTCGCGTTCTTAAAAGAATTAACGGGAGCATACCTCTACAAAGACATCCTTGAACTTGCCGATGTGCGACACTCCCGTAAAATACATGATTTATTGCGTTTGTTAGCCTACCAAATTGGCTCCACTGTGTCCCTCAATGAACTGGGTCGGCAGTTGGAAATGAGTAAAGAGACCGTCGCACGGTATATTGATTTGCTGGAAAAATCCTTTGTTGTGTTCCGGTTACCAGGTTACAGTAGGAATCTGCGCAAAGAAGTGGTAAAAATGGATAAGGTGTATTTCTACGACCTTGGGGTACGCAATGCCGTGATTGATAATTTCAATGCCCTCAACGCTCGAAACGACATTAGTCAAATGTGGGAAAACTTCCTCGTCGCTGAGCGACTAAAATACACCTCCTATCACCGTATTTTCACGAATCGGTACTTTTGGCGCACTTATACGGGTGCGGAACTTGATTATTTGGAAGAGAACGGCGGTCAGCTCCTGGGATATGAGTTCAAATGGGGGACTAAAACCGCCAAGGCGCCTCAATCCTGGATAGAAACTTACCCTGAGGCGACATTTCAGTGCATCAACCGTGAAAATTATTCAAGTTTTGTTTTGTAATATGAGTCAAGCGCAGGCTGGGATCTCAGGCGCTGGAAAAACAAATTCCCAAATAACCATATTAACAAATCCCCAATCACTCACACCACCAAATTGATCATTCTGCCCGGCACAAAGACGACCTTTTTGGGTGTGTTGCCGTCCAGCCATTTTTGAACGAGCTCCAATTCCAACGTAGCCTTTTCTGCTTCAGATGCCGTGATGCCTGCTGGAAGCTCAATGTTGGCCCGAAGTTTTCCATTGATCTGGATCGGATAATTGACGGTGTCGGTTTTGAGATTTTCTTCGTCATGAATCGGCCATGCCGCATCACAAACGGTGTCGTCATGCCCCAGCCTATGCCAAAGTTCTTCGGCGATGTGCGGACCAAAGGGTGCGATCAGGATGACCAATGGCTCCAGCACCGCGCGTTTGGCGCATTTAAGACTGCGGAGATCGTTTGTGGCGATCATGAAGTGGCTGACACAGGTGTTCATGCTCATTCGCTCAATGTCGTCGGTCACTTTTTTGATGCAGGTGTGCAGGACGCGAAGTTCGTCGCGGGTAGGCGCCTCGTCCGTAACGCGGAAGTTTTCCCCCTCGAAAAACATGCTCCAGAATTTGCGCAAAAAACCGCTCACCCCCGAAATACCCTTTGTATTCCAAGGCTTTGCGTCGGTGATCGGGCCCAAAAACATCTCGAACATCCGAAAGCAATCGGTTCCGTGTTCGGTGATGATGTCGTCAGGATTGACTACATTGAATTTGGATTTCGACATTTTCTCCACCTCCCAGGAGCATCTGTATTTCCCTTCTGCATCCAGCTTAAAATTTGATTTGGCAAACTGTGGGTTTGCGCGGGATTTTTCCAGCACCAACACATCATCTTCCACGATATTCACATCCACATGCAATTTGGTCACGGAGTCCGGGCTGTATTTATACAACAAGTTGTGCGAGACAAAGAGTTGTTTGCCTTTTGGCCGCTCCCGGGTATCTATAAAATCCTCCTGACTCGCCAAGGCCTTGCGTACTTTTTCCACGAATACCTCCGGTTCATTGATGTTGTCGATCAATTCTTCCGTGTACAGCACCATGAGTCGCTTGCCATCTTCCAGAGCCATTTTTCGTATGCGCTCAATTTTCTCCACCTGCTTGATGGAGGTGACTTCTATGACAAGGTTGTTGGTTTCAAATGCAAAATCATACTTGATCTCCTCTTCAAAATCTTGCCCGGAAATCTCAATGGGCCCTACTGCTTCAAAGTACGGTTTTAGCACTTTTAGCATCAAGTATTCTTCAAAAAAGCGCTCTTTCGCTCTGTAAACAAAATTAGAACGGCCTTGAATCATCCCCTGGTTCACCAGCTTCTGGGCGAATTCCCGGTGCGGCACAAGACCCAGATCGTACAAAAAGTGATTCCAAAAACGGCTGTACAACAAGTGCCCCACGGCATGTTCTGAACCGCCAATGTAGAAATCCACTTTTTGCCAATAGTTCATGGCTTTTTTGGAGCAAAATTCCTGGTCATTGTGCGGGTCCATGTAGCGGTAAAAGTACCAGGAGGAACCCGCCCAACCCGGCATGGTAGACAGCTCATATTTCCAGCCTTTGGCGCGGGCAAGCGGTGGTTCGCCCGATTCGGTGGGCAGGTATTTGTCCACTGCAGGCAGTACCAGCGGCAATTCCCCTTCGTCGATCATATACGGAACCTCGTCTTCCCAAAGCGCGGGCACAGGTTCGCCCCAATAGCGTTGGCGGCTAAACACTGCGTTGCGGAGTTTGTATTGCGTTTTCCCGCGCCCAAGGCCTTTTTCTTCCAGCCATTGTATGAGCGTAGGCACTGCTTCGGCATAGGTCATGCCATTGATCAGCCCGGAATTGATATAGCGGCCTTCTTTGCTGGGATCAGCAGCTTGGTCCAAATCCCTTTGGCTGTCCATGATGGGCACGATGGGAAGATTGAATTCCATGGCAAAATTCCAGTCCCGCTGATCGCCCGAAGGAACGGCCATGACCGCACCCGTGCCATATCCAGCCAGTACATAATCGCCGATCCAGATCGGCACACGTTCTCCATTGGCCGGGTTAATGGCATAGGATCCTGTGAAAACGCCTGTGGCTTTACGGGTATCCGACATTCGTTCTATTTCAGTCCGCCCGGAGGTCCATTTGATATAGCCTTCCACCTCGTTGCGCTGCTCATCTGTGGTAAGGGTTTTGACCAGGTCTAGCTCGGGTGCAATGACCATAAAGGTTGCGCCGTAAATCGTATCTACCCGTGTAGTAAAAACCTCCATAAACCCCATCCCCTGCCCCTCCCCCAGAGGGTCTGGAGCGTCTATAGTAAATTTGACCGATGCGCCCACTGATTTGCCGATCCAGTTACGCTGTTGTTCCTTGATGGATTCCGGCCAATCAATTTGGTTCAGGCCATCCAGCAGCCGATCGGCGTAGGCCGTGATGCGCATCACCCATTGTTTCATGAGTTTGCGTTCCACAGGGTGCCCGCCGCGCTCGCTTACGCCGTCTTTTACTTCGTCGTTGGATAGCACGGAACCAAGTGCAGCGCACCAGTTCACATATTCTTCACCCGGGAATGTGATGCGGTATTTGAGGAGAAAAATCTGTTGGTCTTGCTTGCTCCATGCATTCCATTGTTCCGCCGAAAGGGCTGGCGTATCGTCGTCGCAAACTGCGCGAATGCCCGCATTACCGGTTTGTGCGAAACGGTGTTCCAGTTCGCTAATGGGCAAGGCTTTGTCCGCGTTGAGGTCGTAATAGTGGTTAAAAAGTCGGATAAAAATCCATTGGGTCCATTTGTAAAAAGCGGGCGAAGAGGTTTGCACCTCACGGCTCCAGTCGAAGGAAAAGCCCAAATTGCCCAGCTGTTCGCGGTAGCGGGCCAAATTTTCTTCTGTGGTAATTGCGGGGTGCTGCCCTGTTTGAATGGCGTACTGCTCGGCAGGCAATCCGAATGAATCAAAACCCATGGGATGCAGCACGTTGAAACCCCGCAGTCGCTTGTAGCGCGCGAGGATGTCGGAAGCAATATAGCCCAGAGGATGACCGACGTGCAAGCCTGCCCCGCTGGGGTAAGGAAACATGTCCAGGATGTAATACTTGGGTTTACCTCCCTGATTTTCAACCTTATAAGTGCTGTTTTCTATCCACCACTTTCGCCATGTAGGCTCAATTTCGCTCGGTCTGTATTCCACGATCAAGAAGATTTTTATTTTGCTGAGCGGCAAAATTACGGCTTTTAGTGGAATTAGAATTTTGAATGGCCTCTCAACAAATTAACACTCACCGTCGCCAAATCCGAGTCCGGGAATTTGCTGAAGTTTTCCGGGTCGGGGCACAGGCCAGCCTCGACGGCGATCTGGTTAAAGATATCAACTTCAAGAATGTACTGGTCTGAGTAGCCATGGGTGGCATCATAGGCAGTGGCCGCGGTGTGCCCGAGATTTGTAGCGGTGCGCTCTGGTGGAACGGTATGCAGTTCGATGACCAACAGGCCAAACCTTTGCACATAGGGCGACCAGCGGCTCAGATGTTGGAGCAGGCTAGCTTCGACGTCGTTGTTGCTGATGCGTTTACCCCGGTAAGCATAGGCTCCAGTGGAGCTGCTGATGCGGCCGATCAATGGTTGTTTGGGCGATTCCCAAGGGCGGTTGTGGTCGAGAAAAGTGCGCACGTTAAGCAGGTCTTCAAGGGCGATACCGTAGTCTTCGCGCAGGTCGCGGGCCAGTAGATCGGGCCGTCCGATATCGCCCCAAATCACCTTGGCCCAGATATCGGCCTTGGTAAGGTTGGCACGGCTTACGCGCAGCGCTACTTCATTGAAATCAGCGCCAACCAGGAAAAGCGGGTGCTCGTCTAACATTTGGCCGCGCAGGGTGCGTTGGGCAATCACGTCAAAGATGTGTTGAAGAAAAGCGCCGTTGCCGCAACCCATGTCCACGATGCCCTTCGGTTGCTCTTCCAAAGGGCGGTTGAACAGCTCAATGACCACCTCGTCTATTTTTTTAAAATAGGTGGTGTGCGCCCCGCCGCTGCCCCACACATTCATCTCCCGGTCCACGTGCAATTCGGGCGTACCCGGCGGGGTGTTCCACAGGATTTCAGGATTGCCGAAGATGAGTTCGTCCAAATTTCTGAACGTGGGGATGTACGACACTGTGACTCCGTAAGCACTGGCCTTGCGGGCAAAAAACAGCCCCGTTTCAGTGAATCGGTACGTGTGGCCTTTTTTCTCAAACCAGCCAAGAAAGGCAAAAAAATTGAGGATTTTGTCAAAACTTTCTACGTCTTCGTGAAACTCTTCGGGCTTGAACGAGGCTTCCATGAAGTACTTGTGGAACATACCGCCCATGCCGAGTGCCACGATGGTTGGCCCAATAGCAATGCCTTCAATGTGTTTGAGCACCTGATCTTGAATACTACGTATTTCAGGTTTATCCGATAATTCAATGCCGAAATGATCCTGGTATTTCCTGAAAATTTTTTCCAGAACTGCAAAGGGCGCCCGCTCAAATTTCCTTTTGTGAAAACGTCCGGAGAAACGCAGCAGTTCAACCACATCCTTGTACAGACGACAAAGGTCAAAGGCGGTAGCACTATTGGCGTTGGTGCGGTATCGGACGCGATTATTGGCATTGTCAACAATACATTCCAGCCAGCCTTGAGCGCAGAGGACACGCAACGCCACGTTCAGATAACCCTCGTTGGCTCGGAAATTTGTGGCCAATTCGGTAACGTCGGCTTCCCCGCTTTTCAGGAGCTGTTCGAGCACGCCTTTTTCCAGCAGGGCGTATGCGGTCGGCGCCGTGGCAATGCCGTCGAGGTGGCGGAAAATGGTGGCGCGCAGGGCGGCCTTGTCAGGTTTGATTAGCGACATGGTGGCAGAGGCATTTATCTTGAAATCCTGCGAAAGTAAGACTCTGCCAATTTGATCCTCCAAATAAAAAGCGAACCACCTCAATTGCTTGGGGTGGTTCAGGTAAACTTTCAAAAATTATTTTGCGTTTCGCGGGTCATTCATCCCCGGGAATGGGGCGGAGACAAGCCCCGCGCCCTACTTCGCCTGGATCATCTTCTTCGTAGCAGAGTCAGTAGAAGTTTCCAGTTTGTAGAACAACATGCCAGTGCTGTTCAAGAGCGCGCGATCCAATGCGATCGTGTTATCCCCTTTGGCAAACTGACCTTTCTGCTGGTACACTAAACGGCCTGTTTCATCGTACACCGACAACGTTGCTTCATCGGCTTCTGGAAGGAAGAAACCGATGAACGTACGGTTAACGAATGGGTTAGGCTGATTTTGGTACAATTCGAAACCAACGCCTGCAATTGTCTTGCCGTCGAAACGGAAAGCGATGCCGAGGCGGGTCATTGCGTCATTGGTCATTGCGTCATTGGCGGTGTATGCCTCGGCTCGTGTGATCGAACCCGAAACTCCGAGCATTTCTCTCAACTTGCCAGACTTCAAAGCCCGAAATCGAAGCGTAAACTCCTGGGCGCCATCGATTGAGACCGTCATCGCATTTTCGAACACCATACCGAAGTTCGAAGCCGTTACGTTGTCTGATTCTACTGCGCCTACTGCTTCGAGGCCGTTAAGGAGCATCGTAAACTGGAAGCCTTTCAACTGCTGTGCAGATCTGAACGTAACCTCGAACTCCTCGCCCGCGCTAACATCCTGATCTTCAATGTCAAAGAGTGCCGTGGCGGAGGTCCGATCCTCAGCCTGCATCGTAGCGTTGGCGACTGACGTGTTGTTCACATCGCCTACTTTCACGCCCACGAAGTCTTTGGCTGCCTGCGTCGCCATGGCATCTGCCACCGAAATGGTTTCTGGGAACAGGGTCTGGAATGGGTTATTCAGGTTCGGGAATTGAAAGGCTTTGTCTACAAAACGCCAGGAAGTATTGTTCGGCAGCTCTGTGTAAATACCCAGGATCAACTTGCGGAGCTCCACGATGTCAAACGTCGTGATCGAACCGGATTTGTTCGCATCCGCTGCGATCATTTTGTACGGCGTGTTCAAGGGCTCAATGCCGAGGATGTGCTTGGAGATCAACACCAGGTCATAGGTGGTTACACCATTGAGCGGGTTGTCGTCCTTCTCCGGAGCGATCACGAAGGTAGAGGCCAAAGGCACTGAATTAATTACAGCATATGTACCCAGCGTGTCTGAAAGATCGAAGTAAGAATACGGTGGCGCAAAAGTGCTGGTACCGTCGATGTGCACGGAGCCTTCTTCCACGCCTTCCATAATCTCGGTTTTCAACGCACCCGCTACATTGATATGGTCTGCTGACGGGCAGTTGCCGAGGTTGTCCTGTACGATCACGTAGGTCTCGCAGTAGTCGGCGTTTCCGGCTGCATCGATGGACCAGAGTTCAACACACTGCGTGCCGAGTTCTGTGCAATCGAAGGTTACGTTCGTGATCTGGTTGCCGTTCGCGTCTAATGGAAAACCGGTGCCTTGGCCGCATTTGCGGATACCAAGTTGTATCTGACCCGCTGGGGTACAGTTGTCTTCCGTATACTGTAGGAAGTCTGTTGCCCACAATTGGATCATTGCCGTTGGCATGGTGTTCACACTCAAACCGTTGAGACACACCACGGTCGGAGCTTTGCAATCCTTCACGGTAAAGGTATACTCGTACTCCTGGTTGTTGCCGCAACCATCCGAGATCAACCACTTGATCTTGTGCGTACCGTGTGGCATTTCAGGCGCCACAAATGTGTTCTGCGCCTGTTGGGTGTTCCAGCGCACACAGGCCGTTTTATTGTTGCCCACTACGGTCTCCTGGATCGCAAAACCGTACTTCTGGTTGGCGGGTACCGGACGCTCGTCAAAGTTGCGTGGGGTACCGCCAGCAAAGTTTGGCGTATTCAGGTTGTTGAACAAAACGTTGTTCCAGCCAAGACCAGCGATGCCGGTATTCACGGAATTGATCACCGTTTCCATCACACCGTCCCCATCCATATCGAGGAACAACAGGTACTCGATGTTCACATTCGAACCCGAGCAAGCGTCGGTTCCAGTGATGCAAAGATCTGTTGGCTCCTCGCACAGGTCGTGGGTTTGGAAGCCATTGTTCCACCATTCCGACTCATTCCATAATCCTGAATGGTTCGCGGTCAACCAGTTCTGATTGTCGCAGGTCGGGGTTACATAAGTTCCCGTCGGCGCTTGACCATCAATGATCTTGATGATCTGTTTGTAACGGTATCCGTTGGCATTTGCGTCCCAGAACGTGCAGAAATTTGTCGCTGTCGGATCCGTCGGATTGATCTTTACCACCGTTGGCGCCCAGGGGGCCAATGTGCCGCAAGCGGATACGGTCGGTCCGGGAAGATTCGACGGATGGTTCGTCGTAGCGTTCGGATTCGGGTTTGGAACATCAATGAACGGAAGGTTCGGATTGAACGTACACCAGTTGATGATGCTCCAGGTTCGCTCGATCTTGAAGCAGGCATCCGGTACCACCGTGAAGATCTCATCAGCGTAAGTAACGCCCAGCAGTTCGCAATCCTCGCCGAAGAAAACTGGCTCGCCATACAAGCCGGTTCCGTCGCAAACCGTCACGATGGCATCGTTCGGGAATTTGACGAAGTAGTCCTGCAGGTAGTTCACAATGACCCGCTGCGTGCACTGGCTGGAGTTGTTGGCGCAGTCAAAGGCGCGGAAAGTGCGGGTGATGGTGCCTTTGTTACAAACGGTGTCGAACAGTGCGTAATTCGTGGTCGTGGTAATGGTATCTAGGCAGCAGTTATCGTCGGCGAATGCAAACCCATAGGCCCAGAGGCTCGGATCAAAATTTTCGCAATTCACCAACATCTGCGCAGGGGCCTGGCAAGTAGGTTTGATCTTGTCTTCCACCAAAACGGACACCATACAATCATTCGAATTGCCATGGCAGTCATTGGCCCGGAAGACCACCAGAATGGTATCGCCAAGGTCAGAGCAGCAGAATGAGACGCTTGGCCCAAACGAATTGCCTTCGCAAGGGTTAGCATTCATCCGGCGCACTTCGAAATCCTCCAGGCAACAGTTATCGGTCGTGCCGTCATCGAAGGTCGAAGCATTAACGACGGCCATGCCGTCTGCCGTCAGCGCCACTTGGGTCAACTGGTCGCAGGCTACTGCAGGCGGCACTAAGTCGGCTACGGTCAGTTCAAAGTTGCAATTTGAGAGATTACCACAAGCATCTGCCGCCGAATAAGTCACCTGATAAACCCCTAAAGGCAGGCATTGCGTGTAATCAAACACAGCCAGGGTATCCGGGTTCCACCAGTTGTTGCCAGGGAAATCCGTCAGATGGCCGCCCACGGTAAAGGTGATGATATTGCCGTTGTTCGGGTTTGTACCCGTTACCAAGGCTTCCAGATTGCTGATATTGGAACAGCCTTCTGAAACGATCATCCCTGGCAGTGCCGCCGTGGCGCAGCAGGAGAACGGATCGTTTGAAACCGTTACCGCCGGAGGACAGACAAATGCCGGGCCGCTGAAATCCTTCACGCGTATCACTTGCGTGTGCGTAGCCGGGTTCGTGCTGCTCAGGGGCAAACACGAATTTTTAACCGTCCAGGTTCTCAGTATTTCAGTACTGCCGCTGCAACCGTTCAGGACAACATCTGTGAAACCAAAAGTCGCAGAACACAAGTTGGTACCAATGGGCGCACCGTTAATACTGGGCTGGCCTGTAATGGCAGGTTGTGTCGCCAATGGATTCAAATAGGCTGATTCACAATCAATGGTGATGTCCGCAGGCATCACTAGATCAGCAAGATCAAAGGGTCTGACTGTGATCGTTTGATCGCAGATGGATTGATTCCCCCAGGCATCTGTGACAATGAATTTTCGGGTAATGATTTGCCGCGGATCTCCACACTCCCCATGGTCTACCACCACATTGGCCAGCACGGTCGTGGTGCTGCTGCAGTCAGAAATGACCACGTTTCCGGTATGAGAAATATCGGTTGGTTCGCTGCAGGCAATGGTGATATCTGCCGGGCAATCGAGTGCCGGCGCAAGTTTGTCTTCAATTTTGATCTCGCCCCAGCAAATGTTATTGCCACCGCTGGTGTGTACCACTCGATACTGATAGGTTTTGCCAATATCGGAGGAGTTAAATGTAGCCGGGATCCATGGGCCATTGCCATAAGGCGGTGTTTTGTCTACTTCCACCGTATAATCGTCGTAGCAGAAGTAAGTACCTTCCAGCACATCGTCTACCAGGGTCGTCACCTGACAGTCCGCGTCCATCGAAACATGAACCAGATCATTACAGATCAAGGTAGTAGGCGTCGCCACCACATTGACGATCTTCGTGATCTTCTGCTTGCAGCCGGGGTCGTTTTGTGCTGCTTGCTCGCTTCCTGCAACCATCACGCCATTCACTTTGGTAAAGGGTTGCGCATCGAAGGCATCAAAAGTGGCCATCACGGTATGGTTGCCAACGCCCAGTGCGCCCGCATCAAAAACGGTGGTTACCACCCCGTTCACCATTACGGAACCTGGTACGATCATACCCGTCGCGTTGTTGAATTCGCCCACCGCAATGGTGAAGGGTGGCGTGCCGATGCAAAGCGGATCATTCAGCACGAAATCAATAAAGTAAGGCGTCGGGTAATAGCATTTGTTTTCCAGTGTGATCTCCTGATTCAGGTTGCTGCGCAACAGGGCAAAATATCCCTGCCCGTCCACATGGCGTCCTCTGAAGGTATAGTAAACACGCTCATCCAGTTCGTCGATGACCAAATCGCCATCGTTATCGTAGCCATCAAACTGGCCGTTCGTCATTATGGTGCCGTTGGCAACGGGAATCGGGGCAGCGGGTGGGGCCGGGCTTGACACCAGGTAAAGTCCACTGCTGCTTACGATGGTCCAGGTCTGACCCGCAAGGGATTGAATTTGAATTAGTTCGGAGAACTGTCCGTTGTCGAGCGTGGTAGCATTGTCGAGACAAGCACAAGGATCAGAACCATCAAAATCATATTCAGGGATACACTTGCCATTGCCCTCCCAAATGGTAACAAAAGCGGTACAGGTAGAGAAATTGCCGCAGGGGTCTGTTACCGTTAAGGTAACCGGCACGGGGCTGTTGGGCAAATCTGCACAGGAGAAAACCGTTTGACTAGCGGTAAAAGTCAAATTTGCATTGGCCGCACAATTATCCCAGGAGCCTCTGTCCAAATCGCGTGGCAGGATGGTAAACGTACCAAAGTCGTTCAAGGTGATGGTATCGTTTCTGCAAATCGCTACTGATTTGGTCGTGTCCTGTACTTCAATTTCCTGGACATGAACCAGTGCGTTATTGGCGCAATCTGTGACCGTCCATGTGCGGGTCAGATCGTAGTCGTAATGACCGCAAACGGACGGATCAGGATTCTTTGTACTGGCTTCATTATAATCCACCTCCAAATCCGCTGGCGACGTGCAGTTGTCGTGTACATCGTTGCTGGTCAAGGGAGTACAGATCAAGGGGCCGTGGTAAACGCAGTTAGCCGGCACCTGATGACAATTCACCGTGGTGTCATTTGGCATGATGATGTCGGCATCAAATTCGGGGCGTTCTGAGTCTATAACCATGATCTCGAAGCTGCAAATGGTGGTATTCGCGCTTCCATCCGTCGCCAGATAAGTGATCAAGGTTGGCATAGGCGGACAAACGACCTGGATCACCGATCCTGAAGGCGGACCGCCCACCTGCATTACTACAGGGATGCCACAATTGTCAACGGCTGCGGGTGGCGACCAGTTTATTTTCGCAGAACATTGATCAGGGTCGTTGCCTACCATGATCATTTGCGCGGGGCAATCGAGGAAAACCGGGTCTTCGGTGTCCTCGATGGTGACTTCCTGCAAACAAGTGCTTTGATTGCCCGACGCGTCGGTTGCCGTCCAGATCACCTGGGTAGTCCCGACCGGGAAGGTGGCTCCTGCGAGTGTATTGTTGTTGGGCGCAGGAGGGTAGTTGTGGGTCAGGGTAATGGGGCCGGGACAATTGTCTGTCGCGGTGGCGTCCTGACTATTATCGGCTATCAGACGCGAACACATACCTGGATCATTCTCTAAAGTACGTGATACACATTGTAAATCAGGAGCCTCAATATCAAGAACAGTTATATAGAAGCCACAACTTGCAACATATTGTCCATTTCCAGTTAAATAGTAACTCACAGAATTCGATCCAACATTAAAGTCTCTACCTGATGCATCGCCATTAAATGTACCAAATATTCCATCAATATGATATGTGAGCATCACTGGACAACCGTATTCATTTATAACAGGTTCAAGATCATTGACAAGAGTAGAGCAAAGCCCGGGATCTGCGTTTACAGTAACATCATCCGGGCAGATTATTGTTGGAATAGGGTTGACTACCACATTCACCGAGATTGTGCTAACACAACCTGGATCATCGGGACCAAAAGCTTTGGCTGTACCACCATCCACTATGTAAACAATTTCATAGGTGCCGGGTCCTTGTGATGGATCAAATTGGGAGGATTGTCCCCCGTTAACCGTAAAAAACTCAGTAATAATATTATTGTCTCCGGGAATACCCGTCAGGTCAACTGGATCGGAGAATACACAATATACGCCTGAAAGATCGGAGCTGATTTCAGGGTTTGGATATTCGCATTGGTTGCCGATGGTCAGGATTTCCCCTGTTTCACTCTCCGCAATGATGGAATATCCCTGCGCATCCACATGAATGCCTGTGAGGTAATATTCGCCACTTTGATTTGGGATTTCTGTAAAAGTGGCGCCCAATGGAATCAGGATGGGTGCAGCCGGTGGCGCCGGGCTACCTGTGCTGTACAACCCGGTATTTGCAATGAGGGTCCAGGTCTTACCAGGAGAGGAGATGATCTTAATGGTTTCCTCAAATTGACCATTGGTCAGCGTGGTCGCGTTGTTTTTGCATCCGCAGGGATCAGAAATTGAAACAGCGCCACAATTTTGGGTTGTAAGTACTACCACCTCAATCGTACAAGTACCCACATTGTCACAAATATCTCGCACTGAGATCTCTACTTCGAGGGAGGTACCTTGGTCGTCACAGTCAAAATACAAGGTCTGGAACGGCAATACGAACAAATCATTCGGCGAACAATTATCTGAATAAGTAAAATTGATGTCCGCCAGAGCAAGTGTATCCCTTCCTATACCTTCCAGATTGATTTCGATGGTAGAAGGGCAGTTTACAACGGGCGCTTGCTGGTCATCGATCTTGATGATTTGCTTGTATTTATAGCAATTGGCATTTAATTGCCAAAACGAACAGTAGTTGGTGGGTGTAGGGTCTGACGGATTTATTTTAACCACCGTTGGCGCCCAGGAGCCAGAAGTGCCACAAGCAGACACAATTGGGCCAGGTAAATTAGAGGGGTGGTTCGGAATTGCATTAGGCGTGGGGTTTGGAACATTGATGCAGTCGAGATTCGGGTTGTAGGTGCACCAGTTAAGAATGGTCCAGGTACGCTCTATCTCGTAACACACATCGGGAACATCGATGAAAACTACGTCCTCATAACTTACGCCCATGAGTTCGCAGTTCAAACCGAAGAAACTTGGTTCTCCAAAAAGCCCAGTACCATCACATGCCGTTACAATCACATCATTGGGGAAGTGAACAAAATAGTCCTGTTGGTAATTTACTATGATACGCTGCGTGCAGGAACTGGTATTTCCGGTACAGTCGTAGGCCGTGAAAGTACGGTTGAGGGTCCCCTTGTTACAGACCGTATCAAATTGACTATAGTTTGCAACATGGCTCAGACCAACTTTCCCTTGGTATTCTCTTGTTGCATCGAGGCAGCAGTTGTCGCTGACCACAGCAGGGTATGCCATTAAACTTGGATCGAAGCCCTCACATGAAAGCGTTACACTGGCGGGGGGCTGACAAACTGGTTTTATATTGTCGTCGATCTTTACATTGCCCCAGCATTTGTTGCCCGTGTCCGGGTCTGTTACACGGTACTGATAGGTTTTACCAATGTCCATAGAACCTACACATGCAGGTACCCAAGGGCCGTTGCCATAAGGAAGGGTTTTATCAATTTCTATAATGTAATCATCAAAGCAGTGGTATGGTCCTCCTTCGAGCGCGTCCTCTGGATTGAGACAACCAGCGCAGTTGTTGTCTACTGAAATGATTACCAGATCATTACACACCAAAGAAGTTATCGGGTTCGGGAATTCCAGTACTGTTACAGTCGCCGTGCAGATACTGGTCTGTCCGATATTATCCGTTACGGTTAGCGTGACGATGGTCTGACCGATGGGGCAAACCATGGGGTTAATTTCAAGATCGGCGATGCCACAATCATCACTGGAGCCAGCGTCAATATCGGAGGGAACGATGGGCGTATCACATTCTCCGGAACCCAGGGTAATGGTAATGTCCTGACACAAGGCTATAGGGGGATCATTCACCACGATCACCTGCACTTCCAATAAATCGCTTACACAGCCCGTAGACAAATCCCGAAACGCTCCGAAAAGTATAGTGGATTGATTCACCAAAGGCTCAAAGAGGTTTGCCGTTGAGGCGTATAGTTCATTCATTTGGTTGGCATCGAACCAAACGGCTTCATACCCTGAGGGTAGGTCGGCCAGGATAAGGCTTGCCTGTCCACTGCACAATACGGTAGTGATGCTTGCCGGGTCGAGGATGGGCGCGGGAAGCGGCGGTTCATAGAAGCAGGGCGGACAGGCTTGAAATAGCCAGCCGGAATTGTTGAACACATCGTCAGAGTTGGCCCCTGCGTAGCTGAAGCCGGTACCGGTGGCAGCGATGTCAGTCATGTAGAGGAAATCGAGACAGACGGGATCACCGTCTTTGTGTAGCGTGGCTTGGGTGCCGAGTTGGTTGGATTTTATTTCGATGGGGAAGCCGCCAAAGCCTTCGGCGATGAAGTTACCGAGGGGGGAAATGGTTTGGGTGGAGTTCCTAGAAAGTTCACAGGATATCCCAGGGGATAAAAACAAAATTTCAAAGGTATTGTTACCACTAATTTTACCATCTTGCGTAAACTCTACTTCATGAAAAAAACTATTATTTGTATTAACATGGCCAGTATTGACAAACCGTACTTTGTGATATGTCAAATTGGTCGAAATAATGGAGGATGGGAATTGTGAACTGTTACCATATCCTTCAATATTAATAGTCGATGTGCCAGCGTCGAATGCCCCGGG